>CAYVJX010000063.1:0-7846 GCA_964451895.1 uncultured Bacteroidaceae bacterium | reverse complement strand
AAATAAGTTGAGAGCAAAAGCAAAACTTTTGTTCTGTTTGGTAGTGTTGAAATAATTGAATTGTTGTTTGTTTTGCATTTTGTTTGCACGTCAGGTGTCTAAATCTCTATTTTTTTATGAGATTTAGACGGTCGATGTGCATTGAGGGTTGTGTGTTGGATATGTGCTGTTTGCACGTCAGAGTTTGGATAGAATACCTCCCTGTTTGCAATATCCTCTGTGAGAAGTTATCTTTGACCCTTTACAAAAGACAGACAAATATGCAGTTTGAGGTTCAGGCGAAAGACAGCCGCAGCAAGGCGCGGGCCGGAGAGATCACCACCGACCATGGCAAAATACAGACCCCCATTTTCATGCCCGTGGGTACGGTAGGCTCGGTAAAGGCGGTGCAGGCCGTTGATTTGGTAGAGGATGTCAAGGCGCAGATCATATTGGGCAATACGTATCATCTCTATCTCCGTCCGGGGCTGGACATTATCCGGAAAGCCGGCGGAATACAGAAGTTCAACGCCTGGAACCGCCCCATGCTTACCGACAGCGGCGGTTTTCAGGTGTATTCGTTGGCGGGAACGCGCAAGATAAACGCCGAAGAAGGCGTGGAGTTCCGCTCCCACATAGACGGTTCCAAGCATCTTTTTACGCCCGAAAAGGTAATGGATATAGAACGTTGCATCGGGGCCGACATCATGATGGCCTTTGATGAATGCACGCCATACCCTTGCGAATACGGCTACGCGAAGAAGTCGATGGATATGACTCATAAGTGGTTGGACCGCTGTGTGAAACGCTTTACCGAGACCGAGCCTCTATACGGCTACAGCCAGACCTTGTTCCCTATCGTGCAGGGAAGCGTCTATGCCGACTTGCGCAAGGTCTCGGCACAGAAAGCCGCTTCGGTGGAAGTGGCGGGCGGCTGCGCCATCGGCGGTCTTTCGGTGGGCGAACCCAAGGAAATCATGTATGAGCTCACCGAACTGGTCTGCGACATCCTGCCGCAGAACAAACCCCGTTACCTGATGGGCGTGGGAACGCCCGAAAACATCTTGGAAGGCATCGCCCAAGGGGTGGATATGTTCGATTGTGTGATGCCGACCCGGAACGGACGCAACGCGATGCTGTTCACCAAAAACGGCATCATGAACATGAAGAACAAGAAATGGGCGGATGATTTCTCGCCCATCGAAGAAGACGGCGCCAGCTATGTGGACACGCTCTATACAAAAGCCTACCTGCGGCATCTTTTCCACGCCCAGGAACATCTGGCGGCCATGATCGCCAGTCTGCACAACCTGGCCTTTTACCTCTGGCTGGTGGGGCAGGCGCGGGAACATATCCTGGCCGGCGACTATCTGTCTTGGAAAAACACGATGGTGGAACAGGTGATGCGGCGTTTATAATTCCCAGTCCGTTTCGATTTCTATCAAAAGATTGTTCCGGCAAATGTCGGCGAATACGGCGGTGCACACACAGTCTTCGGGGTAAGCCTGCCGGAAGATGCGCACGGCCTCTTGCGGGTCTTGACCTCTCTTTACATAAAGGCGGGCGCGGCGGCAGCGGGCGGAAGGCGTTTTTTCCAGTAAATCGCCGATAAACCGCAGGGTATTGGCGGTCTGTCGGCGGATGTCGTTCAGGTCAACGGTTTCTTCTCCCTTGATGGATGCCGTTCCGGAAATCATGGCGATGCCGCCGTTTTCAGACAGCAGGCAGCGGCCGCGTTCGAACAGCGGCGCGTTCTTGGCGGCGAGCACCACGCTTTCGCCCACTAAAACATGGTCTTGGTAGCGGTAGGCATCTGTCTGCACGGCGCTCCGGATGGGCAGGTTGCGCACGGAAACACCGGGGGCGGCCTTGACCGCCACGAAATCGAGGCAGGTTCCGGGAAAATCCATGCCGATGCCGGTGGCGGCGGGATATTGCTCCCTGTTTTGTTTCCGTTGGTAATAGACGGCCCGTATATCGTTAAAGTACTGGTAATTCTGAACCTTTTTGCCGTTTATGGCGTTCTCTTCCAGAATATGGCCCACGTAGTTCCATTGGCGGAAAATATCGTCGTAGGTAAAACCGAAGCGTTCCAATAAGGCGGAGAGTTTTTCAAAAGAAACTTCGGCGGATTCGGCCACGAAGCCGGAACTCCAAAGTTCGGTGATGCCTTTGTGCGTTATGAGAACATGCGGAAGGCCTTCCACCGAATGGAAACGGCAGGTTTCGTTGCCCTGCACGCACCATATCTCGGCCAGCAAAGGGCTGTGGTCAACGGGAGGCTGCACCACGGCGGTAAGGGCAGGTGTCTGCTGCGCCAGGGCATCCCCGATAATCTGCACCAGATGTTTTTGGTAGGCCGCCAACCCTTCTGAGGGAACCGCACCCAAGGCCACATAAACTTTTACAGGGCTCAGCTTGCTGTCTTTCAAAGATTTCAAATAGGCGAGCAAACCTGCCTCCGCTTGGGCAAGAGCCGTTCCAGGCTTGGAAAAATAGGCGTGATAATATTTCGGTGTCATAATTTAACGGCGGCTAAGATACGTTTTTTATGGAATTGATGTTTATTGAAAGAAAATCAGTATATTTGTAAGCTCTTCTTTTGTGATGGGCAGAGTAATCAGGATTGACACAAAAAACGGTTGATATGTCAACTATGCCCGCGGGTATATATTTTGTACGCTTTTTAGTGGATAACTCCGTTGTGGCAACCAAAAAGTTGATTAAGCGGTAAAGTTACTTTATGGTGGTAAATATCGTAACAAGAGTGCG
Organism: uncultured Bacteroidaceae bacterium; assembly: GCA_964451895.1. GTDB lineage: Bacteria > Bacteroidota > Bacteroidia > Bacteroidales > P3 > Pullibacteroides. The sequence continues at coordinate 5,095 of CAYVJX010000063.1, read as the reverse complement.
CCTGCCTTTGATTGGCGCACTCTTGGTATTAGGTTTTACATGTTTTGCCCAAACACAGAAACGGTGTCTTTCTGTAGAAGGTGAGGGCTATGTACGGGTAGTAACGAGTCTTTCCAATGAGATAAATTCTTCGGCTGATTCTTGTGTGAATTTTGATGTGAAAGACGGAGGGGAAAACATAGATTTTGTTATCAAACCGGGTGCGCAATATTATTTGGAGAAGATAGAAGTAGAAGATACATCGGGGAAAATTAACGAGATACCCCAAGAAAGGATATATGCAGAAAGGGATGATTCACTTCATTTTCAGTGTCAGGACAATATAAATTTGCGTTATTTTTTCATATTCAAAGAGGTACAGCCTTGGCCAGACAAGAGTTTTGAAGGATATACTATCCCATACAAGAGTAGGGATGCTCGCTATTGTCAGATATATAGTGCCTCTGACATATATGGAGCTGAATATGTTGGAAGGTTTGAAATGATAAGTATACAGAATAATATAGAGAGTGTAGCCAAAGAAAAAGATAGATTTGCTTTAACCACTCTGCCTGAATGCAATAGTTTAAACGGCAACAATAAAACTTTTAAAAATAGCATTCTATGGCAGTACCCTCGCCACAATATCATAATAAGTGATCTGCATATTTTGAGTGGAATTACGTGGGGGCGTTATTTTGGGGAAACTTATCCTTGTTCTTTTGTCAGATGTACGGCAAATCCGACTCAGGGTACGGAGTTTCCGATTTTTTATTTTACGGAAAATTCAGCCGATACGGTTACCTCCCATGATTGTATAAATTTTGGAGATTGTGAAAGGGAGTATCTCACTTGGAAAGAACCTCCAGAACCTGCTGCATTTAGTATCCCCCAAAATGCAAAAAATTTAATAAACTGGGGGAGTGTAAGTCTTGAGGCAATCCCCCGTTTAAAGGAACTTCCCAGCTATGCCTTTATAGGAACAGATACGAATAAACGTATTTCGTATGTGTTCAATTTCGGACGGATGCCGAATTTGATATTAGTGCCGGATGGGACAACGCAACCCATATTCTCCCCTTATTTCAACGACAAAAATCTTGCACCCGAAACGAAAATGCCGACTTATGGTGCGGTGGGTTACAACCTCGAAAGCCGCCAACTGATAGATGCGGCCTTTATGCGGAGTTTGATGGGCGACAGCGCCGAAGAAGACTTTATTTTCGAGGACGGTTTCTATCCGCGTCTGCGGCATATGGACGAGAGGCCAGGGCGTTTGGCGGCCTCGCCGATACTGCTCTATCCGGGGGAGAATGCGGACAGCGTGACGCTTCCGTTCTATGTGGACACGAACTACGGGGTGCGGTGGATTTCAACGAACGAGGATGTGATACGGATAGAGGGGAATGTGGGCTATGTGCGCCACCCTGTGCCGAAAGACACCACGGTTAGGATAGAGGCGTGGAAAGAGGATTTCAATAAGCACGTATATCTGACCGTGCCGGCCTCGCGCCTCGTGTATCAGGATTTGCGCTCGGATACGGTTTGTCCCGGTGATTCGGTGAAGATGATAAACACCTACGCGCGGAACGAGGGCTGGAATTACGAGGTGGTGGAAACGGCCTCGGCGGAGTATGATACGATATACAGGATGTATCTGCATCATTACCCCACCTACCGCGAGGTGGTGCATCAGGCCGCCGTGGAGCGCGATTCCCTGCCGTACATCTACGGCAAGGACACGATACGTCAATTCGGGCTCACGGAACTGCACCGCTATCAGACCGTGCACGGCTGCGACAGCGTTACGTATGTGAAGTTGGATACGCTGTATATCCACCGAGAACGGCATTTTTACGATACCTTGCAATCCTGCGGCGATGCGAAGCTGTACAAGCCAGGTGGCTTGATGATAGTACATGTAACGAGTGACTATACCGATAAGGTGGTTGATCCGTACAAGGGCGGCACGGACACCCTCTATCATCTGCATGTGGAGATAAATCCCGTCTATCACACCATCTACACCGACAGTTGCTATATCGAGGACTTGCCCCATATGGTGGGAGACAGGTTGATACAGGATTTCGGAACGCATACCGAGAACCTTGTTACGGTGAACGGCTGTGACAGCGTATATGAGTATATATTGTCGCGGCGTTGGCGTCATTACCGGGTGCGTGTGGAGGTGCGCGGAGAGGGGACGGCCAACGTGACGGACACCGTGCTGCGCGAGGATGCCTCGCTGGTGCTTGCATTCACGGCATTTTCATGTTACCGACTGGACAGCCTGCGGATAGATGGAATGGCGGTATCTCCGCAAAACCGCTATGTGTTGCAGAACCTGCATGGCGACTGCACGGTGGAGGCGGTGTTCACCGAGAGAGTCCCTGCGGAGAGCGTGCTGCGCTACGAGGTGTGCGGCGATTCCTTGCCGGTAATCTACAACGGGGAGGCCTACGGTGCGGGCGAGCATGAGATATGGTTGCGGAGTGCGGAGGGCTGCGACAGCGTGCTGCGGCTTTATGTGCAGGGCAAGGAGAACGCGGCGCGGCTTATGGTCTTGGACACGATAGCGCCGCCCTGCGGCGCGGAGGAAATCGCTTTCTCTTACGGCATCGAAACGGGCGCTCCGAAACACCTGCGGCTTAGATTCGACCCGGCGGCCTTGTCGGCGGGCTTCCGCGACACGGTGCTGGCGGTGGGCACGGGAAAACAGACGGTGCGGCTGCCGCTGCCGCCCTCCGCAGGAGCCGACCGCTACGGGCTGCAACTGTGGCAGGCCGACGGCACGGGCTGCTACGTGGCGGAAGAAACGCTGAGTTTTGAGATACCGTACCCGTCAAACATCATCGTGCAGAAATGGAACGACGTGTTGGCGGTGCTGTCGGCGGAGTACAACGGAGGCTACGACTTTACAGGCTACCAGTGGTACAGGAACGGGGAGCCGATAGAAGGGGAGACAAGACCGTATTACTATGCCAAACCCTACCTGCGCTCATCGGACATCTATGCGGTGCTGTTGCAGCGCGCCTCGGACGGACAGAAGCTGATGAGCTGCGGCGTGAAGCGTAAGGGCTACCCCAAGGAAATAGCCTTGGAACTGCGCCCCAACCCCACGGCGCAGGGCGGAGAGGTGCAGGTGAGCGTGAGCGGCCGGCCGGAGGCGGAGGGCGTTATCGAGGTGTTCGACGGCACGGGCAAGCCTATCTATGAGCGGGCGTTCCGTGCGGTACACACGCTGCGGGCCTCCTGGCAGCCGGGCACTTATGTGGTGCGTGTGCGCGACGGCAAGGGCTTGTGGACGGCTACAGGCAAATTAACGGTGCTTTAAGAAATGATAATAGAACGGAATCGAGTCTGTAACTCCTCTATTTTCAAAAGCAGTTGTTCAAAGGTAAAATGCTCACCATATATCATAGACTCCTGCATGGCATTATAGTCATCTTGCCATACTTTCAACACTTTTTCAGGGGGCAACAGGACGATACGTTTGCGTATGTCCGGTGTATAGTCCACATCCTTGATGGACGTGAACAACTCCCTGTGATGGTGGATGTTGTTCCATAACTCATCATCGCTGACGGCTTTTTGTGCAAAAGGTTCATCCATCATTTTCATCAAATCGTAAAGATGGCGTGATTTGCGGTTGGCATGGCGGCAATCGTTGGTGGTAAACAGTTCGTGAAGCAGGAATGCTTTTTCCAAAAAGGTCTTTTCCGGCGCGGCCGAGATGATGTCCACATCCGCAACGGTAGTGTCTATCGTGGAATTTTTACCCACCAAAGATTTTACTTTGGCCTTAGCAGTAGGCTCGAACAACGACCTTGCACCGATTTCCAGCAATACTTCGGATTGCAGATAATCGGGACCGGTATTTTCAAAGACAGATTCGTAAGATATATGCACCTTACGTGGTTCCGGATAGGTTGCATCCCCTTCGCCGTCCGGTTCCGGCCTTATTGTGCAATGGTTGGCGAGTCCTTTTTCCTTGAGGATTCCTTGCAAATCCAGAGCAAAGACATCCTTGACAAACAGCGATGAGGCCTTACGCAGTTTCTTCAGTTGCTTCTTGGACAGGTCGCCTTCTAAACCGAAAACACTTCGGTCGATGGCAAGGTCAATGTCCTCCGAGAATCTGGAAATCAAATTCCACACCTTGCTCAAAGAAGATCCGCCTTTGAAAACCAGTCTATCCGCATAGGGCAATGTGTAGACCGCTTGTAGAATCCCTGTTACCCAAATATCCTTTTCTATCGCCTTAGGGGCATCGATGCCCAACCGCAGGCTGACTTGTTCGTAAATGGTACGGCGCGTATCCGCTGGGAGTTGAAGAAATTTATTCATAATGTATTCAATATTATAGAGCGAATCCACCCAGGGACAAGTTTCAAGTCCTCGGCAATCACTTCTTTGGGTTCATGGGATAGTAGTTGTTTGATACGGTTGAGTTGCTCCTCGCTCACGTTGTCTTGTCCCAGTCGTTGGAGGGCAAATGTAATCAGCATGATAAGCTCCGATTTGAAATTGAGCCGTTTGGGTACGACACGCTTGAAGAGAATCCCCCTACCATTATATATACTTATTCTTCGGGATGTACCATCGGTAAGATAGACCGCATTCATCGGCACTTGCGTGGAGAGTCCGAGTTTGTTCAATGCGGCATCACCGGTCGGCACGATACGGCATTTATCTCTTTTGGCAATGGCTTGTGCGACATCATCCACACTGGGGTACACGATTCCGAAGCCGAACTCGGTATCGACTTTCGGTTTGCAATAGATACCTCTTGCAAGACGGATTATCTTTCCGGACAATGTGATGCGTTCAAAAACCTTATTGATGGTCTTTTGCTCTCCCATAGCCGCAAAATTACTTGCAAATAGTATAGTGCCGTTCTTTTTTCTATTTATGGCATTTAATATCTTATTGTCAATGCTTTGTTTTGGCATTTTGGTTGTTGTTTTGTCGTAAAAAACATACTTTTTTACGACATTTTCAGTTGCGAAGGTACAATGTTTTTACCGAATCATCCAAACAAATTGATGAGTTTATTCCGGGATTTCCCGATTTTCGGCAAGGAGGACTCTTGCCGTTTTCTTTGTTGATAATTTCC
>CAYVJX010000062.1:0-7928 GCA_964451895.1 uncultured Bacteroidaceae bacterium | reverse complement strand
GCAGGGCTACCGTGAGTTCCACCGTTCCCAGACTCGCTCCCAAATGGCCGGGATGCGAGGAAACCATGCGGATGATGTAATCGCGCAACCCCTCGGCCACCGCTTCCAATTCTGAGAGCGAAAGGCCTTTGAGGTCATCCGGTGTCTGGATGCTGTTGAACGGGTTTTCCATGCGAAAAATAAAAAATATCGCCTTGCGCTAGGGGCAAGGCGATTGCGAAGATAATCAAAATAGGCCTATAACTCAAACGCGCTCAATTCGGCGTACGATTGACGGAAGTCTTTTTCGGCTTCCAGGGTGCGCTGCACGGCTTCGTAATAGAGATCCATTTCGGTCAGGTAGCTGAGCACGGAGATGCTCCCTTCGTTTAAGGCTTTCTGAAGCAGGGCGCGGTTGTCGGATTCGTTGAGCGAGGCGCGGTAGATTTCGGCCACCCGTTTTAAACCGAGGGTCTGCCGGTAGAGGATTTCCATCGAACTCCGGAACTGGAGCCGGGTGTCTTCCTGCCGGTATTGGGCGGCCTGCATGGCGGCCTTGGATTGCTTTACCTGGTGCATGTTGGCCCAAAGCGGCAGTGAGATGCCCACTGCGATTCCGTGATGGCGTTCATCGCCTTCGAATTCGCCTGCGTAACCCAACGAGATGGCCGGTGCCCATTGGCTTTTAGACAAGGCCAATTGCTTCTTTTGCACGAGAACCGATTGTTCGGCATATTGCAGGTCGGGATTTTCGGCGGAAGCCTTTTCAAACCAATCGTCGAAGTTTTCCGGCATATCGAGGGCTTCATAGGCACTGGCGTTGAACTCGGGCGTTTCGCCCCCGTTCATGGCGGTCAGTCTGGCCAGCACCGTTCTTTTTCCGGTTTCCATTTGGGTATATTCGCCTTCCACGGCGGCCAGACGCAAAACGGCATTGTTGTATTCCAAACGGTTGCCGTAACCGGATTCCAGACTTTTGCGTTGGTGTTCCACCAATTGGCGGGCTTGTTCCCGATAGGAGTCCAGGATTTTTTCTATCGCGTTGTAATACACCAGTTCAAGGCAGAGGTTCTTGGCTTCCAGCAGAATCTGCCGGCGCTCGGCTTGGTATTGCCAATCGGCGAGTTTGTTCTGTTCTTTGGCTACCTTGCTTTTGAGGCCGACCACGGCAGAGAGGTCGAAACTCTGGGTAACGCTCAGCTCCAGCTTGTCGCTTACCGCAGCGGGCGAACCCCATTGGTAGCCGAACTCCACTTCCGGGTCATCGAGGGCGATGCCGCTGCGGTTCTCCAGTTTCCGGGCTTCGGTTTCGTGGCGCAGCGCCTGAAGCGCGGCGTTGTTGATTTCGATAAGCCGCAGTACGTCATCTATGCTGTTCTGTGCGCGTAAAGACAGGCTCAGCAAGGCTGCAACCGCCAAGGCACAATAACGTATCAATTTCATTCAAAGGTCGTTTTGGGGGCGGAAAATTCCACGGGAGCGCGCAGGCTGGTGCCGGGATACGCCTTTCGGTTAATCATCATATATAAAATGGGAACGATAAAGCCGTTGAGCAGGGTGGAGGTGATGAGCCCGCCCAGGATTACTTTCGCCATGGGGCTTTGGATTTCGTTTCCGGGCAGGTCGCCGCCGATAGCCAGGGGGATAAGGGCGAGGGCGGAGGTGAGGGCGGTCATCAGGATAGGGTTCAAACGGTCGGCGGAACCGAGCATGATGCACTGTTTGAGCGAGAATCCTTCCATTTTCAAGTCGTTGTAACGGGCAATAAGCAAAATGCCGTTACGGGTGGCGATGCCGAAGAGCGAGATGAACCCGATGATGGCGGGAATGCTGAGGCTGCCGCCGCTCAGCTTGATGGCGAAAACGCCGCCGATAAGCGCCAAAGGCAGGTTCAGCAGGATGACCGCCGATTGCACGGCATTCTTGAACTGGTTGAACAGCAGCAGGAAGATAATGAGGATGGAGAGCATCGAAGTCCAGAACAGCACGCGTGAGGCCGCCTGTTCGCTCTCGAACTGCCCGCCGTATTCCACGCTGTAGCCTTCGGGAAGCTCGATGTTTTCCTGAATGGCATGGCGGATGGCTTTTACGGCGCTGTGCAGGTCGCCGCTCGAAACGTTGGCCGAAATCACGATTTTGCGCGAGACGTTCTCATGATTGATCGTGTTCGGTCCTGAACCCGAAACCACATAGGCGATGTTCCCCAAAGGAATCTTGCCGTTTTGGGCATCGACGGCGATGGCGCGGATTTTGTCGGCACTTTGGCGGAAAGGCTCATCGGCTTTCAAGGTAAGGGCAAAAGAGGTGTTGCCTTCATAAACGTTCGAAACCACCTTGCCGGCCAACAGCACATCCACCATCTGCGCGAATTCAGGCAGGGAAATGCCGTATTTGGCCAACATCTCGCGTTTGGGAATGATCTGCAGCTGCGGGCGGTCTATCTGCTGTTCCACGTTGAGGTCGGCCAACCCTTCGATGGGTTCTATCACTTCCTTGATCTGGTTGCCCAATTCGAACATGCGGTTCAGATCCGTGCCGAAAAGCTTGATGGCGATGTTGGCCTGCGTGCCCGAAAGCATGGCGTCGATACGGTGCGAGACGGGCGAGCCCACTTCGAGGTTGATGCCGGGAATGTCCTTTACCTTCCGTCGGATTTCGGCCACCACCTGGCGTTTGGAACGTTTGTCCAGCACAAAAGGCGCTTCGATTTCGGAGTTGTTCACGCCCAGCACGTGTTCATCCAGTTCGGCGCGGCCGGTCTTGCGCCCCACGGTCTGTATCTCGGGAATTTCCAACAGGATTTCTTCCACTTTCCGTCCGATGCGGTCGGATTCGTCCAGCGAGATGCCGGGAACGGTGCTGACGTTGATCGTGAATGAGCCTTCGTTGAAAGGCGGCAGGAAGTTCCTTCCCAGACTGAAGAACGTCAGCAAGGTAACGATAAGCAGTACGCCGGTACAGGAAAGCACCCATGCGCGGTGTTGCAACGCCCAGTCGAGCGCCTTGGTGTAACCATTTTTAAGCAGGCGGCTCAGCAACGGCTGGCGTGCAGGTTTGTCGCTTTCCGTCTGTTTGTTGAGCAGATAGCTGCACAGCACGGGCGTAAGCGTGAGCGCCACCAGGGTAGAGGCGCACAAGGCCGTGATAAAGGCGATGCCGAGGGGGGCGAGCAGCCGGCCTTCCATGCCCGAAAGGAAAAACAAAGGCACGAAGCATACGATGATGATGAGCGTGGAGTTCAGGATAGGCATACGCACCTCCTTGGAGGCATCGAACACCACCTGCATGAACGTCTTGCGCGAGGATATAGGCAGAAAGCGGTTATCCCGCAGACGTTTGAACACGTTTTCCACATCCACGATGGCGTCATCCACCAGCGAACCGATGGCAATCGCCATGCCGCCGAGGCTCATCGTGTTGATGGTGAGTCCGAAGATACGCAGCGTGATGATCGATATCAGCAGCGAGATGGGAATGGTCACCAAAGAGATGGCGGTCGTGCGCACGTTCATCAGGAACAGGAAAAGCACCAGCACCACGAAGATACAGCCTTCGTAAAGCGATTTCTTGACGTTGTTGATGGAGTTGGTGATGAAGTCTGCCTGACGGTAGATGTCGGTGGTGAGTTTGACGTCTTCGGGCAGGTAATATTCGAGCTCTTCCAACGTCTGGTCAATCTTTTTGGTAAGTTTTACCGAATTGGTCTGCGGCTGCTTGTTGATGGTGAGGATTACCGCCGGTTGGGCGCAGACGGAGGCCACGCCGGTCTTGGGTGTCTGGTTCCCGATCTGTACTTTGGCGATATGGCTCAGCAGGATGGGGTGGTCGTTATCGTTCTTTACCACGGCCTTGCCCATATTATCCACGTCGGTGGTCGAAAGCATCCCGCGGATGATGTATTCGTTGCCGTAATCGTACAGGATATCGCCGGTGGCGTTCTGGTTCATCCCTTCCACGGCTTCCATCACTTCGTTCAATGAAACGTTGTAATGTTTCATCTTGTCGGGATTGAGCAGGATTTGGTATTCCTTGACTTCGCCGCCAAGAACCGAAACCTGCGTCACGCCGTCGATTGTCAGCAGGCGGGGGCGGATCGTCCAGTCCGCCAAGGTGCGCAGTTCCTGCATGGAAGTGGAATCTGCCGTGATGCCCACAATCATCATTTCTCCAAGGATAGAAGAAAGCGGTCCCATGGTGGGCGTGCCTACGCCGGCCGGCAGTTCATCCTTTATCGTGGCGATTTTTTCTGAAATAATCTGCCGTGCACGGTATATGTCGGTGTTCCAGTTGAATTCCACCCAAACGAGCGAGAAGCCGGTGGTGGAGGAAGAACGTACGCGGCGCACGTCTTTGGCTCCGTTCACCGAGGTTTCCACGGGGCGGCTCACCAGCAGCTCCACTTCTTCGGGAGCCATGCCGGAGGCTTCGGTCATGATGACCACCGTGGGGGCGTTCAGGTCGGGAAATACGTCCACGTCCATGTTCCGTACCGTAAAGATGCCTATGAAAAACAGCAGCAGTGTGGCTGAAAGCACAAACGTGCGGTGCCGGAGCGAAAATCCGATGATATTGTTCAAAAACATGGAGACCTCCGTTCTTAATGCGAGTGGGAATGTGCGGGAATGGCGTTGTTGGCAGAGGCGAGTTTTACCGAATACGTGCCGCGGGTAACCACCTTGTCGCCCGGTTCAAGTCCGTGGCGTATCTCCGCACGGGTGCCGTCGTTTTGTCCCACCACCACATGCTTCTTGCGGAACAATTCAGGTTCTATCTGCACAAAGACGAAATAGTCGCCCTGTTCTTCCACCAAGGCGGCTGTGGGTACGGAAAGCACGTTCTCACGGTTGTTGGCCAATAGATACACTTCGGCAAAAGAACCCGGCACGATGTCTCCGATATTGTCGAATTCGAAGGTTACGGGAATATAGGCCGAGCCTTCTTCGGCCGATTTGCCGTAAGAGAGCAGCTTGCCGTTCAATCTGGAAAGCTGGTAAACCTCGTTGTTGTAGGAGGTCTTGAAGTTGGCGCTATATACGTAGCGCAGGTATTTGAAATTGTTTTCCGTTACATCGGCATGCAGTTGCAGGCGTTTGTCTTGCGCCACCACGGCAACCGGTTCGCCCATGCTTACGTATTGCCCGTTCTTCACCAACCATTTCTTGAGATAGCCCGAAATGGGAGAGGTGACCGCAAGCCCCGTGGTGGAAAGGTTGTCGGCCTGCCCTTGGTAAGTGGCCTTGGCCGTGCGGTAACGGGCTTTGATTTCGTTGAATTCTTTCTGGCTGATGATCTGGTCGTCGATGAGTTTCTTGGCGCGTTCGTATTCCTGTTCGGCGGCTTCGAATTCGATTTTGGCTTTGAGCACCAAGTCGCCGTCTTGCAGTTTGTCGGAAGAGATGTTCACCAAGGCTTGTCCGGCCTGTACGGCGGCACCTTCGGTAAGCTCGGCGTTGGCAAAGAACATCAAGCCGCTCGAAGTGGCGGCAACCGCCTGTTCGCTGCCTTGCGCAGACTGTATCATTCCTCCGGTATGGATCACGGCACGGAAAGAGCCCGGCTTCACCGTTTCCACCAACAAGTCGGCGGCGTGCGCCTGCTCGTGGGTAAAATGGATTTCTCCGGCGTGTAGAGGTTCTTCTTGGTGTCCGGGCAGATTGTGGTCATGGTCGTGGGAGTGGTCATGCTCCGGAACATGCTCATGTGCCGGATTGTGGTCGTGGTCATGGGAGTGGTCGTGTTCCTTGGCATGATTCCTGTGTTCATCCAGTTCTACATGATCGTGGTCGTCATGCTCGTCGTGGTCATGATCGTGGTCGTGCCGGAACAGGCCGCACCCGGTGCACAGCAATGAAGCCCCGATAAACAGGGCAAGCATCTTATATCTCATCTTATATCGTTTTTTTCAGATACATGGCGCGTATGGCGTTCAACACGGCAAGCACCGTAACGCCCACATCGGCAAACACGGCGAGCCACATATTGACCAGACCTAAAGCGCCTAAAGCCAAAACGCAGAATTTTATTCCGAGCGACAAAATTATATTTTGTCTTACAATCCGCAAGGTGCGTCTTGAAATTCTGATGGCGGAGGCGATTTTAAGCGGGTTGTCGTCCATAATCACCACATCGGCGGCTTCTATGGCGGCATCGCTTCCGATAGCGCCCATGGCGATGCCCACGTCTGCCGACTTGAGCACCGGCGCATCATTGATGCCGTCTCCGGCAAATGCCGTCTTTCCGTTATGGCGGGCGCGTAGCTCTTCCATTTTCCGCACTTTGTCGTGGGGCAGCAGTTCGGCATAACATTCATCGATGCCCAATTTGCCCGCCACGGCTTTGGCAACGTCCGTGCGGTCGCCGGTAAGGATGACGGTGCGGCGTACCCCGTTTTTCTTAAGGTTGTAAACCGCTTGCAACGAATCGTCTTTAATGCGGTCTGCCAGCACGATATAACCTAAATAGGTATTGTTGAAGGCTACGTGAACCGAAATGCCCACCGGATGCGTGTGGTAGAAATCCACCGCCGCGCGGCGCATCAGTTTTTCGTTGCCTACATAAACGGTGCGGTTATCGATAAGGGCGCGGATGCCTTCACCCTCGATATTCTCCAAGTCTTTGATTCGGTTCGGATCAGGATCTTTGCCGTAAGCCTCGCGGATACCGGCGGCAATCGGGTGGGTGGCGTAGGTTTCGGCAAGGGCGGCCTGTTCCAGCAACACCGCTTCGTCGCCCGGATTGACGGGATAGAGGCCCTGCACGGCAAATTCGCCTTGAGTCAGGGTGCCGGTTTTGTCAAAGACAACCGTACGTATTTCCGAAAGGGTTTCCAGATATTGCGAACCCTTGATGAGAATGCCTTTTTTGGAGGCGCAGCCGATGCCGGCAAAGAAAGTAAGGGGAATGGAAACCACCAGGGCGCAGGGGCAGGAAACCACCAGAAAAACCAGCGCGCGGTAGAGCCATTCGGTCCAATCGCCTATAAATAGAGGTGGGATCACGGCCAACAACAGGGCGATGCCCACCACAATGGGCGTATAATAACGTGCGAAACGGGTGATGAACTTTTCGCTCTCGGCTTTGTGGTTGCCTGCGTTCTGCACCAATTCGAGAATACGGGCCACGGTGGATTCCGAAAAAACGGTGGTGGTCCGGATGCGCAGCAATCCGGAGATATTCAGGCTGCCGCCAAAAACGTTCTGTCCGGGGGCCACGTCACGGGGCAGGCTTTCGCCCGTCAAAGCCGCCGTGTCAAGCGCCGAACGCCCCGAAACCACCGTGCCGTCGATAGGCACCTTCTCGCCCGGCATCACGATAAGGGTGCTGCCTACAGGCACTTGGGCAGGGTCGGTCTTGACGATGTTGCCCTCGGCATCTTCCACATTGGCGTAGTCGGGGCGTATGTCCATCAGCGCCGCGATAGAGGCACGGCTTTTGCCCACCGCCATATCCTGAAAGAATTCGCCGATCTGGAAAAACAGCATCACCGCCGCCGCTTCGGGATATTCCCCGATGGCCAGAGCGCCTGCCGTGGCAAGCGTCATCAAGAAATTCTCGTCTAAGAAACGGCCTTTGAAGATATTGCGGAACGCCTTGAACAGCACGTCGAAGCCGCAGACCGCATAGGCGGCGATACAGGCCGCCACAGATACCCATTCCGTAAGCATCGGCAGGAAAGACACGCCCAACAGGATGCCTGCCGTCAAAATCCGCGCCAATACTGTCTTTTCTTCTTTCTCCATAACACAATCCTCCTGATGCGCGCAAAAATAGGAATAAGGTTTTGCAACCTTGTTGCAAGAAAGGCTCGGCGGTTGGCCAAAAATCTTTTGCCCGGTTCGGAAAAAAGTCGGAACAGTTTCTTAAATTTGCAGTCTGTATCTAAAAAACTACTATCGTGGATATTTTTGAAAAACTGCTCAAGAATTTCGGTCCTCTCGGCAAATATGCCG
>CAYVJX010000061.1:0-8030 GCA_964451895.1 uncultured Bacteroidaceae bacterium | reverse complement strand
TGCATCTGGATGTGGCGGGAGTTGAGTTCCTGCATAAGCGCGACGCTTACCGCGGACCGGGGGCAACCGGCTTCGGAATCCGCCTGATGGTGCGGTTTTTGGAAACCTGCGCCCTATAAATTTTAAGACAAGACAATCATGGAAAAACCAAGAAACAGGAGCATAGGCCGTCCCATATTGAAAGGCGGCGCGCAAGAACCGGCGCCGAAAGAGAATATGGCTGCATCGAAAGAGAATGTGGCGGCGCCGAAAGCGGAAACGCCGGAACCAGAGAGCCCCTTGCACGAGATACAGCCCAAACGCCCTTCGGAAAGCTCGCGCTTACGGGTGGGCATCACCCCCGGAGACGGTTCGCCTTTGCATTACGGGGCTTTGGCTCGCCTGTTTTCCGACAGTGCCCTGTTCGACAGCGTATTGCCCTTTGTTTACGGTTCGGCCAAAGGCTTGCTGCAGGCGGCCGAAAAAACGGGCAGGGAAGACATGAAGGTGGTGGCGCAACGCCAGATACAAGACATAAAAGGCCGGAATGTGCAGGTGTTGGAACCGCAGGGCTTTTCGGAAGAAAACGGAGAAGACGTTTTGGCTCCTTTGCAGGCGGGTATCCGTCATCTTGCCGAAGGGCATCTGAACGCCTTGGTGTCCTTGCCCCTCGATGAAGCCAAAACGCGCGGAATCCATTCCGATTTCAAGAATCAGGCGGTGGCGGTAGCGGAAGTGTTTTCCGCCAATCCGTTCCGTATGCTGTTGGCCCGTTCGATGCGCCTTAGTTTCTTGACCACCGCGAACAGGCCGGATATGGCGGCTTATCTGAATGCGCAACGTATCGAACAGCGTCTGCGCGGACTGTATTCCGTCCTTCAATCCGATTTTTCGGTTACCACGCCCCGTATCGCGGTGCTGAGCGCCGATGCCAAGGGCGGTTCCATCGATGCGGAAGTGATCAAACCCTTGGTGACCTCTTTGTTTGAAAGCGGGATGCCGGTTTTCGGGCCTTATCCTGCCAAGGAATTCTTTCACAAACCCGACCGCTATGCTTTCGATGCCGTGCTCTGCATGTACAAGGAGCAGATGGAAACGGTATTCGACAGTTGCCCCAAAGAAGACTGCTGCTACTATACGGCAGGCCTTCCGATTGTCCATCTGGAACCGATATTCGGCGGCACGGGCACGGAAGATGCGTTCCGTTCCTTGTTCCGTGCCGTCTGCCTGGCCGTAGATATCGATGCCGCCCGTCAGCAGAACGGAAAGTTGACCGAAAATCCCTTGGGCTATCACGCGGCCTCTTACCGTCGCGACGGCCGCGAAGAGAATTGAGATAAAACAGACAACCGATGAAAATCGCCAGCCTCCCTGTTCATGAGATTGTGGCTACCCTTGGTGCCCGCTGCACGCCTTCGCTGCCGGCCGAAAGTGTTTCGGTAGAGCGGATTGTTACCGACAGCCGCAGTGCTGGGCAAGGGCAGGGGCGTATGTTCGTGGCTTTGGTTACCCGCAAGGGCAACGGGCATGAATACATCCGGCCGATGTACCAAAGCGGCGTGCGTTTCTTTCTGGTGAGCGAAAGCAGACCCGAATACGCCTCCATGCCGGATGCCTTCTTTATACAGGTTCCCGATACCTTGGCGGCCTTGCAGCAACTGGCGGCGGTTCATCGCAGAAAATTCAACATACCCGTTATCGCCGTTACGGGCAGCAACGGCAAGACGGTGGTCAAGGAATGGCTCTCTTTTTTGCTGGGAGCGGCCAAACATGTGGTCAGAAGCCCTCAGAGCTATAATTCCCAGATAGGTGTGCCCCTGTCGGTATTGCAGATGCAGCCGGAACACGAAGCCGCCGTTTTCGAAGCCGGTGTTTCCAAACCGGGCGAAATGGAGGTTTTGGGCAGGATCATCCATCCTGTTTTCGGTATCTTCACCAATATCGGTTCGGCGCATGATGCCGGTTTTTCAAACCGGAACGCCAAGATTGCCGAGAAGAACCTGCTTTTCAAAGAAGCGCAGACCCTCCTGTGGTGCGCAGACTATTCCGAAATAGGCGCACAGGTGGAACGGCAGATGGCCCAAGGCATCCTTCCGAAAAATCTCCGCAAGGCCACCTGGACCATGAAACCTGATACGGCGGCGGATTTGCGTGTTACCGAACTGCTTCGTGAAAATGGCGGCACACGCATCAAAGCCCTATACGGGGCGCAGAAAATAGCGATAGAAATTCCTTTTACCGACCAGGCCTCTATCGAGAACGCCGTTCATTGCTGGCTGGCGATGTTGCTTTTGGGCTACGACACGGCCGGCATCGCCCATTTGATGGCCTACCTGCCTACAGTGGAAATGCGCATGGAGATGAAAGAGGGCGTGGGCAACGGCTTTGTGGTGAACGACGTGTATAATTCCGATTTCAACTCCTTTTGCGTGGCGGTGGATTTTCTTTGCCAAAATGCGGGAAGCCGTTCCAGATGCGTGATATTGTCTGATATCCTGCAATCGGGCCGCACGGAAGAAGAACTGTACGGCGAAGTGGCGGAAGTGCTTTTGTCGAAAGGCATCGATGAAATGGCCGGCATCGGCCCCGCGATGCAACGGCAGCAAGGCGCGTTTTCTAAACTGAAAGCCCGTTTTTATCCCGATACCGAATCCTTTCTCTCCGATTTTTCGGCAGACCGCTACAATGGCAAGGCGGTTCTGCTCAAGGGGGCGCGCGTGTTCAGTTTTGAAAGGATCGCCGCCCAGCTGCAAAGGCAGGTGCATCAAACCGTTTTGGAAGTGAACCTGACGGCATTGGTGCACAACATCAATTTCTTCAGAAGCCTGATCAAGCCGCAGACCAAGCTGATGGTGATGGGCAAGGCCTTTTCTTACGGCAGCGGCAGCCATGAGATTGCCGGAACTTTGGTATATAACCATGTGGATTATGTAACGGTGGCTTATCCCGACGAGGCGGTGGCCTTGCGCAACAACGGCATCAACCTGCCGGTCATGTGCATGAATCCGGAAGAAGAAGGCATGGAAACGGTGCTGCGTTACGGCATCGAACCGGTGGTCTATAATTTCCGCACGCTTGAAACCTTGCGTGCCTGCATGGACGGCATGGGAATCAACGCGAAAGAGAGCGTGCGGATTCATATCGGTCTGGATACGGGAATGCACCGCATGGGCTTTGAGGAACCGGATCTGGATGCCCTGGTAGTGGCCTTGAAAGCCGAGGAACGCTGCAAGGTGCAATCGGTCTTTACGCATTTGGCTACCGCGGATATGCCCGAAATGGACGCATATACCCAGGCGCAGTTGGACCGCTATTCGGCTTGGAGCGAGCGTATCATCGAGGCTTTCCCCTACAAGATATTGCGCCATTGCCTGAATACGGCCGGCATATTCCGTTTTCCCCAACACCAGTTCGACATGGTGCGTCTGGGTATCGGCGCCTACGGCGTGGGAACGGACGAAAAGATGCAGGCCTGCCTTGAAACGGTGAGCACGCTCAAGACGGTGGTTTCCCAAGTGCGGACGATTCCTGCGGGCGATGCCGTGGGCTATGGGCGGCGTTTTGTGGCGGAACGGGAAACCAAGGTGGGCGTTATCGGCATCGGTTATGCCGACGGGTTGAACCGTCGTTTGGGCAACGGCAACGGCAAGGTGTGGGCCAAAGGGCATCTCGTGCCGATTATCGGAAGCATCTGTATGGATATGTGCATGATAGACATTACCGGCACGGATATTGCCGAAAAAGACGAAGTGATTGTGTTCGGCAAGGAAAATCCTGTTTCGGATTTGGCGGATGCCTTGGGCACGATTCCTTACGAGATACTGACCGGCGTCTCGCAACGGGTAAAACGTGTTTATTACAGAGAATAAGACCATGAATACTTTCGGCAGAATATTGAGGCTGGGCAGTTTCGGCGAGTCGCACGGGGCGGCCTTGGGCGGCATGATAGACGGTTTTCCGGCCGGCGTTCCCATCGACATGGAACTGTTGCGGTCGGATTTGCGCAACCGCCGTCCCGGGCAGGCTTCGGGCAGCGGCCGGCAGGAGAGCGACACCATCGAAATCCTTTCGGGCGTGCATCAGGGCAAAAGTCTCGGTACGCCTATCGGTTTCATCATCCGCAACCAAGATGCCCATAGTGCCGATTACGCGGAGCTGGAACACCTGTTCCGTCCCGGACACGCCGACGACACCTATCACCATAAATACGGCCTGCGGGACGCCCGGGGCGGCGGCAGGGCGTCGGCGCGTGAAACAGCGGTGCGCGTGGCAGGCGGCGCGTTCGCCAAAATGTTGCTCCATACGCAGAACGTGCAGGTTCATGCCTATACGCAAAGCATCGGAAACATAAGCCTGCCGGATTCGGCGGAAGTGAATCTGCCCGTAGATCCTGCTTTGGTGAGTCGCTGTCCGCACGAAGCCACCGATTCGGCGATGCGGAAACTGCTGGAGGAAACACGCCGGAAGAAAGACAGCGTGGGCGGTGTGGTGGCCTGTGTGGCCATCGGTATTCCTGTCGGCTGGGGCGAGCCCGTTTACGATAAGTTGAGCGCGCGTCTGGCCTACGCCATGATGGGCATCAATGCCGCGCGCGGATTCGAGATTGGTTGCGGCTTCGAGGCATCCCGCATGAACGGAAGCCGGCACAACGACACCTGGCTCGCCGATGGAAAGACTCAAGAGGATTTGTGCGGGGGCGTACGGGGCGGCATCTCCACGGGAGAACCGCTGTATTTCCGGGTGGCGTTCAAACCCGTTCCGAGCATCGCCCAGCCCCAGGATTTATTGGGCGAAGACGGCAAACTGCACCGTATGGAAATTTCGGGTCGGCACGATGTCTGTTGCGTTCCGCGCGCGGTGAGCGTGGTGGAAGCCATGGCCGCCCTGTGCCTTGCCGATTTCATGCTGCTGGCAAGGAGTTCCAGAATTTGAGTTTTCGTAAAAAAAGATTGTTGACATTTATCATCAGGAAGAATGGAAGTATATAAGTTCGGAGGTGCGTCGGTAAAGGATGCCGATGCCGTTAGAAATGTGGCGGAAATCCTCAACTCGCAGGCTAAAGGTCCCGTATGCGTGGTTATTTCGGCCATGGGCAAGACCACCAATGCGCTGGAGGCCATTTTGGATGCCTTTTATCATCATCAGGACAACCGGGACGGGCTTTTCAAGGATTTGATGGGAAAGCATATCACGATTCTGCATGGTCTGTTTCCCGAAGCGTCGCATCCGGTGTATGAGAAGGTGCGCAAGCTGTTCGGCGACCTTTACGGCAAGCTTTCGGATATCGCCGCCATAGACTACGACCGCGCTTACGACAGGGTGGTCTCTTATGGTGAACGCTTGTCCACCTGCATCGTTTCCGCGTATCTGACCGAAGTGGGCATCTACAACAACGAACTGGACGCCACGCAACTGTTGTTGACCGACGGACGTTTCCGTGAAGGGAAAATCGTTTGGGACGTTACCGAGAGCCGCATCCGCAAGGCGGTGGAAAGCCATATGGACGAGCAGACGCAGATTGTCGTTACCCAAGGTTTCATCGCAAGCAATGAAGCGGGAGAAACGGTAACGCTCGGACGGGAGGGCTCCGATTATTCGGCGGCGGTGTTCGCCTATTGCCTCGATGCGGAAAGGATCACGATATGGAAAGACGTTCCGGGCGTGCTCAACGCCGACCCCAAATATTTCCGCCATACCGAGAAATTAGACTACATCTCGTATTTCGATGCCACGGAATTGGCCTACTATGGCGCCAGCATCATCCATCCCAAAACGATAAAGCCCTTGCAGAACAAGCATATTCCCTTGCATGTGCGTTCTTTTGTGGAAGTGGAGGCCCCGGGCACCTGGGTGGGGCTGGACAATGTTCCCAACAGCAAGATACCTTCGTATATCGTTAAGAACAATCAGATTCTGCTGTCGATTTATCCCAAAGACTTTTCGTTTGTAGATGAGGGCAATCTTTCCGAAATCTTCGAGTGTTTTGTAGAATACGGTTTGAAAGTGAACATGATGCAGAATTCGGCATTGAGTTTCTCGGTGTGCATGGACGGCGACAAAGGCAATGTGCCGGCGGCCATCGAAGCGCTTTCGGAACATTACGACTGCCGCTATAACGGCGATTTGAAGCTGGTGACGATCCGCCATTACACGCAGGAGGTTATCGACCGGATCGTGGGCGATTTTCAAGTCATGCTCGAACAACGCAGCCGGCAGGCGGTGCAATTGGTGCTTAAACCGTAGCGGCGATACCGCATGAAAAAGAAGAGACTCCTGATTATTTCGGTAGCCATGACACTTTCCCTGTTGGGATTGCTGTCGGTGCAGTTCTATTGGACGCGGCGCATCTTCGCGATCGGGGAGGATTTTATCGCCCATTCGGCGCATCTGGCGATGGAAGAGGTGGTGGCGGCCTTAGACAAGGATGTCTCTTCCGCCCGTTGGCTACGGGTGCAGAATCTGAAAAAATTAGACTGGGAGTTGGATTCGGTGGATGCCCGGATAGCCGTCTTGCGCTATGCCTATCCGCAGGTGCTGCACGAGAATTGCGGTCTGGTCTGGAACGGAGACGGTGGTTATTCCTTGGTGGAGGAGCGGGTAAGGAGCATGAAGTGGAGCGATACGGTAAACGGCGTGACGCTTACCGGCAGTTTCATCCAGGCCGACGAAGACGTTTTGGATGCCTTGCCGGACACTTTGCGTGCCCGGATAGAAGAGACCTATCGGCAGTTGCAGCAAAAACGCAACGACCTGATGTATGCCCGGCGCGTGCTGAACGAAATGCTGCGTTCCTCCCTCAGCCAGGCCCCCGAAAGGGAAGTGGGCTCCAAGATTTCCCCAAAGGAACTGGATTCTTTGATTGTGTCGGCTTTGGCGGCGCATAACCTGAACACGGCTTGTGAATGGGGCGTTTACAGCAGTTACAGTTCCAAACTTCTCTTGCAGAAAACGGGCAGGTACGGGCTCGAACTGCTGCAAAGCCCGCTGATATATCGCCTTTTCCCGTCGCAGCCCACCGATTATCCCACTTATCTGATGCTGTATTTCCCCAACCGTCTTGCCTTTATTTTCGCGCAGATGTGGTATCTGGTGGTGGCCTCGGTGGTACTGTTCGTCTTGTTGATTTATATCTTCGTATATACGGTTGTTTCCATTTGGCGGCAAAAGAAGCTCACCGAGATGAAAAGCGATTTCATCAATCATGTCACCCACGAGATAAAGACCCCTGTAAGCACGATAGCCTTGGTATGCGAATCTTTGGACGACCCCGATATGCACTACGACCAGGAAGGATTGAAGGAATTGCTTCGGATTATCCGCCATGAGAACCAACGCCTGCAATCCCTCAGCGGTCAGATTATCCAGATTTCCAAAATGGAGAAGGGCGATTATTTCCTGAACAAGACGGAATTTTCGCTGCACAAGGCCATTGAGGAGGCGGTCAACAATACGGGTTTTCAGGTGATGCACAAAAACGGGCGCATCGTAACGCATCTGGAGGCTGCCGACGACTTGGTCACGGGCGACCGCACCCATATCGTGCATATCATTTCGAACCTGATAGACAATGCCAACAAATATTGCACGGAAAAGCCGCTGATAGAGATTTTTACGCGGAACGGAGAGGGCGGTATCCATGTGGATGTGAAAGACAACGGTATCGGCATCGCCAAAGCCAACCAAAAGAAGATTTTTGAGAAACTTTACCGTGTTCCGACCGGTAATCTGCACGATGTGAAAGGATTCGGTTTAGGATTGAGTTATGTGGCCTCCATCATGAAACAGCATGGCGGACGGGTGTGGGTGGAAAGCGAATATGCCGTGAAGACTTCGGATAAGAATCCGCCTAAGACGGGTTCGGTATTTCATCTGTTCTTTGTTCAGTAAAAAAAGTCAGCCCAAGTAAGCTTTCGGTTGTCTCTGCGCTCAATTTTTGGTACTTTTGTAAGTTTTAGACTTTAACTCCGGGCGAGGCTCGGTAAATTTAGATAAGACGATGAAGACAGCTTATGTTTTTCCCGGTCAGGGAGCGCAGTTTTCGGGTATGGGTA
>CAYVJX010000060.1:0-8274 GCA_964451895.1 uncultured Bacteroidaceae bacterium | reverse complement strand
CAATCCGGCACCGAAGGAACCTTCAAAACCCTGTCGGTACTCAGAGAAGTGTTTTTGTAGAAGATAAATTTTTATTAATTTTATGTATTCAATAAAATTATTATATTAGCAACCATGAATAACTAACTGATTGGTGAAATGAAAAAGCTTTTGTTTATATTCCTCTTGCTGGCAGGTTGTTTAACCTATGCCTCCGCACAACAAAGCGGCTCTTGCGGAGAAAATTTAACATGGACATTGGATGAAGATGGCACACTGACGATCAGCGGAACGGGGGAGATGTATGATGGTGTTGTTGTGCCAAATGAATATAGAAGAGAACTAACACGATTGATTTTAGAAGAAGGTATAACCTATATTGGAGCATCTGCTTTTAACAATTGTAGCGAATTTACGGGAAACTTGATGCTCCCTACAAGTTTGACTAGCATTGGAGCGTTTGCCTTTTTTAACTGTAGCGGATTTACGGGAAACTTGACCCTCCCTAATGGTTTGATCAACATTGGAGAGTTGGCCTTTGATAACTGTAGCGGATTTACGGGAGACTTGACTCTCCCTAATGGGTTGACCAGCATAGAAAACAGTGCCTTTTCCGGATGTCACGGATTTTCTGGGACACTGACTTTTCCCGAAAGTTTGACTAGCATTGGAGAGTCGGCTTTTACGGAGTGTGGATTTACAGGAGATTTAACACTTCCTGAAGGTTTGACGACCCTTGGGGATTATGCCTTTGCTAATTGTACCGAATTTACGGGGTCGTTGACACTCCCTGAAAGCTTGACCAGCATTGGAAGCGCTGCCTTTTACGGTTGTAGAGGATTTATAGATACGCTGATGCTGCCCGAGAATTTACTTAACATCGGATCTTTGGCCTTTGCAGATTGTAGTTTTTCATTCGTGTTGAATGAGAATAAAACTCCCATAGCGATTACTGCGGATGTTTTTGAAAACTTAACCCTTTCCGATGTGAAATTATGTGTGCCTGCCGGTTCGGGAACGGCATATTCCCAAGCCGAGGTTTGGAAAGACTTCAATATCGAAGAATATGAGGATTTGACTCCTTTTCATGATTTTTCCAAAGTAGATTGGGATTGGTCAGCCGAACATAAGGCCACCCTATCGCTTACCTGTTCACGTTGCCCCATCAGGATAAAACCGGCAGTAAGTCTTTCCGAAGAACTGACCCAAGAGGCCACGGAAGAAGAAGCGGGTTTAAAAACATATACTGCCACGGCTACCGCCAACAAGGTGACGTATAAAAGTACCTACCGGGAGGTGCTTCCCAAATTGACCCAGCCCATTCACGATACAGTTATAGTCACCGAAGTAAAGACTGACACGATTACAATTACAATCACCGATACCGTCTATATAGAAGTGGGTACGGGAAATGCGGAGGCTAAGACCATGAAAGTGAAACTTTACCCAAACCCCACAAACGGCAGTTTTACCGTGGAAGCGGAAGAGGACGCGCATTTGCAGATCTACGATGCCACCGGAGCCTGCATCCGTTCCGGTTATACACAAGGCGGCAGGTTTACCGGCACCTTGCCCTCCTCCGGCCTATATTTTATCAAACTCACCTCCGGGAATCGGACCTATACCAAACGGCTGATAGTAAAATAAACCATTCGGTAGAAGTTCGTTTTATGTCCTTCTTGAAACCGCAAAAGCCCGTGGATTTCTCCACGGGCTTTTTTACGCATCACATCACCCTGTCTAATTCTTGTCAATTTTTCGCACCCCACAGGAACCACCCACACATATGCCACAAGTATAAGGAATTATGTTCAAAAACTCATACTTTGGCTGATTTTTAACTCATACTTTGGCGATATTTTAACTCATATTTTGGCTTTTGAATAAGTCAAGCCGCCAAGGGTGGATTAGAACGGGTAAGATGCAAGGCGCAGTTTGAAGGGCAGAGAGGGATCGTACTTAAGTACGTGACCGAAC
Organism: uncultured Bacteroidaceae bacterium; assembly: GCA_964451895.1. Lineage (GTDB taxonomy): Bacteria > Bacteroidota > Bacteroidia > Bacteroidales > P3 > Pullibacteroides. The sequence continues at coordinate 6,318 of CAYVJX010000060.1, read as the reverse complement.
AGCCCGAAATCTGCAACGCGGCAGATTGCCCGTTCTAATCCGCCCGTTATTCTAAAGGGGATTCGTCAGGGTAGTGGGTTTCCTGCCAATTCAAAATAAAATCCCGCAGATACTGCGGATCGATCTTCTTGGTAACGATGCGTTTCTCGCGGTCCAGCACATACACCGTAGGCGTGGTGGTGATATCCCAGGCATCGTTGTAGTCGAGGTTCGATTCCTTGCCGTTGAGGTTGATCCAGTCGCCCAGATCGTGTTCCTTGATGTATTTTATCCAGGCCGGAACATCGAAATCCTTGCAGACGGCGAACACCTCGAAATCGAGGATGTCTTTCTTCTCCATATAGAGCTTGTGCCATTGCGGCATGGCGGTGCGGCAATGCCCGCAGGTGGTTGACCAGAAGATAACCACCGAATACCGTTTGGGCGAAGAGAACACCGAGACCCAATCGTGCTGGTCGCCCTTGCTTACGATGCTCGTGTCGGGGCAGTAGAATTCAAGCGGTCTGTTGCCTATCAGGAGCGGTTCCACCCGTTCGATGCGCTTGCGGAAATTTTCCACGATGCTTTTGGATGCCCAGTAGGCATCTCCGCCCAGATAATATTTCTTGGCCAGATAGACCCAGACGGCATCTTGCCCGATGATTTCGGAACGTTGGTAGGCATCCACCGGAAACCATATCAGATATTTGAAAATTTCGCCTTTTCCCTCTCCGCAACGGGCATTCTCAATCTGGCGTTCCCAGGCGTATTTGATGCTGTCGGGGCTCTGCATGTTCAGCACCTTTTCGTGGAAAGACTTGATGCGCTGATACACCAGGGGCGTGCGGATAAGGCGGTCGTCGCAGAGGTCGAAATTGTCGAAATAGTGGTTCTTGTAGTATTCGTACTGCCAGTTGATGGAAAGGGAATCGGGCACGGAAGCGGGGGCGTCGGGCACGTCCACTTCTTTCTGCGCCTTGAAGATGGAAGCCATCAGGTTCTGCGGATTGTTCTGCATGAAGTCCTCGCGGTCCTGTTCCATTTTTTGGCGGAGGTCGTCCATGCTCGTGCGCAGTTTCTCGGCTTTTTTCGTATCCTCGGCCGATTCGGCGGCCTGAAGTTCTTCCTGCAGTTTCCGCATTTCCCGGTAGTCTTGCGTGCCGATGGCGGCAAAAGCTTGGTAAGCTTCGTTTTCGGGCGAGTTGCGGAAGCGGATTCCTTCGAACAGGTCGGGATAGTTCACATCGATTTCGATGTGCTGGTCTTGGTCGAAGATAAAATCCACATAGCGTTTGTCGGAGGTGATGAGCATGTACATGCCGCCCGGTTTGGGGGTCTTGCCTTTGAACACATACGATTTGGTCTTGGCATCGTAGCGGGCGGTGTCGGCGATGTACTGCGAAGACCAGTTGTAATATCCCAGATAGAGTTCGTTTTTCAACGAATCGGGGTAGTTCTTTACCTTTACCTTGATTTCATAACCTTCCGTGGCGCTCCGCAGCGGGCTGGCAAAACTCAATCCTGCCAAGGCAAGCAGGCAGGTAAAAATATGTCTCTTCATCTTTCTGTTTTTTTCAAGGTTCTTATGCCAAACGGCGCAAGGCTTTTTCGAGTTCGTCCAATGTGCCGCATACCTGTAGCAGACAGCGGTTCTCTTCTTGCAGGAAACCGCATTCCTGCATCTTGTGGAGCTGCGCCAGCATGGGGTCGTAAAAACCGTTCAAATTTAGCAAAAAAACGGGCTTGTCAATCTGTTTGAGCTGCACCAGCACCAAGGTTTCGAACAGTTCGTCGAGCGTGCCGTAGGAGCCGGGCAGTGCCAGAAAGCAGTCCGCCATGCCGATAAGCATTTCCTTGCGTTCGGCCATGGTCTTTACACGCACCAGACGGGTAAGTCCGGTATGGAGCACCTCGAATTCGTAATCTTCAAAGAAATCGGGAATGATGCCGCATACCTCCGCGCCGCTTTCCAAGGCGGCATCGGCCACCTTGCCCATCGTTCCGCAACACGCCCCGCCATACACCAGTCCCATTGGGAGGCGGGCGATCATGCGCCCCGTTTCCTGTGCGGCATCGGCAAAGAGCGTTCCCTTGCCCATCGAAGATCCGCAGTAAACGCAGATATATTTGGTTTTCTTTTCCATCTCAGGTTGTTTTAGCGGGCAATCCAAGCCTCGGGATTCAGTTTGGTGGTGTTTTTCCATACCTGGAACTGCAATTCGGTCTTGTTCTCGTCCGCATCGTGATACACGCGGCCTATTTTCTGTTTGACATCCACTGTCTGCCCTTTCTTTACATACACTTGGTCCAGATTGGCATAGACGGTCATATAGGCTCCGTGGCGCACCATCACGAACTTGAGCCCGTAGGCCGATTCGATGTTGCAGACCTCGCCTTTGAACACCGCCCGCGCCACCGCTCCTTTCTCGGTAAGGATGTCGATGCCGTTGTTGGTTACGGTAAGGCTGCTGATGACCGGGTGGGGATGCGTTCCGAAACGTCCCGAAATCGTGCCCCGTTCAAGTGGCCAGGGCAGTTTGCCTTTGTTGCTCTCGAAATTCGAGGACAGTGTTTTTTCGGCCGGTGTAAGGGCGAAAGAGGTACCGCTGCTGCCTGTCTGCTGCGTTTCCTTTTGTTGGGAAGCGCGTATCTCGGCCTCAATCTTTTTCTTGATCTGGTCGTTGAGTTGGTTCACCTTTTTCTGCTGGGTCTGGAGCTTGCTCCGGAGAGACTGTTCCTGTTTCTTGAGCTGCGCCACCATCTGGTTCTTGCTCTTCTGTTCCTTTTCCAGCTCTTTCTTGGCCTTTACCTGCGCGTCCACCAGTTTTTTCTTGTTGCTCCGTTCTTCTTCCAGGGTCTTGCGGCTGCTTGCCAGCACTTCCTGTTTTTCGGTGATGATGGCCACCTGCTTGCGCGAATAGTCTTCGTATTGGCTGATATAGCGCAGCCGGCGCCATGCCTGATTGAAGTTCTGCGAGGAGAAGATGAACATCAGCAACGAATATTGGTTGTGGTGCCGCCGCGCCATGGTGAGCAGTCTGGCGTATTCTTTCTTGAGGTTCTCGATGTCGCCGCTGAGACGGTTTATCTTGCTTTGCAGACGGCCTATCTCGCGTTCGGTCATCGTAACTTCCTGGTTGAGCCCTTTGATGAGCTGCTGCCGTTTGTTGATGTTGCTGTTTACCAGCTGCAGTTCGGCAACGGTGGCTTTTTTCTGCTTGTTGGTCTTGTTGAGCTGCTTGTTGGTCTGCTCGATTTCCTGCTCCAGTTTCTTTTTGTTGGCTTCGAGCGTCTTGCGGTCCTGTGCCGGAGCATAGGAAAAACCTGCCGCCAACAGCAGAACGGTTAGGAATCTTAAGTATTTGCGGGCAATGGCAATCATCTATCCATGCTTTTAGTCCATCATCAAACCGTTGTCACGGCTTTTCTTCAAGTTGTTCAGCATTCCGTGTCCGTATTCGGTCTCGATGCCGGCGGGAATCGAGAAAGGAAAGGAGATGTTTTCGTTCCAACGCGGTTTGCTGTACGAAATCCGCGCGGTAACCAGCAGCTTTTGGTTCTCCGAAACGGTAATCGAGAAACCGTTGTCGTTCCGATAGTTCACGGCAATCTGTAGAATTGACGCGTCTTGGCCAATCTGTATGCCGATGCCCGAAGGCCGGAAATCCTCCTTGCCGATATACAGTTGCCATGCCAGACTGTCGCCCGAAACGCCTTGGATAATCCAGTTTTCCGTATCCGAACCGAGGGTGCGTTCCCCTTGGAACATGACCGAATCGGCACTGCGCAGGAACAAGGCCTGCAGCAGCCCGAACGATTTCTGCACGAGTTCTGTTGCCGAATCGTCGGCATAGACCGAAGCCATGCCGGCTATCTTGCTGTAGAAAGCCACGGTGTCGGGCGTTATCTTGGCGCGGAAGAGTTCAAACATGAGCTTTTGGCAGCTGATCCAGAGGATCTGCCCGTTCTGTACGCGCAACTGCCCGCCGAAACCTATGGTGTGGCCGTCCATGTCCACCTTGATGTCCAGATTGGCGGCGAAAGTGGAGAAGCGGGTATTGCGCTCCATGGCTTTCTTGAGGATAAAGTCCGCCGAATCGCGCGAGTTGCGCGCCAGCTCTTCGTCTAAGGTAAAACTTTGGTTCTTCCAGCCCGTATCCTGCCGGTCGTCCTTGCAGGCAACAAGGAACAATGCCGAAAGGCAGAGCAGTAAGGCCGCGCGGAGGCAGGTGCCGGATATCGTGTTTATCTTATTCATCGGCAAGGCCGGGGTTTTTGATTTTGTTTTCTATTTCTTTCCTGGCTTCTCCGGAAGCGAGTTTGCCGGCGGTCTTCCAGGCTTCCACCGCTTTTTCGATATGCCCCATCCGATAGCGTATATCGCCCAGATGATCCCATACCGTGGCGTCTTTTTCCGCTCCGTGTTTGAGAGCCTTCTCCACGTATTCGAGGGCTTTGGCGTAGTTGCCCAAGCGGAACAGCACCCAGGCGTAGGTGTCGGCGAAAGTGGCGTTCTGCGGCTCTTCCCGGCAGAGTTTTCCGGCCAGGGCTTCGGCTTTGGCCAGGTCGCGACCGATTACCGCCAGATAGTAGGCGTAGTTGTTGCGCACGTAGCGGTCGTCCGGGTCAGACTTAAACAGCTGTTCGTAGGCCTGGAGGCTCTTGTCGTATTGCTCCAGGGCAAAGTAACCGTCGCCGAGAATCTGCAACAGCACTTTTTCCACAAAGGGATTGGTTCCCATGTTGCGTTTCTGTCCCTTTTCGGCCAGCTCCACCGCCACGGTGTGGTTTTCCTGCAGCAAGGCCGCCACGGCGCGGTACATATAGGGGGATGCCTGTTCGGGAAAGCGTTCACAGGCTATCTTTCCGGCTTTCTCCAACAGGGCGGTGTCCAGGCTCTGATGGGCGGCATACAGCAGCAGTTCCCAACTGCCGAACACATTCGAATCCAAGGCTATGGCGCGTTCCAACAGTTTTACGGCGGGTTTGATGTCGTTGAGCAGAATCCGGAATTTGGCGTGCATGAAAAAGCCCTCCGCCTGGTCGGGGTGAACGCGGTTGAGGCTCTCGAACAGTTTGGAGGCCTGCGCGAACAGATCCCCCTGCGGCTTAAGGTTGTCTTTGCCGGTGTAGTAGGCCTGCAATACGTTCAGCTTGGTCTTGAAATCGAGCTGCGGATTGGCCACCGCCTTTTCCAGCGCATGGAAGGCTTCGTTGAAATTGCCCGTATTGCGGTAATAGTCGGCCAAAGAGATATGGATGTACGGGTCGTCGGGTTTGATTTCCAATATCTTTTTAAAGTAGCGGTAAGCCTGCTTGTAGTCTTTTTCCTTCATGCAGATTTGCGCCAGCATTTCCAGATATTTGGTCTGCCGGGGCATGGCCTGGCTTGCTTTGACGAGTTCGGCGCGGGCGGCCTTGTTGTTGCCGGCACCCGTGTACATCTTGTACTTCTGCATGCTCCATTCGTCGTTGAAGCCGTAACGGTGCTGCAGGTCGTCGTAAACGGCTATGGCACCTGCCAAATCGCCTGCCATGACCCGCATGTTGGCTTTTTCGTAGGCGTATTCCAGGTTCGCCGAAAAGCGTTCACTCAATAGGGAAAAGACCTCTCCGGCTTTCTTGAACTGGCGGGTGGTCTTGTATAGTTGGGCGCGCAGGAGCTGGAACCATTCGTTTTCGGGGCGTGTCAGGCAGGCTTTTTCGGCGTAGATGATGGCATCCGAAAACTTGCCGCTTTCAGCCAGGATATTGCTTATCTGGTAGGCGGCGGTGGCGTTGTCGGGCTCTTTTTCCAAGAGGGAGCGGTACAGGTCCAAGGCCTGTTGAGACCGGTCGGTCAGATAAAAAGACGTGGCTTCGAGAAAAAGGCTGTCGCTCCGGTAGGCTTCCCGTTGGGATTGGGCCAGCCCCTTTTGGGGCAGAGCCGTCCAAAGGCAGGCCGAGGCGAGCAGAAAAGCGGTTATGTGCCTGATAGGATTCATTGCAGATTAAGATTCCGAGCCCGAAAAATCGCCTAAGTTCAACATCCTTGCCTCCGATTGGGCATAGGCTTCGTTGCCTATCATCGAGTGTCGCAGCACCGTGTTCTCGATGCTGGCATTTTGCTGCACGATAGTGTCCGATACCACCGAGCGTTCTATCTTGCTTCCGGCATCCACCGTAACGTAAGGGCCTACCACCGAGTGGCTGATGACTGCGCCGGCGGCGATATGGCAAGGCGGCACGATAACCGACTGCTCCACCTGGGCGCCGGCATCCACCGAATGCCCCTGGTGTTCCAACACGCGGGCATGGGTCTGCACGGTGGCTTCCTTGTTGCCGCAGTCGAGCCATTCC
>CAYVJX010000059.1:0-8363 GCA_964451895.1 uncultured Bacteroidaceae bacterium | reverse complement strand
GATTTTAAACAAATCATGGAAGAACATAAACTACAGGAATCCGGATTGATTAAAGACGAGGATAGAAAGAAATTGGGGGATGCGTTAGGGGCATCATATATCTTGAGGGTGGAAGTGGCTATGTTTGACACAAGAAACGTGGTGTTGACCGCATCAATCATCGATTTGGTGACGGGAAGTATGGTGGAAGCCGACCCTGTAATCGCGGGAATTGAAAAGGAAGAGATGAAAGAAAGCTGTGGAGAATTGGCGGGGAAATTGTTGGGAAAAGGAGATGTGTATGGCAATGCGGGAGGAGACAGGGGAACGCGATATGGCGGTTCTGGTAATTATGGTTCGAGAAGCGGGCAGGACTACGTGGAGAACGCGTGGGGCTTGAACATGAAAATGGTGTGGGTGGAAGGCGGTTCGTTCATCATGGGATGTACGGGCGAACAAGGGAGTGATTGCGATAATGATGAAAAGAACACGCGCCGTGTAAACCTGACAGGATATTATATCGGGATGACGGAGGTGACGCAGGGACAGTGGGAGAAAGTGATGGGTACATCCGTGGAACAGCAGAGGAACAAGGCCGGACGGAAATATGGGTTATTTGGTGTAGGGGCTGATTATCCGATGTATGATATAAATTGGAATGAGGCGATGGCCTTCTGCGAGGAATTGAGTCGTCAGACAGGTAAAAAATATACCCTGCCGACGGAGGCGCAGTGGGAGTATGCGGCGCGGGGCGGCAACAGGAACGATGGTACCAAGTATAGCGGCAGTTATTCGATAGACGCTGTGGCTTGGTATGATGGGAATAGCGGCAACAGCACACATATTGTAGGAAGCAAGCGTCCCAACGGCCTAGGCCTTTATGATATGAGTGGGAACGTGGAGGAATGGTGCAAAGATTGGTACTCGGATAGTTATGTGGATTATCAGACAGACAATCCGACGGGGCCTTCTTTAGGCTCTCTCCGCGTGTGCCGTGGAGGCGGCAAGGATGGTGGAGCAAATGATGGACGGGTGGCGTATCGGAGCAATGGCATCCCCAGTGGCCGGTTCAGCAATGTTGGTTTTCGCGTGGTTTGTATCCCTTAGGTTAAAAATGGCATCCTCTACAATTTCAAGTGTTTAATTATAAAATATATAAAAATGAAAACAAAATTTGGAATCTTGTTGATAAGCCTTTGGGTATTGATTTGTCCATTGTTTGGACAGAGCGGCACATCGAATCAGACTAAGAAAGTGGCCATCTTGGAAGTGGTGGATAAGGAAGGCTCGCTGACTTATGGCGTAAAACTTATGATACGAAATAAGTTGACTGCTTCCATCACCAATAATTCTGGTTATGAGGGATATGACCGTGTGGATTGGGAAGCGATTATTGGTGAGCAAAACTTTCAGCGCACGGGTATGGTGAGTGATGCACAGATAAAGCGTATTGGCGAGATGACAGGTGCATCTTATGTTTTAGTGGCGGAATGCGCTTATCTTGGTGAAAACAAGGTGATTATTATTGCAAAAATATTGAACGTTGAAACGGCGAAGATTGAACGTACAGCCGATATTACGTCTGGAATAACAGTGGATGAATTGGGAGAAGCGTGCAATAAATTGGCATCGAAGTTATTGCGGGGTTATAGGACGCTTTCTGCTACAGCCGTAATTCCACTTAATTAGTTGTCATAATTGAGAATGAAAGCAAAAACAGTAATTTTATTGATAGGCCTTTGCACCTTGACGCATCCGATTTTGGGGCGGGCTAGCGTAGCGCGGCACTGTCGCATTGCAATCCGGGACAGCGATAGCCCGGGCTATCGGGGCTACGCTCTTAGTTTCCGCATTGTCTGTGGACCTTAGAATGGGATAATAAGTAGGCTGATAAATATATAATAATATGAAATCAATATTTGCAACGCTTTTAATAGCGATAACATTTGTTTTTGGACTCCATGCACAGTCGTTGGAGGGAACCACATGGTCTTATACGGAAAGGGTGTTTGGCGATTCGGAGATTAAGACCATTACAACCTATTTCGTATTTACAACCCCCACCGAGGTGTTGTGGATGTTTGAAACACCCAGCAACAACATTATGCCTGTCGCCGTAGGAAGGTATAACAACCAAAGCGGACGTATTGTATTTGCCTATAACAATATTACTACACCACTTCGCACAGAGGGAAATGATGTTCTTTTTACCATTAAAGTGTCGGGAGATCGCGGAGAAATAGTCTGTGAGGCTGTGAATGAGGATTATTATTGGCCGGAACATTATTACGGAATGGAAAGTGCAAGATGAAACCTCTCTCCGCCAAACGAATCCTGAAAATAGCGCTGATAAGTCTTGGGGGCTTGTTGGCGGCGGTTCTGTTGGCGGTGGGGATTGCGTTGTCCGTTGTGCTTTCGCCCCAGCGTCTCACCCCGTTGGTCAATCAATTCGCCACCGATAACCTCCACGCCGAGGTGCAGATACGCAAGGTTGATCTCACCTTTTTCTCCACCTTTCCCCATATAGGGCTCGAGCTGAAAGACGGTCTGGTTGTGTCGCACGCCCTGCGGGATTCGGCTTTCCTGCCCGAAGACACCCTTTGCGTATTTCATCGTTGTGTGGTGGGGCTCAATCTCAGGGCCTACACCCGTCACAAAAAAATCTCGTTCTCCACCGTAGAATTGGACAGTGTGGATGGCCGCCTCTTTATAGGAGAAGACGGAAACTCCAATTATCATATTTTTGAAATCCAGGAAGATACAGCGACCGGCGAATCGATGTTCGTGCTTCCTACGGTCGAGGTAAAGCGTTTTTGCATAGGTCATGTGGATGTGCGTTTTCGGGATCAACGCTCCGGAACGGAGGCGCGGGTGGGAAACCTGACAGTGGCGGGCGAGGGTGGATGCGACACGGCCGCTTTGCAGGCCTCGGTGGATTTTGAGGTTTCGGACATCAGGCTGACGCAGGCCAATCAAAAAATAGTGAAAGGGATTCCCCTGAAAGGAACGATACAGGCCGCATACGACCGCCGGGAGCGGAAAGGCACGTTGTTGAACTCCGGCATACAGGTCAAGCGGATGGAACTTGGGCTGCGGGGAGATTTCTTTATCGACACGACGGGCAACGCCTGCGTGGATATGGAAGCGGACCTCAAAACGGCTTCCTTGCAGGAAGTGCTGGATATGCTGCCTCCCAAATATTTGCAGACACAGGGCGTGCGGGCCGACGGGCAGATAGAGTTGCAGGGGCATGTATACGGTTGTTTCGGGGAGGGGAAGATGCCCGAAATGGACTTGCGGCTGGCGCTCGAAAACGGTCGGGCGCACTACGAGGGGATGCCTTATCCTATCGATACGCTTCTTGTCCGGCTCAACGCGCATCTGGCGCCCGGCCAAAAGAAGTCGTCCTATATCCATATAGAAGACTTGGCTTTGGTGGCCAAAGACGTGGATGTGGTTGCGGTCTGCAAGGTGGATCATCTTTTCACCGACCCTTCGGTGGATTTCAAGTTCAGCACGAAGGTGGATTTGGCCGTGCTCTCCGAGATTTTTCCGTTGCGGGAGGGTTTGGCGATGGGGGGCGTGGTGGATGCCGATATGGACGGACGGTTGAGGCTTTCGTATATCCGGAGCGCCAATTACGGAAAGATTCAGGCGCGGGGCAAGCTCGACATGGAGGATGTTTTCTTCAACGACACGCTTTCGGGTATCTATGGGGATGCGGACGCGCAATGCCGTTTCAAGGGCGGCAAGTATCTGGGATGTGTGGTTTCGTTGCATAAGATGCATGGCAAGACGCCGGGCGTCCGTGTCTATGTGGATTCGTTGGAAGTGAAGGCGATAACGCAGAGAATAACCGAAAGAAGCGAGAACGCCATTGTGCCGATGGCGTGTGCGGTGAGATATAGCCGCCTTTTTTCAGCGCTCGGCGATAGTGTGCGGGTTTTCAGCATGGCTTCGGCGGTCAAGGCCAAGGTGGTGCCTGAGCCTGAAAATCCCCATAAGCCGCTGGTCACGGTGGATTTTCAGACCGATTCGCTGTTTGTGCGGCGGGGCGATTACAGGGTCCGTCTGACCACGGCGACCATCGATGCCCGTCTGACCCGTCGTGCGTCCGATGCGTGGTGGCCCACTGTCCAAGCCAATCTGCAACGGATGGCGATTACTATGCCGCAATTGTCCGAGCCCCTTCAAATCCGGCGTTTCCGCGGCACCTTGGACGGCAAGGACTTAGAAATCGAGAAAGCGCGTTTCCGTCTGGGCGAGTCGCGACTTTCCATAAGCGGAAAGATATGGAGCGTGCCGGACATCCTTCATCGGCAGGGGCTCATCAAGGCCAATCTACAGGTCAAGTCGCGCATGATAGACTGCAATCAACTGCTCAATATCCTTACACAATCCGCCGACACGGCGCAACTCGAGGAGAAGGCGGGGGCGGGGCTGGCCGACAGGGGCGCGGACAATGACGAGGCGGGGGACGATTATGTGGCCGACAGTCTGCAACAGATAGGTCTTTTCATGGTGCCCGATAACTTGGATCTGCGCGTGGAGGTCGATGCCGGGAAAGTGTATTACGACCGTACCGCTTTCGACAGCATACATGGAAAAATCCGCATCCGCAACAAGGCCGTCAATCTGCGGGAACTCCGTATGCGGGCCTGGGATGCCGATATGACGATGAATCTGGTGTATGCGGTCCGTAGCCGCCAGAGGGCCGATATAGGAGCCGATGTATCGCTCAACGGCATCCGTGTGGACTCGTTGGTGCGGAGTTTTTCGGCATTGGATTCCACTTTGCCTATGCTGCGTTCGTTCGAGGGCAAGGTGGACTTGCAGGCCACGGCCTCCGCCCAGTTGGATTCGAGTGTCAATATCCTGTTGCCGTCTCTTACGGCGGCCATGCACCTGCACGGCGATTCGTTGGTGCTGCTCGACGGCGAGACCTTTGCCCGGATTTCGAAAGCCTTGATGTTCAAGAATAAGAAACGCAACCTGATCGACAGCGTTTCTGCTGTCATCACGGTGCAGAACGACAAGATCACGGTCTATCCTTTCGTGATAGAGATTGACAAATACAAAGTGGCGGTAGGGGGTTGGCAGGATATGGACATGAACTACCGCTATCATATCTCCTTGCTCGAAGCTCCTATGTTGAAAGCCTTGACCCGGGGCGGTCTTACGATACATGGAAATTTCAACGACCCGAAAATCCCTTGGCCTAAATTCGGGCATCCTTTGTATAAGGACGCGGCCACACCTGCCTTTGTGCGGCAGATTGACGAATCCCGTCTGGCCTTGGGCAAGCAGATTATGTTGCAGTTTGAGGGTTGGATGAACCGCGAGCGCCGTCGTCTGCATGAGGTGAATTTCCCGAAAATGGAAATCGCGGTCGACACTACGGCTGAGGACGAAAGAAACTATTTTACAGACACGATACGATAATTATACAATCATGAAAAAGATATTGTCGATAGGAATCATTATCGGATTCTTCGGGGCCATGGTTTCCGCGCAAAACACGCGCACGGAATACCAACAGCGATTTGAAGCCCTTCGCCAGCAACAGAGGCTGGCCTTCGAAAACCATCAGCAGCAACAGAAGCAGGCTTTCGATGATTATAAAAAGCAGAAGCAGGAAATGTTCGAGGCCTATGAAGAAAGTATGCGTAAACAATGGGCGGAATTTTCGATTCAAGCGAAAAAGAATATGAATCTGCGTCCTGAACCTCGTCAACAGCCGGTGAGACCTGCGGGAGTGGAAATTGAAAACCGGCTGATGCCGGTGGCCGAAGTGATGGGAAGTGTGTCTGCCTTGAACCGCAAGGCTGGAGGTAACTTGGATGATGATATACCGGAAGATTTTTTCGGAGATTTGGAAGACTTCTTGGAAGATGATTCCGAACCGGCTCCGGAGCCTGAACCTGCCCCCAACACCTTGAGGGTGGAAGCCGGACATCCTGCGGCTTTTAATTTTTCCTATCTCGGTTCCGTATGCCGGGTACGGATGGGGACGGATTTTTCTTTTACACTGAACGGGGTGGATGAAAATTGTTGCGCGGATGCGTGGAATCAGTTGTCGCAGGCAGATATACAAGCTCTTTGGGAGGATTGTAAGGCTTTAAAAAAGGCTATGCGTATAGGAGATTGGGGTTATGTGGGTTTATTGAACACCATAGGGGAAGCCTATTACGACAATGGCGACAAAGCTGTCTTATTCTCGTTCATGATGCTGGTTTATGAGGGCTATCGGGTGAGGATTTGCCGTATGGGCAGTCATTTGGCTCTTATGGTGGGCGTGGAGGAAACCGTCTATGGTTACAGTTATGTTACCATCGATGGCTTGCGGCATTATATCCTCAAGACGGATGAGTCATCCCAGTGCTATGTAGTGGATATGCCCGAGGGGGGCTCCAAGTTGTTTTCGTCCGTGCTATCTTCCGTTCCCGCATTGGCCTACGAAGGGGCTCCGTATCGGGAGATAAAGGTTCAGGTTAAGGATGGGCGGAGTCTGTCGGCCAAAATCAAACCCAATAAAAACCTTATGCGTTATTATAATTCCATGCCTCGTACAGACCGATGGAATTACTATGTGCGCCCTTCGCTCAGCAGGGAAGTCAAATATGCGTTATATCCGTTTTTACGTAAGGAAATTAATGGGAAAAGCGAAGTGGAAGCGGTGAACTTCCTCCTGCATTTCATTCAAGATGGTTTTGAATATCAGACCGATGGGGAACAATTTGGATATGAGAGACCGCTTTTCGGCGATGAGAGCTTTTTCTATCCTTATACCGATTGCGAAGACCGGGCCATCTTGCTTTCCATTCTGTCTGCCGATCTTTTGGGGCTTGAATCGGTGCTGGTTGAATATGATGACCACCTCTCCACCGCCATTCGTTTTAATGAGGAGGCATCGGGTTCTTATTTCCAACTCGATGACGGGAAATATTTTTGCTGCGATCCCACCTATATAGGTGCCGATGTAGGGGAAAGTATGCCGGCTTATGCCGACAAGTCCGCCAAGATTATCCGATTGTGATTATCAGGATGAGTTAAATGTTGGATTTCATTCGACTTTTTCATGTCTTGGCGTAATCCAAGTATATTTGGCTGTTGTTCTCAGTTGTAAACTAAATTTACAACTCTACAATCAAAGAACATGGAGCCATCCATCAGAAAGACAACCACCGGCGACCTTGACGAAGTAATATCTTTTGTCATGATAATACCCTCCGAAAAGCATTCCAGCTTCCTTTCTCCGCAGAATCCTGTCAAACTCGTTGAACACACGTTCCGTGCTTAGTTTAATAGTTAATGGCGTTCCTTGTATTCTTCCCATACAAGGGTGGCGAGGTACTTGTTGCTGCGGCAATGAAGGTCGGCAACACCTTCTTCTATGAGGTTGGATGTTTCCGACTCGTAATAGATATCTGTCGCTTCTTGGATAGATACCCCAAAAAGTTCAGAAATGCTTTTGATGATTTCCGCACATTTGTCGCCACGAAGTATAAGCAAGCTTTCTTCGGTCATAATTTCCTGCTTTCGATGTATCTCAAACATTCGTCAATCACTCGCTGCGAACGAATGCAATACTGATTGTTGGGCTTCTCATATCCCAACAGCCCGATTGTGGCATCCGCCGAAAGTTCTCCGGCAAAATAACGGTCTAGGGTACGGATTACCTTGTCGTTGGCAATGCCACCAATAACAATATTATAATCAGTATTATCCTCCCCTGCACGACATTTGGAAACGAATTCAAGCCACTCCATATCATAACTGTCAAACCGACGTACTTTCCAATCCGCCATATCGAAGAGGAATTCATAGACATTCAGCCAGGCCTCTTCCTCGCGCCTGAGAAACCTATTGCCATATTTGACGGCTTGACTTTCAATGGTTGTCAGATAGAATCCCTTTCCGAAATCAAGATAATTACGCGAATGTTTCGTGTCGGGGTGCTCAACCGTCATATTTGAAGCGTGATACAGTTTCATTGTGGGAGCACTCCTTTCTTCTTCATAAAGTCCATAAGGTCTTCCATCAGGTAGCGGGAACTGAACGTATGGAGCACATCGTAAGAGGGCACAATATAGCCATAAAGTATCCCCGATGTTTTAAGTCGATGATACACATTGCTCTGTGAAATCCCCAGCAAGGCAGAAAGCTTACTGATACAATATGTTACAAACTCAAGGGTATTTGAGTCCATAATATCCTATTCTGTTTCAACGCCAAAATTACGAAAAAGTGAGAACTCCTGCGAATTCTTCATACTTGAGTTTGATTAAGCCAGACATAAAATTAATAAAAATATGTTATAAAAAAGTAACGGGGTGCGACAAAGTCGCACCCCGCTTCACAATAAACAGTCTCCGTCAGCCTAC
>CAYVJX010000058.1:0-8446 GCA_964451895.1 uncultured Bacteroidaceae bacterium | reverse complement strand
ACCGTCACGGGCTTCAGTTTGCCGCGCATATACAGCCACAGCGAACCCGCCGCCAAGGCGATGAACAGAAAAGCGTGCCAGGCGTTGCCCGCCAACAGAGAGGCACGGTCGGCGCGCAAGGCTTCGGTGAGCCATTCGGGAAACGAAGCGTCGGATGCGGCCGCGAAATTGAACATACTTTTTCCGAACAGGGCGAAAAACAAGGCCAAGCCTCCCGCGATGCCCCACGCATACCAAAGGTCTTTCTTGAATCTATCGCGTTGCGAAGCGTCCTGCACCAAGGTCTTTACCGCCAGGCATGCCAGCACCACCATAGAAAGCTCGGCCATCACCAAAGCCATCGAGGGCGTGCGGAAACGGTTGTATAACGGCAGATGATAGAACAGGAAGTCGTTGAACCAAGACAGATGCCGTCCCCACGAAAGCATAAAGGAGAGCACGGTAACCGCCAGTAGCCACCACTTGTCGGGTCCCCTCACGATAAAAAGCCCGAGAATAAAGAGGAAACAGATTATCGCCCCCATATACACCGGTCCGGAAGTAAAAGGCTGATCTCCCCAATACAGAGGCGCGTTCTGCGCGAAAGCCGCCTGTCCGCTCGGACGGAGCAACTTATAGGTTTCCGAATTTTCGGAAAGCGCGTAGTGGCTGCTGCCGCCGTAAAAACCCGGAATCAAGGCCGTAAAGCTTTCCGCCTTGCCGTAGCTCCATTGGAAAGCATAGTCGATGGCCAAACCCGTACCTTCGTTCTCGCCCTGCGGATTTTCTTTCAGCACCGCCCCACCCCGCATGGTATCCTTGCTGTAGTCGTAGGTGACCCACCACGCGCCCAGAGAAGGAAGAAGCGACAGAACCGCCATCGCCACCGACAATACCCCTCCGCACAGCCAACGTTTGATCCGCTTCTCGCGCAAAGCCTGCACCCCATAGGCAATCGCCAACCCCGCCAACATCATCATCAGATAGTAGGTAATCTGCTGGTGGGAATACATGATGTGCATGCCCGTAAATATCAAAACGAGCAGACAGCCCCACAGGTATTTTCCCCTGAAATTGAGAATCACGCCCGCCAGTATAGGCGCCATGCAGGCCATCGCCCAACTCTTGTTGGCGTGGCCGGCGTCGATAATCACGATATTGTAGGTGGAGAGCGCGTAGGCCGCCGCCCCCATCAAGGCCACCCAAGGCGAACAACCCAGCACGCACAGCAGGATATACACGCCTATCATGTAGAAGAACAGGATGCCGGCCGTGGTCTGCGGCATTCCCGGCATCATGAGCTTCGGAAAAAGTTTTCCATAGATGTTATAGCCCTTGCTGCCGGTTCTGGGCATACCGCCGAACCACACGTTCGACCAATCGGGAGATTCGCCCGTCTCCTCCAGGCATTTCTTGGCCTCGTTGCCCGCCCCGCTCCAACTATATACGTCACTCTGCCCCATCGCCTTGTCGCCGAACACCACGGGCGCAAAGTAAATCAGGCTCAACAGAGCGCAGATCACGATAGCCCCTACATGCGGCAGAACTTTCTTCCACGGAAAATTTTTCATGTTCATTATCTTATCGGTTGTTGCTTTACAAAAAAAAAATTACCTTTGCGCCCTGTTTCCGATTGGCCAATGGTGTAACGGTAACACAACAGATTTTGGTTCTGTTATTCTGGGTTCGAATCCCGGTTGGCCAACTTTCTTCAATCCCCCAATCCCAAGTAAGTCTTCACATCCAGAACATCCCTCACGATAAATGCGTAGGGATAGTCTTTCTTGATGCTTCTCAGAAAGATGCCTGCATCCACACGCGTGGTGAAGTTGCCGGCCTTTACTTTGAAATAAGGTTCTTCAAACAAAATATAGCTCTTACATTCGGGATAGACCAGATCGAAAGCGGATTTGGCCTCGATGGCCGCGCTCTTGGAATGGTTTCCGCTCTGCGAAAAAATAAGGATGCGGTATCCCTCCGA
Organism: uncultured Bacteroidaceae bacterium; assembly: GCA_964451895.1. Taxonomy (GTDB): domain Bacteria; phylum Bacteroidota; class Bacteroidia; order Bacteroidales; family P3; genus Pullibacteroides. The sequence continues at coordinate 6,486 of CAYVJX010000058.1, read as the reverse complement.
CTGTTTTTCCAGACGGTGTTCCATACGGCGGAGCAACAAGGTATCCACCGTATGCGGATATTCGATTTCGTTCAAGACGGAAGGCAAGGTCTGCGCGTGAGCCGTCAAGCCCCCCGCCACAAACAGCAAAAACAAAACGATTCTCAACCTCATCACATTCAAAATTTAGCAAGGAGCAAATTTAACATCTTTCCCGTTATTCTTGGTGGTTCGCCCCGGCGGTAACGGTATAGAACTTATCGGGCGTGAGGAAACGGCGCGCCGTCTGCCGGATTTCTTCGGGCGTAATCGAAAAGAAAACCTCCTCGTTGCGCCGGTAAAAATCCGCGCCCACACCGCAGAGGATAAAGAACTTCATGCGTTCCGCCAAATCGAAAGTGCCGTCCAGCTCGCGCACGAAGTCACCCATAAACGACTGCCGCACAATATCCAGCTCGGAATCCTTTATCGGCTTCTTCTGCAAGGCGGTTATCTCTTTCTCGATTTCTTCCAGCACCTTGCCCGTGCAGTCGGCCTTCACCTCCGAACTGATCATCCACACCGGCACCTGACGCAACGGAACGATATACGAGGAAATGCCGTAGGTATAGCCTTTTTCCTCGCGGATGTTGCGCATCAGGCGTGAACCGAAATAGCCGCCCAACACATAATCGGTTACCTTGAAAGCCGCAAAATAGGGATCATCGAGCGGACAGAGCGGCATACCGATGCGAACCGATGCCTGCAAGGCCCCCTCCATGGGTTTATCCACGCGCCTGCCGCCCGAAAAATCCGGCAGATCCGTCATCGGCAACGAAAACCCTTCTGTGCCGGCTTCCGCCCAGTCTTTGGCACCAAAATAGGATTCAAGCAAGGCGAAATGCTTTTCCGTATAACCGCCTGCCAAGACAATCTTGCAGTTCCACGCCACATACAGCCGTTGGTAATAGGCCAGCAAATCCTCCCTTTTCAGCGCCGAAAAATCCGATTCTTCGCATGTCTGCCCATAAGGATGCGAACCGAACATGAGCGAATAGAAAGCATTGCGCGACACCTCCGACACTTTTTGCCGGTTCACCAGAAACTTGCGGTGCTGCTTGCGGAGATAGGTCTCCAGTTCTTCCTGCGGAAAAACGGAGCGCTTGACCGCCTCCTCGCACAAAGGAATGATTTCTCCGAAATAGCGGCTCAGGCAGTAAAACACCATCGTGGCCTGGTCCTTGTCGGGATAGCGTTCTATGTACGCCCCGTAGTAATCGAGTTTCTCCGACCATTCCCGTGCCGAAAGATGCTGCGTGCCCGCTCCGGTCAGCGAACAACAGGCCCCCGCCTGCAACTTCTTCTGCTGAAAGAAACTGCCTGCCTCGAAAATAAATTCAAGGCGCACCAGTTCCAGGTTCCTGTCCGCAAAGCAATACACGGGAATTCCATTGGGCAGATGCCGTATCTCGGGTTCTAATTTCGAGTAATCGAATTTCATTTTCTTTTCTATTTGACGGCCTTGTAATAAATCGTGCTGCCATTCGACGGGCAAAGGCAACGTTCCACCGCCTCCCTTATCCGCTCAGGCTGCACTTCCCTGTATTTGCGGTCTTCCTCGTTGAGCAAGGCCGCCGAACCCAACAGTTCGAAATAACCGAGGTTCATCGCCTTGTCCAAAGCCTTCATATTCGAAAACATCAATGCCGTTTCCAGTTTATTCTTGACCTTCTGCAGCTCTTCCTGCCCCACCTCGGTCTGCGCCATACGGGCTATCTCTTCGTTGATGGCCTCCTCCGCCTTTTCAAACGGAACCCCTTCTTCCAAGAAACCCGAAACCAGGAACATGCCCGGCTCGATATCGCCCGAAACATAGGCGTTCACGCTGTTGAACAACTTCCGTTCCTTTACCAAGGTGGTGTAGAAACGTGAGGATTCGCCATTGGAAAGGATATCCGAAACCAAATCGAACACATAGAAATCATCGCTCATCCGGGAGCCGATATGAAACGCCTTGTAAATCGCGTTGGCAGGCACCTTGCGTTCCACCTGCAACAAACGCGCCTGCGTCTGCACGGGTTCCTGCGGCAGCTTGCGTTCCTTTCGGTGGCCTCTGGGAATTTTCCCGAACCAACGCTGCGCCAGTTCGAATACCCGCGGCGCTTCCACCGGGCCGGCCACGGTAAGCACGGCATTGTCGGGCTTGTAGTAGGTGGCATAAAACGCCTCCACATCCTGCAAGGTAACGCTCTCGATATGTTCGGTCGTCTTGCCGATGGTGGACCAAGCGTAGGGATGTTCCTTATAGCAGAGCGGCCTGATGAGCAAATCCGCATCCCCGTAGGGCTGGTTGAGGCAACGTTCCTTAAACTCCTCAATCACCACGCCTTGCTGCACCTTGAGTTTCTTACGGGTAATGTTCAGATACTGCATCCGGTCGCTTTCCACGCGGAAAGCCGTTTCCAGATCATCGAGCAGAATCGTGATGTAGTAGTCGGTAAAATCGTTGTTGGTAAAGGCATTGTTGGCCGCTCCCACCTTGTCTAATTCCGTATCGAAATCCTTTACATGCTTGGAACCGCTAAACATCAGATGCTCGAAAAGGTGGGCGAAACCCGTCTTTTGAGGATTCTCGTCTTTCGACCCCACGTCATAAACGAGATTGAAAGACACCATAGCCGTGCTGCGGTCGGTATGCACCTGCACTTTCAGGCCGTTATCCAGCACCATCTGTTCGTAATCTATCTGCATAGGTCCTTTCCTATATCTTTGCGGTAATACATTCCTTCAAAACCGATTTTCTCCACCTCGGCATACGTCTTTTCCATCGCCGACGGCAAATCCTCCGCCAAGGTAACCACCGCCAGCACGCGGCCACCCGAAGTAAGCGGCCTGCCCGTTTCGTCCGGTTTGGTGCCGGCATGGAACAGGAGCGTATCGGGAGATACCTTTTCCGTGCCTTTCACTTCAAAGCCCTTTTGATACGATTCCGGATAACCGCCCGAAACCAGCATGACGCAAAGCGCCTGCCTGCCGTCTATCTTCAAATCGATTTCATCCAGACGGTTTTCGTGCATGGCGATAAAGGCTTCCACCAAATCGCTCTGGATGCGCGGCATCACCGCCTCCGTTTCAGGATCGCCCATCCGCACATTGTATTCGATAACGTAAGGATCTCCGTTCACGTTCATCAGGCCGATAAACAGAAAGCCCGAATAAGGAATCTTCTCCAGGCTGAGCTGCCGCAAGGTGGGCTTCACGATACGTTCCTCCACCTTCTTCATAAAGGCCGCATCGGCAAAGGCCACCGGAGAAACCGAGCCCATGCCGCCCGTATTGAGGCCGCAATCGCCCTCGCCTATCTTCTTGTAGTCCTTGGCTTCGGGCAGCATCTTATAATGCGTGCCGTCGGTCAACACGAACACCGAAAGTTCGATACCGCTCAGGAACTCTTCGATCACCACCTGCCGCGACGCCGCCCCAAACATATCGTTTTCCAGCATCTCCTCCAAGGCTTTTTCGGCTTCGGTGAGGCTGTTTTCTATCAACACGCCCTTGCCCGCCGCCAATCCGTCGGCCTTGAGCACATAGGGCGGCCGCAGGGTCTTCAAAAAGGCTTTCGCCTGCGCCAGCTGCCCTTTTTCAAACACGGCGTAAGCGGCCGTAGGGATGCCCGCCCGTTGCATGAACTCCTTGGCGAAACGCTTGCTGCCCTCCAGACGGGCGCCTTCCCGGCAAGGGCCTACCACAATCAGGTCGCGGAAATTGGCATCCGCCAGAAAATAATCGTGTATGCCCTGCACCAAGGGGTCTTCCGGCCCCACCACCAGCATTCCCACCCCGTGTTCGATGATAAAGTCTTTCACCTGCGCGAAATTCAGGGGATCCAAGGCCACGTTTTTCGCCCAAAGGCCTGTTCCTGCATTGCCGGGCGCCACATAGAGGCTTTCCGTGCGCGGACTGTGCGCCAACCGGTACGCCAAGGCGCTCTCACGCCCTCCCGAACCCAAAATCAAAATGTTCATAAAGGATAAGTTATGTGGTTTCAAATTCAAAAAAAACACGTAAAGATATTGCTTTTTTCTGTTGTCAGGCGTAACTTCGCGGTTTGGAACCCTTGTTGAAGGGGTATAACATTTGCGATTATGAAAATTCGTTCTTTAACCCGCGTTTTAGGCGCGGTAGCTTTGGCCGGAGCCGTTTTGGGGATATGTTTTACGTCGTGCAGGAAAGAAGATCCGCTGGATATCTACGGCGTTTGGCAGGAAAAAGACTTCGTGAGATACCAGTTCATGTTGGATTCCACCACTTGGGATACCCTCCGGCACCTTTCCCATTCACAGCATGAACTCACGATCGAATGCGCCCAAAAGATTGATTCCGGAGACTTCACCAAAGGCGGAGTTTTCAGACTCGTTATAGCCGCATGGCACGATTCCTCCTACCGTGACCCTGAACGCTATATGTACAACGAATATGTAAAGGGCAGTTACCTGCTGGACACCAAGCATCAGAAAATCCGCATGGACGGCCTTTTCTACACCGATGAGACTTTCTCGACGGTAGCCACCGATTCCACCACCGACCATAGTGTAGGCAACTACAAGGTGTATTCAGACTACTACACCAACGCCAAATTTCTTACCCTCAGCCTGGACGACTCCACGCGTAACGACATCAACACCTTCTATCCCAAGAACCTATACAAGGATTGCCACTAAAGGATTCCGCCCCTCGCATCGCTTGATAAAAAGGAAAAGCCACCGCTTCTGCGGTGGCTTTTCCTTTAGGGCTCCTCCGTTTCAAAACCAAATCCTCAATCGAATCTGGATAAAGGATTAGCCTCCTCTTCGGCGACTACGCGCCACAGGCCTTTCTTGTCCGAGCCTTCCCGCAGGACAAAACCTTGTTGACGTAGAACGGTCATATCCCTCCTTACCGTCTTTTCGTTCACATTCAGCCGGGAGGCCAACTCCGCCAATGTGCAGGAAGGATTTTCCCGCAACCGTTTCAAGATTTCCCTTTGACGGGAAGATAAATTTACATGGACATTTACACGGACATTTACATGGACATTTACATGGACATCCTGCTGGTTTCCTTTCTTGAAATTATTGATACTCTGAATTAAAAAGTACCGCAATTCCGAAAACATAAAATCGCAGAAAACATCCTCGTTCTCCTCCTCCCTCGCCCTGCGCAAAGACTCTATATAGTTGGCCTTATGTTCTTTATAGACAATCGTAGGTATCAGCCCGTTTTCCCATTGCAATTGGTTCATCAACAAACGGCTCATGCGCCCGTTCCCGTCCGCCCACGGATGTATGCTCACCAAACGGAAATGCGCGCGAAACGACAAATCGTATGCATCTATCTTATCGGCTCCTATATCATTCCGTTCCGCATTCAACCAATCGCAAAACTCCTTCAACTTGCCCGGCACCTTTTGATAATTCAAATACGAAGAGCCTTGTATGCCGGCACTTACATTCAGCAGGCGCAAATCCCCCCGGGAAGCATCAAAATCGCCCACCGGAGTTTTGTATTGCGCCCCTGTGTTCTTCATCACCTTAGCCGACAATCCGCACAACAATTTTTCCGTAACAGGCTCTTTGGTTTGGGCATATTTCAAACTCTGCTCGTAGGCCGCCTTCAAATCCAAATTCATAAACTGCTCCATCATAGAGCGACCCGATGCGGAAATACCCTCATCGAAAAGCAATCGGTTTTCTATTTCTGTAACGGTGGAACCCTCTATGGCCGTGGAATGCGTGATGATACTATACAGATAGAACTTTTGGTAATCTATCTGTGCTTCGATTTCCAACCGCTTGAATTCGTCAAGCAAGGCAAGTATTTCGCGTCTCTGTACAGGCATAATGCACAAAGGTATCACTTTCAGCCTAATGAACAAAAAGTGATATCGGGCTGAAAATGTCTTGCTACATCACCAGCACTTTGTGGTTCTTGCCTCCGACCCTCACGATATACACACCGTTGTGCCGCATGTGGATAGCGGTGGTTCGGCCGCTGTAGAGGCATTGGCCGATTACGTTGAACACCTGTACCTTGCCACGCTTTTCCGAAAGATAGGCCAGTTTTTTTTATTGAAAACTTCAACCCTAATATGCCTTTATCATGTACTGAAGTAAGTGACCGAGACAACCTTAGGCACCCAACGCAGCAGATTACCGCCCCTCATTCGAAGCCAGGTAAAAAATGATTTTGGGTGGTGAGATGCGAGGCGGAAGCCTAAGGTTTCGAGGGAGCGTACTGAAGTACGTGACCGAGACAACCTTAGGCTTCCAACGAAGCATCGTTAACAGCAAAACACTATTTCGAAGCCAGGTAAAAAATGATTTTGGGTGGTGAGATGCGAGGCGGAAGCCTAAGGTTTCGAGGGAGCGTACTGAAGTACGTGACCGAGACAACCTTAGGCTTCCAACGAAGCATCGTTAACAGCAAAACACTATTTCGAAGCCAGGTAAAAAATGATTTTGGGTGGTGAGATGCGAGGCGGAAGCCTAA
>CAYVJX010000057.1:0-8478 GCA_964451895.1 uncultured Bacteroidaceae bacterium | reverse complement strand
GCCGAGTTCCGTCAGGTGATAACCATCGAGACTGAACAGGATTTCGAAATCGCCGCCACAGTGGATTATCAGGTGTGCAACGACGAAACCTGCATTCCTTTCAACGATGTCGATCTCAAATTCAAGGTAAAGGGTGTCAAGGCTTCTGAAGCCGCTGTTGCCGAAAACGCCAAGGAAGAACCGGTGGCGGAACAGCCCGTTGCTGACGCGCAAGAGGCTCCCGCTGTTGCGTCCGAACCGGCCGCGGTTGCCGAAATCGCCGTGGAACCCGCCGCCGAAAAGGAATCGCTTTGGGGATTCTTCCTTCTGGCTATCCTGGCAGGTCTGGCGGCCGTGTTCACGCCCTGCGTGTTCCCGATGATTCCCATGACGGTATCTTTCTTCATGGATACCGACGACGGTTCGAGCCGTAAGGCAGGTATCATCAAGGGAGCTATCTTCACCCTGTCGATTACCTTGATTTATACCTTGATCGGCGGTATCGTGGCCATCACCAAGAGCGCCGATTTCGCCAATGTGCTCAGCACACACTGGATTCCCAACCTTATTTTCTTTATCCTCTTCCTTGTCTTCGCCTTCTCTTTCTTCGGAATGTTCGAGATAACCTTGCCTTCCGGCCTGTCGAACAAGCTGGACGCCAAGGCCGACAACGGCGGTTATATCTCGGCCTTCTTCATGGCGGCGGTATTGGCTATCGTTTCTTTCTCCTGCACGGGTCCTTTCGTGGCCACCCTGTTGGTGGAAGCCGCCATGGGTACTTCGGTGCTCAAGCCGCTTTTGGGTATGTTCTTCTTCGGATTGGCGATGGGTCTGCCTTTCTTTATCCTCTCGCTTTTCCCGTCCTTGCTCGCCAAGATGCCCAAGTCGGGCGGCTGGCTCAACTCGGTAAAGGTGGTGTTCGCCTTTGTGTTGTTGGCTTTCGGCATGAAGTTCCTGTTGAATATCGACCAGGTTTACGAACTGCACCTCTTTACCCGTGAAGTTTATCTGGCTATCTGGATTGTGATTTTCGCCTTGATGGGCTTCTACCTCTTGGGCAAGATCAAGTTCTCGCACGATTCGGATGTTCCCCATGTGGGCGTGTTCCGTCTATTGCTGGTCATCGTTACCTTCACTTTCGTGCTTTACCTTATTCCCGGTATGTTCGGCGCGCCCTTGAAGATGGTTTCCTCTTTGGTTCCGCCGCTCACCACCCAGCAGTTCAACCTTAACCAGCCGATGGCTGCCGCCAATACCGTAGCCATGCCCGGAGTGGGGCAGGAACTCTGCGGCACGCCCAAGTATGCCGACAAACTGCACTTGCCTTTCAACCTCAAAGGGTATTTCGACTACGAAGAAGGCCTTGCCTGCGCCAAACAGCAGAACAAGCCGGTATTCATCGATTTCAAGGGTCATGCCTGCGCCAACTGCAAGAAGATGGAAAACGACGTGTGGTCGGATGCCCGTGTTCAGGAATTGCTCAAGAAGTATGTGATTATCGCCATGTACTGCGACGACAAGACCGAACTTCCCGAAAGCGAATGGGTAACCTCCACCATCGACGGTAAGGTAAAGAAGACCATGGGCAAACGCAACGCCGATTTTCAGGTGGCGCGTTTCAAGACCAACACTTTGCCCTACTATCATCTGCTGGATGTTGACGGCAACCCCATGGTGGAAAAAGGCTACGGCTATGCCGGTGATGTGGAAGCCTTTATCTCTTATCTGCAAAGCGGCCTGGACGCTTTCGGAAAGTAAGCGTTTGAAATGATTTTTGTAATCCGGTGGTGTTAGCTTGGCCATACGCCACCGGATTTTTTATAGCTCCGGCAGGTGTTTGCCGGCGGATTTACAAGTTCATTCGTATATGGATTTCGCAGAACAGCTTATTTCTTGGTACGGGCAGAACCAACGCAGTCTGCCTTGGCGTAACACCAAGGATCCGTACCGGATCTGGCTTTCGGAGATTATCCTGCAACAGACCCGCGTGAACCAAGGCTTGCCCTATTACCAACGCTTTTTGGAACATTTTCCGAAAGTGGGAGATTTGGCCTCGGCTTCGGAACAAGAAGTGTTGGCGCTCTGGCAGGGGCTTGGTTACTATTCGCGGGCGCGCAACCTCCATGCGGCCGCCAAGATCATACAGAACGAATACGGCGGCGTTTTTCCGGCAGATTACGGAAAGATAAAGGCCTTGCCCGGCATCGGCCCATATACGGCGGCGGCCATCGCCTCTTTTGCCTTCAACCTCTGCCACCCGGTGGTTGACGGCAATGTGATCCGTTTCATCTGCCGTTTGGAAGGCATCTATGAACCCGTGCAGTCTGCCCTTTGCCGCAAGAAGATAGAAGAAAGCCTTGCCGGCCGTATCGACAGGAAAGAGCCGGGCGCGTTCAACCAGGCCATCATGGAATTCGGAGCCTTGGCCTGCACGCCGCTCAATCCGCTCTGCCGCCGGGAACCGGGCGCGTGTCCGTTTGCGGAGGTCTGTCATGCCTTCGTGCACGGGGCCGAAGCGCATCTTCCGGTAAAGGAAAAGAAAAAGCCGCTTCCGGTCTGGCAACTGCACTATGTGCTGGTTTTTGACCGGGACGATACCGTGTGGCTGCGCAAACGCGGCTACAACGACCTTTGGAGGGGAATGTACGACCTGCCGGTGTTGCCGCAGTCGCCCGCCCTCGATGCGGCACCTGTAGTCTGCGAGGCCGACGGCATCACTTTTTTGGAACACCGCACCCAGGTTCTGAGCCACCGCAAGCTTCATTTCTATTTCTACAAGGCCGAAGCTGGGGCTTCCGGACTTAAAAGGTACTTGGAAAAGCAGGGAGACTGCCTTCGGGTCAAAAAAAATTCGCTTTCAGAATATGCCTTCCCGATATCTGTAAGGCGGTTTTTGAAAGATTTAACAATTTTTTAAGGAAAAAAACTTCGATAAAAACGGATTTGTGGGTTTTAAGTATATACTAACCCCTAAAATCTCAAAATCATGAGCGGAGTAAACAAAGTTATTCTGGTGGGCAATCTCGGAAGAGATCCTGAAGTGTACACTTTCGACAGCGGCAACAAAAGGGTCCGTCTGGCGCTTGCCACCACCGAAATCTACAGGAACAAACAGGGTGAACGCCTCGAGCACACCGAGTGGCATTCGGTTATCCTGTACAGAGGATTGGCGGAAGTGGCGGAAAAGTACCTCAAGAAAGGCATGAAGGTTTATGTGGAAGGCAAACTGCGTACCCGGATGTGGGAAGACAAAGGCCAGAAACGCTACTATGTAGAAATCGAGGCGCAGAATCTGACCATGCTCAGCGGCAAGAAAGAGGAAAAGCCCGCTTTCCTGAAAGGAGAGGAAGCCCTTCCTTCCATTCCCGCCAAGATAGAGGGCGAACCCGAGTACAACCCCGAGGAAGACCCCCTGCCGTTCTAAAACCCGTTTGTAGGTATGTGTGGCGGCAACTTTCGGAATTCAAAAAAAATGTTATCTTTGCGGCGGTCTTAGCAGAAAATAAGCATCTGAAAGGCTGTGAATTATGGAGGCATGGCTTGGCTTAAGGCCTTGTAAGCCCTGTTTCTTAGGTAAAAACTTAAAAACATATCGCACTATGACAAAGGCTGAAGTTGTGGCTGAAATCGCCAACAAAACAGGAATTGAAAAAGTTACCGTATTGGCTACGGTCGAAACGATGATGGAAGTCATCAAAGACAACATGATCAAGGGTAATAATGTGTATCTGCGTGGATTCGGCAGCTTTATCATCAAGCACCGCGCCCAGAAGACCGCCCGTAACATCACCAAGAACAAATCGATGATCGTTCCGGCACACAATATTCCCGCTTTCAAGCCGGCCAAGCCCTTTATGGTGGCTGTTAGAAGCGAAAAGAAATAATTTCTTTTCCATGTAGTAGCACAGGGTTTGCCGCTAAGGTGAACCCTGTGCTTTTTTTTGGAGGATTTGACGAGTGAACAAAGAATTGATAGTGGATGCCGGCTCCCAAGAGGTGGTTATCGCCCTCTTGGAAGACAAGGTATTGGTCGAACTCCATAGGGAAAAAAGCAATACGCAGCATTCGGTAGGCGACATTTTTCTGGGCAGGGTCAAGAAGATAATGCCCGGACTGAACGCCGCTTTCGTTGATGTGGGTGCCGCCAAAGAAGGCTTCCTGCATTTTCTGGACTTAGGGCCGCAGGTGCAGCTGATGCACAAGTTTACCAACTGCGCTTTGAGCGGAGATCAGGCGCAGCTGGATATTTCGGCATACAAGCTCAAAGAAGAATTATCCAAGACCGAAAAGATAAACTCGGTCTTGAAGCAGAATCAACACATTCTGGTTCAGGTAACCAAAGAACCCATTTCCACCAAGGGCCCCCGGCTCAGTTCGGAGATTTCTTTCGCGGGCCGTTACGTAGTGTTGATTCCGTTCTCGAACCGCATATCGATATCGCAAAAAATAAAGAGCCCCGATGAACGGATGCGTTTGCGCAACCTGGTACAGAGCGTCCGTCCCAAGAATTTCGGGGTGATCGTGCGCACGGTGGCCGAAGGCAAGACCGCGGCCGAACTGCACGGAGACTTGGATGCCCTTTTCCGTAAGTGGGAACAGATAAAGAACCACCTCCATACGGCCAAGCCCCCTGTAAAGGTGTGCAGCGAGATGGACAAGACGGTAAGCATATTGCGCGATTTCCTCACCAACGATTTCGACCAGATCGTTACCAACAACGAAGATCTTTTTGGAGAAATACAGGCCTATGTGGCCACCATCGCCCCGCAGAAGAAAAATATCGTAAAGCTCTATAAAGACCGTGAGCCGATATTCGACCGCTACGGGATTTCCAAGCAGATAAAGGCCTCTTTCGGCAAGGTGGTCAACATCAAGCGCAGCGGTTCCTACCTGGTTATCGAGCATACCGAGGCCATGCATGTGATAGATGTCAACAGCGGCCATCGGGTCAATGCCGAACAGAGTCAGGAAGCCAATGCCTTGGAGGTGAACCTTGAGGCGGCTGCCGAGATAGCGCGGCAGGTGCGTCTGCGTGATATGGGCGGCATCGTGATTGTGGATTTCATAGACCAGCGTGAACCGCAGAACCGCAAGACGCTTTTCGACGCCATGGTGAAGTTCATGGAGAACGACCCCTCGCGCCATACGGTTCTGCCGCCTACCAAATTCGGACTGATACAGATTACACGCCAGCGTGTGCGCCCCCAGACCCAGGTGGATGTGCTCGAAACCTGCCCTGCTTGCGGCGGAACGGGCAAGATACGCCCCAGTGTCTGCGTGGTCGATGACATAGACCGGGATGTGGAATATCTGATAAAGGACACGAACGCGCGCCGTTTCAGTGTGGTATTGAGCCCCTATGTGTATGCGTATATGCGGCGTTGCCGGAAGTACCAGCTTAAGTGGTGGTGGAAATACAAACGTTGGATACGGCTTGAGGAAGGCAATGCCTACGGCTTTTTGGAATACCGGTTTTTAGACCGCCACGGCGAAGAAATCAAATTGTAGCGATGAATATCAGGGCCACCGAAAACGCACCTCTGTTGGATGTATTGATGCGGGCTTTTCCTGAAAGCAACAAGACGCATCTCAAGAAAGCCGTGCGTTTCGGTTGTGTCACTTTTCGGGGGGCTGTTCTGCGGCATCCCGATTTTCTGCTCAAGGCAGGGCAGGAGATTTCTTTCAAGAAATACGGCGAGCGCGATACCTACCGTGAGAAACCGCCGTTCCGGGTTCTGTTCGAAGACGATGAAATCATTGCCGTTTTCAAGCCGGCAGGCATTCTTTCCACCGGCAGGACCACCGAAAAGATTCGTTCCATGTTCGGTGCGGTCAACAAATACGTTCAGGAAAAGAGCCGCGGCAACAGGCGCGCCTATACCGTTCACCGTCTGGACAGGGAGGTGAGCGGCATCCTGTTGTTTGCCAAAAGCGAACAATCCCGGGATTTTCTGCAGGAAAACTGGGACAGGGTGAAAAAGCACTACTATGCCTTGGTGCACGGCGTTCCCCGTAAGAAAGAAGCCACCTTGCGTTCCTGGCTCAAGGAAAACGCCCGTCAGGTGGTGTATTCCGTGCCCGAGGAGGAAGAGGGCGCCAAATGGTCCATCACGCATTACAGGCTTGTGGATACCTTTGTCTGGAACGGCGAGGAAGCCCCGGCCGACGATGCCTTGTTTTCCCTTTTGCGCATACGTCTCGAAACAGGCCGCAAGAACCAGATACGCGTGCACATGAGCGATATGGGATGCCCTATCGTGGGAGACCGCAAATATGGTGGCGATGCCCGTGTAAAGCGGTCGGTGCGGTTGTTCGCCTACAGCATCTCGTTTCCGCATCCTGTGCAGGAAAGGCGCGTGCATCTGGAAATTCCTTATCCGTCCAAGTTCACCTGGGTGAGCCAAGACGGAGATTATTTGTAACTAAAACGGAATCCCATGCCTCAAAATATCACAACATGGCTCGAAAAATTCGCTTTGGGGCGTTTTTGCTTGCGGATGCTCGACAAAAAGCTGATACGTTTCTTTTTGGTGGCGGGGCTCAACACGCTTTTCGGTTGGTGTGTGTTTTCCTTGTTGCGCCTTTTGGTTACCGACAACCGCAATATCGCCGCGCTTATCGGGCAGATCATAGGGATTCTGTTCAATTTCAAGACCTACGGTTCCATCGTTTTTAAAAACGGCAAATACTATCTTCTGCCCCGCTTTGTAGCCGTTTACGTCATCATGTATTTCGCCAATATCGGCGGCATGGCGGTGCTCGATTATCTCTTTGAGATCAGCGACTATGTAAACGCCGCCGTGATGAGCATTCCCGTGGGATTTTTAGGTTTCGTGCTCAACAAACTCTTTGTGTTCGAACGTTCACAAGAAAAACAAGACAATATGCAGGCCAAGAGCGAAAGTTTTCTCGAAAGTTTCAAGAAAGACAAGTCCAAATTGGTGTTCTATATCCTTTGCGCACTGGGATTGGTCTTTATGATTGCGGGCAGTTTCGGAGCGGGTATGTCGGGTGATGAGGAATTCCATAACACTCAGGCGAAACATATCTACGATTTTTACCGCACTTTCGGAAAAGATAAGACTGCAGCGGTGGTTACCGACCAATACAACCTGCCGTTATACGGACAGGTGGTGGATAATTTCGCTTATGCCTTTGCCCGTTGGCTCGGCATTTCCGACATCATGCAGGTGCGCCACACCATCAACACGCTTTGCGGTTGGCTGGCCATACTGTTCACCTCTCTGATCGCTTTCCGCATTGCAGGGCGCAAATATCTCCCCGCTATCCTTACCTTCCTGCTTTTTATCTTTTCCCCGCGTTTTATAGGTCATTCGTTCAACGACCTCAAGGATGTGAACCTTGTTACCTTTATGGCGATGGGGCTGTTCTATATGGTGGTTTTCCTACAGGATTTTCCCAAGGTAAAGACCTCCACCATGGTGATGCTGGCCGTCAGCATCGGTTTGGCGATGGCCGTGCGTGTGGGCGGTCTGATACTGATTGCCTATTTCGGGCTTTTCGGCTTGTTGCGCTGGCTGCTTTTGTGCTGTAAGTCCAATACGGAACAACTCGGCGGGATTTCCAAAGGGGTGGCTTTCTGGCGGCTTGTCAGATACGGTTTGCTTACCGCAGTGGGAGGTTATCTGTTATGCGTTTTATTATGGCCCTACGCCATGCAAAAACCGATAGACCACGTTTTGGGTTCGCTCTCTTCCATGAACGCCTTTGCCATCAGCATCCGTCAGTTGTTCGAGGGGAAATTGGCCATGAGCAACACCTTGCCTTGGTATTACACGCCCAAGTTCATCTTTATGACCATTCCCGTGGCGGTAATGGTGGGGGCGTCGGTGTATCTGTTCACTGGTTGGGGAAAAGACCGCCGTTTCTATACCTTTTTCCTGCTTTTCTGCTTCGTTTTTCCCGTCAGCTGGATTATCTACACCAAAGCCAACGTATATGGCGGCTGGAGGCACAGTATGTTCTGTTATCCCACCTTGGTGGCGATGGCCGGCATGGGTTTCTATTCTTTCTACGAACGGTTCCGCCGTCCGGTTCTTCGTTGGGGATTTGGCGTGGCGCTTCCGTTGGTGCTTTTAATCGCTCCCGCCGCACATATCTTCGCCAATCATCCCTACGAATACGTTTATTTCAACGAACTTGCCGGCGGAGTTAAAAACGCTTACGGCAAGTACGAATTAGACTACTACTACCATTCCACGCGTAAGGCTACTGAATGGGTGCTTGCACATGCCGACACGGCGGCTCTGCGCCCCGGTCAGAAATATACCGTAGCCACTTGGCACACGCATTCGGTAGGTTATTACATCAATTTGCTCGACAGCGTGCATTTCCGCCCCTCGTTCTCGCGCATCTACCAGATGGGCAATAACGACTGGGACTACGCGGTGTTCACCGTCACAGGCATGAATCCCGATTGGATCACGAACAAGAATATGTTTCCTCCCGTCAATACGGTGCATGTGGAAGAAGTGAACG
>CAYVJX010000056.1:0-8500 GCA_964451895.1 uncultured Bacteroidaceae bacterium | reverse complement strand
TACTTCCCCTTAGGATAGAAGGTGCATTTCCTGAACCGGATCTTATCGTACAGCCCTGTCTTGTTTGCTATGCTCCAGAAGATGAGACCAGATGGCCCTTTCTAGGACTGGAGGATGACGGAATAAACCACATTTTGGAATCGAAGTGCAACAACGCTTCCTCTCCGAAAAGGAAGCCGAAAGACAAAACAAAACACATTTTGGAATCGAAGTGCAGCCCTTGTAGCTTCGATGGAAGAAAGGTTATTTGTTTTAGTTTATGTGAGGGAAGGGACAATAAATGGTTTTTGAAAGGAGATACCCTTTATACGGGATATGTATGGGAGACGGATTCCAACCGGATTCGGTTACGCACGATTCAGGAAACCTTGGATGATATTCATCCGACAGCGGCCCATATTATCAACAAATTGGATGAAACGTGTATCATTCCCGCCGAAAAAAGGCAAAAGATAGTCCGGATATTGGACGATGAAATTATCTCTCATTATCATCTCATGGTAACCAATGGAGGTCTTTGTGGTGTCTCCCTGAATAACGAGGAATTTATAGCGATATTCGGGCATCGCGTTGTGCCTTGCGAGGAGGCGTATAGGGAGCGGGGAGAAGAGAATCAATACTACGGACCTATTTCATATCGCAGGGTTCCATCCAAAAAAGATTGGTAGGGATAAATAACAGCGATGTATTATGAAGTTCCTATTTTCAATTTCGGTCTTTTTATTGTTCTGTTTCGGCCTGCAGGCGCAGACGTTTGTAGAGTCGTTCTTGAAGAACAAAAATAGATATTGGACAGTTATTGTCTCTATCTTTCCGGCTGCGGAACTGAGACCCTTTACGCGCGTTTTTTGTACTTTCGCAAAGCAAAACCCCTGCCCATGTTCGTAAAACTGTCTAAAAACAACCTGCCGTTCCAGTTCGCGCTGCTGATATTGTTCTCGCTGATACTGTGGGGCAAGGCGTTTGTATCGGGAGGATTCTTTCAAGGCTCCTGCTGGGGCGCGTGGGCGGTATGCCTGCTTATGGCGGCCGGCGCTTGCTTTATCGTGCAGAAGCAGCAGGTTTCACGTAACCCGGGTACGCAGGGCCTGATTTTCCTGTGCCTCATGATACCGCATCTGGGCACGGAATACACGCCGCAACTGTGGGTATATCCGCTGTTCCTGCTCTCTTTTCACTACACCTTCAATATGTACGGCAAAGACAAGCCGTATCCGGATGTGTTCAACGCCGCTTTTTTCTGGAGCGCGGCAACGGTGTTCTTTCCCGACCTGTTCTTTACCCTGCCCTGCCTGCTTATCGTGATGTTGGCTTACGCGGTGGGGAACTGGCATCTGTGGCTGTCTTCGATAACGGGCATGGGAACGCCCTACCTGCTTTTGGCCATCTTCGACTTCCTTACCGGGCAGCACCTTCTGGCGGAAAACATGGCGCAGATTCAGGTTTTCGGAATACCGGAACTGACCCGAATTCCTGTCTTTCCAAGCCTATTGCTGCTCCTCTGCGTGGTGCTGTCGATGTTCTCGCTCATCTCCTCGCGCCATTTCCTGCAAGACCTCGAAATGACCGAAAGGCGCAAATCCTCGGCCATGACCACCATGTTCCTCTACCTCCTGATTTTTGTGCTTTGTGCCGGGGAACTGCCGCCGGAACACCGTTTCCCGCTGTTTTTTCCGGCAGCGTTCTTCTGCACCAAATTCATCGTCTATATGCGGCAGCCGGTTTTAAAGGAAGTGTTGTTTTTCCTGATTCTCGCGTTGAGCGTTTTAGGCGTATGGATGTAGCGGACACCGACGGCTACGGGTTCACACAAATGTAAGGCTATGGCAAAACTGTTTCTGATTCCCACGCCGGTAGGCAATCTGGCAGACCTTACGCATCGGGCGGAAAGCGTCTTGAAGGAAGTGGGGCTTATCCTGGCGGAAGACACCCGCACCAGCGGCAAACTCCTGCAACATTACGGCATCAGCACGCCCTGCCGCGCCTACCACCAGTTCAACGAACATAAAATCTGCCAGCAGGTGGTGGATATGCTCCGGCAGGGGCAGGATATCGCCGTGATTACCGATGCCGGAACGCCGGGCATTTCCGACCCGGGTTTTCTGTTGGTGCGCGCCTGCGTGCAGGAGGATATCGAGGTGGAATGCCTGCCGGGTGCCACGGCTTTCGTGCCGGCGCTGGTGCAATCGGGTCTGCCCTGCGAACGCTTTGCCTTCGAGGGATTCCTGCCGCATCAGAAAGGCAGGAACGCGCGGCTGGAACAGCTCAGGTTTCAGGAAAGGACGTTTATCCTCTACGAATCGCCGCACCGTATCGCCAAGACCCTGCAACAGCTCGCCCAGACACTAGGCGGGGAACGCCGCGCCTGCCTGTGCCGCGAGATATCCAAGATCTACGCGGAGAACAAACGCGGCACCTTGCAGGAACTGGCCGATTTCTACGAAAAGAACGAAGCCAAGGGAGAAATGGTGCTGGTGGTGGAAGGCTGCGCCCAAGGAGGCTATACCTACGCTTATCCCCGCCCTGCCCTGACAGCCGATTTCATTCTTCTGGCGCAGTTGCCCGACCAAAGCCGGTATCTGCTGCTCATAGAGCGCCGGAACGAGCCTTTCAAGGGTTGCTTTGCCTTTCCGGGCGGCTTTGTGGATGAAGAAGAAACCTTGGAATGGGCGGCGGTGCGCGAACTGCGGGAGGAAACGGGCATCCGGCTCAAGGATTACGGGCTGGTTCCCCAGTTTTTCCGCCCCTACAGCGAACCGGAGCGCGACCCGCGCGGCCGTACAGTAACGATGGTCTATCACGCCACGCTCGAATGTGAAAGCTTGCCACCGGTACAAGGCGCGGACGATGCGGCACAAGCCGCCTGGTTCCCTATCGACAACCTGCCGCAGATGGCTTTCGACCACGCTCGGATATGGGCGGATTACCTCGGCATGGGAGAGAAATTGCGTTCAACGGTGCATTGACTTGCCCCTATTTACAACATTCTTTAATTCTATCATTCAGCCCTTTAAGATCATCAACCAAGTTTTCGAACGAGACGGATTCGCCATAAATCATATAACGGCGCATACTCTCATAATCGGTTCGCCATTGGTCAATGACTTCGGCTGGAGGAATAATATTAAGCGTTGCCGGATAAAGCTCATCATAATCAAAGTCGCGCAATCCGATGAAAGTGCGTCGATGTTCAACCACCTGTCGATACAACTGCTCATTATGAATGGCCTCTTCCGCAACAGGAGTTTTCAACATCTGACCAAGGTCGTACAAGTGTCGTGACATACGCTCGATACGGATAAGGTCTTTAGGTTTTGCAAACTCTTCATGAAGAAGAAAGAGTTTTTCTAAAAAAGTCCGTTCCGGTAGAACGGCTCGCACATTGAAATTGGATTCCGTAAAAGGCGTGTTTGGATAAACCTGATCTATCATTGAATTCAGGGAAACCTCACGAACCGGTTCATTCATAGACCTTCCGCTCACTTCAATCTTGACTTTAGGCAGAATATATCGTTCCTTTTCCTTGTATAGGGAAAGTGTCATAATATCCGTAACCGCAGAATTGTAATTGATATTTATTGTTTCTGGATCCGTGGTGGAAACAGGTGTAATATCTACATTTACATTAAACCGACCCTCTTCAATACCTGAGTCTCGTAATAGATTTGTCAAATCATATTGCATCTGCTCCCGCACAAACGAACAGGCCGCACGGCGTAATTTGTCGCTAATCTGTGTCTTAGATAATGTGCCTCCGAAACCAAGAAATTCACGGTCAATGGCGATGTCTATATCTTCAGAGAAACGGTCTATCAGATGCCAGCACTTGCTTAACGAAGTACCTCCTTTGAAAGACAGATGTTCCGCATAGGGCAGGCTGAATAGGGCACGAAGTACAGCCGTCACCCACCAATCCTTTTCTATAACTTCACGTTGCCGGATGTTCAATTCGGAGGAAACACGGTCGAGCACATCCAATTGGTCTTGTTGTGACAGGTTTACAAATTTCATCTTTGCAAGATTTTTCTTATCCAAATAGGAGCGAATACTATATCATTACGGAAGTCTTCTTGCGATACGGACTCGGTTATTATATTTTTAATCCGATCTATCTGTTCTGTGGAGATAGTATCCTCTCCGATTTCACGCATCGCCATAACCACCAACTGCATTATTTTTGAGTGATAGGCAAAGTTGCCCAGTTCATTGCTGTGGCGGAAAGTTATGCTTCTGCCTTCACCAAATTGTATTTGACGGGCGGATCCATCCGTAATATATACGATATTGGTCGGAACCTGTGTAGAAAGCCCCAAGCGGTTAAGGGCGTGTACCCCGGTAGGAACAATTCTGGCATTATCTCTTTCTGCAATTCTTTGCGCAATCGTATCCAAAGACGGTTCTCTAAGGGTTCCATCCCATTTGTCATACATCGGAACATAATATATTCCCTTGGAAAAACGATTTAACTTACCGTTTCGACATAAACGACTCAATCCGGAACGCACGGCATCCGGAGTACCGCATCCGGTGAAATCATCCGGAAAAAGAATTTCTCCCCTGTCGGTATGTTCCACTATTGCCTCTATCGCTTTGAACGAACTATGCGTAGCCATTCCTTTCTTATTTTGCCACAAAATTACAATATTTTTGTGGCAAAACATAGACTTCAACAAAAAAAGGGCGATGTAAAAAACATCGCCCTTTTTTATCGGAAAAACCGCCACCGACTACATCATGTCGTCGGAGGGGTTGAAGCCTTCGTTGCTGTTACGCAATTTGGGGGCGCTCAAACGATTTTCCGGACGGGGACGTTCCGGGCGGTCGTGGCGGTCGTAGCCTCCACGGCGTTCACCCCGGGGTTCACGCGGTTCACGACGCGGTTCCACATAGCCTTCCGGTTTGGGTTCGAGCACACGGCGGCTCAAACGGAGCTTGCCCGTGCGGGCATCCACTTCGATAAGCTGAACGCGCACCTTGTCGCCTTCGTGCAATACGTCTTCCACCCTTTCCACACGGTTCCAGCTGATTTCGGAAACGTGCAGCAGACCGTCTTTGCCGGGCAGGATTTCAACGAACGCGCCGAAAGGCTGAATCGACCTTACCGTACCGTCATACACCTCGCCCACTTCAGGAACAGCGGTAAGCGCCTTGATACGTGCCAAGACCATATCCATGCTTTCCTTGTTGCTGCCGGCGATATCCACCACGCCGAATTCGCCCACTTCCTCAATCGAGATATCGCATCCGCTTTCGCGCTGCATTTCTTGAATAACCTTGCCTCCCGTTCCGATAACGGCACCGATGAATTCGCGCGGAATACGGATCTGAACGATACGCGGAGCGTGGGGCTTGTAGTCTTCGCGCGGCTGGGGCATCACTTCGAGCATCTTGCCTAAGATATGGGCACGACCTCTGTGCGCCTGCGCCAAGGCCTTGCCGAGAATTTCGTAAGACAGACCGTCAATCTTGATATCCATCTGACAGGCGGTGATACCGTCGGGCGTTCCGCAAACCTTAAAGTCCATATCTCCCAAATGGTCTTCATCACCCAAGATATCGGAAAGAACGGCATACGAACCCGTCTTGGGGTCGGTAATCAATCCCATGGCGATACCGCTCACGGGCTTGCTGATCTTGACCCCGGCATCCATCAACGCCAGACAGCCGGCGCAAACGGTAGCCATGGAGGAAGAACCGTTGGATTCGAGAATATCGGAAACCACACGGATCGTGTAGGGATTTTCCTCGCCGGTGGGCAACACCTGCTTGAGGGCGCGCATGGCCAGATTGCCGTGGCCGATTTCACGACGTCCCGTGCCGCGTACCGGTTTTACCTCACCGGTGGCGAAAGGCGGGAAATTGTAGTGGAGCAGGAAGTTGTTCTTGCCTTCCACAATCGCGCCGTCGATGGTCTGTTCATCCAGTTTGGAACCCAGGGTAACCGTGCTGAGCGACTGGGTTTCGCCACGGGTAAAGATAGAGGAACCGTGGGGGCCGGGCAATACATCCACTTCGCACCAGATAGGACGGATGTCTTCCAGACCGCGGCCGTCCAGACGGATTCTTTCCTTGAGAATCATATCGCGGACCGCATCGCGGTGTACATCGTGGAAATAGCGCGAAATCATGAATTCCTTGCCCGCAATGGTTTCGGGCGTAAAGTTCTCTTCGATGAACGCCTTCTTGATGGCATCGATTTTCTGGGCGCGGAGTTTCTTGTCGGCCACACATTCGCGGGCGCAATCGTAACATTTCTGATAGCACTTCTCACGAACCAGCGCCTTCAAGGCTTCATCGTTGGTTTCGTGACAGTATTCGCGTTTGGGCTTGCCCACTTCCTTGGCCAGTTCAATCTGCATCTGACACTGAACCTTGATGGCTTCGTGCGCCACCTTGAGGGCTTCGATCATCACCTCTTCGCTCACTTCCTTCATTTCGCCTTCCACCATCGAGATATCGTCGATCGTGGCGCCCACCATCAATTCCAAATCGGCCTGTTCCATCTGGGCCACCGAGGGATTGATGACGAACTGGCCGTTCACGCGGGCCACACGCACTTCGGAGATAGGTCCGTTGAAAGGAATATCGGAAATCGTAAGCGCGGTGGATGCCGCCAAAGCCGCGAAAGCGTCGGGCAGGTTGTTGCGGTCACCCGAAATAAGGTAAACCAACACCTGAGTATCGGCGTGGTAGTTGTCGGGGAAGAGAGGACGCAACGCCCTGTCGATCAAACGGGAAATCAAAATCTCATATTCCGAGAGACGGGCTTCGCGCTTGAAGAAACCGCCGGGGAAACGCCCCACGGAGGCGTATTTTTCTTGATAATCGACCGTAAGCGGCATAAAATCCACATTCTCGCCCACTTCGGTTTTGCTGCATACCGTAGCCAAAAGCACGGTGTCTCCGCATTTAATCACGGCCGAACCATCGGCCTGCTTGGCAAGTTTGCCCGTTTCCACAATCACCTCCCGACCATCGGGCAGGTTGAATTTTTTTTGAGTACCTAATACCATAACATTGAATTTCTTGCTCCGTTCAAGCGAGTTTTCGCCGGAGCGCATTTATAGCTTGTATTTTCTGATTTTCTTGAAAATATAACCGGTTTTTACAAAGAAAACACCAACCGATTATAAACACAAGAAGGCAATTACATAACATAATTGCCTTCTTGAATTCCGAGCCATCTGAAGCCCTATCTTTACTTACGGAGTTTCAGTTTCTGCAGAATCGCACGGTAACGTTCGATATCCCTTTCCTTGAGATAGTCGAGCATCTTGCGGCGTTTGCCGACCAAACGAACCAAAGAACGCTGGGTAAACTGGTCGTGTTTGTTCGCCTTAACGTGTTCGGAGAGGTGAAGAATCCTTTCCGTGAACAAGGCGATTTGGCTTTCTGCGCTGCCCGTATTCTTTTCCGAGCCGCCGTGGGTCTTAAAGATTTCCTGTTTTCTTTCTGCTGTCAAGTACATATCGCTACTTCTCCTTAATCAATTTGGGAGCGCAAAGGTACGTTAATATTTTCATTTACGCAAACTCCCTGTCTATTGTATTGCAAAAACATATCAACACCCCGTAAAACGAATCCCGGCAAGGTTTTCTACCACAAGGCAAGTTTTCCGTATCCGGCCACATCCACGGTGGCGGGCTTGAAACCGAGCGCCTTGAACACCCGGCTCACCGAACTGAAAGACACACTCTTACCTGTTTCGATACGGGAAATTTGCGATTGGGGGATACCCGCTTTCTCTCCAAGCTGCTCTTGGGTGAGGTTTTGCGAAAGGCGGGCTTCTTTGGTGGCTTCCCCAAGACGATAGGCTTCCATATCGGCTTCAACTTTCGCTTCCAAAGCATCCCTCCGGGGCGTTCCGACCTTTCCGATGACCCTGTCCGTCACTTCGTCAAAGGTGTAAACCGCTAAGTCTCCTATCTTTTTCATCTTTATTTCGATTTTGCAGCCAGATACCTTCTGCGCAGTTCTTCGGCTTTCGCAATTTCCTTTGCAGGGGTCTTCTGTTTCTTCTTTATAATTCCATGTGTCGCTATAACCAAGGCTTTTCTCTTGGTGTCCCAAAAGGAAAACAAGCGATAAGCCTTACCCTCATAAAGCGTACGGAACTCCCATATATCCGTCCCCTCCAACTTTTTAAAAAGTTCGGCATCACGCAATCCGAAACGAACCCGTTTGATGTTATAGGCGATTTTATCCTGCACAGAAGCAGGCAGGGAGGCCAGAAACTCAACGGCATCCTCCAGCATCAACAGTTCGAAAATCGGTTTCTCCATAGGAATGCGAACACCCAACAAAAGTACGATAAAGAAACCATATTGACAAAATTCCTAAAAACGATTTTGCCGTTAGAATTATGTCTATCAAACACAATTTTCTATACCTTTGCGCTTGATGTTTAGAGAATAACAACTCGTGGCATCATCCCATTGATTCAAACAACAATGAATAAAAGATATAAGAAAGAGGACCTCTATCCGGTGGAGCTCACCGA
>CAYVJX010000055.1:0-8780 GCA_964451895.1 uncultured Bacteroidaceae bacterium | reverse complement strand
CCCGTTAACAGAATACGTTTTATCATGATGCATCGTTTTTTTTCGCGGGCGCAAAGGTACGAATTAAGAAATAATTTGCGTACCTTTACAAAGTATGGAGTGTGAAGAATTAAATATTCCGAGAGGGTCTGATAAACTCAGCATCAAGGAAAGAGAAAAGATTATCAAGTGTTTTTATGCACATTGGATTGCGGAACATCCTGCTAAACGGATATGGAATGAGCATTTACAGGATTATATCTTGGTGAAGTTTATCTCTATCAATGAAACTTACAACAAGGCTGCCCGTCGTTATGAATCAACGCTTGCGGTGTTTCGATTATCGGAGGTTTTACGGTATGCTGTATTGATTGATGAAAAACCAACCAAATCTAACGATAAGAATCAGAAAGTATTTTCTAAACTTTTGATTATGAGATACAACGATATTAAACTCATTGTAGGCGTACAGAAGTCGAACCAAGACAAAGTTCAATATTGCCTGTCTGCCATTGGGGATATTTCTCAATCAAAATAAAAAGCCACCGCAATGCAGTGGCTTTAAGGTTGGGGCTCGAAACAGCGGTTAAGCCATAAGGGTTGTCATCCCTTCTGCGAATTCCCCTTTAGACATTGCAAAGATAACAAAAAAGCCAATAGAAAAGTTCAAGCAGGTTTGAAATTGTTAAAAAAACGGACCCTTCAAAGAGTAAAACATACAGGAAATGAAGAAAATCGTTGTCTTTACGGGAGCGGGTGTGAGCGCCGACAGCGGAATAGCCACTTTCAGAGATTCGGACGGCCTTTGGGCCAATTACAGGATTGAAGACGTCTGCACGCCGGAAGCCCTGGTTTCCAACCGCCCCACGGTGATAGAGTTCTACAACAAGCGCCGTCGCGAACTGCTCGAAAAGCGGGTCAATCCGGCCCATACGGCCATCGCCTCGCTGGAAAGCGCCTACGAAGTGGAGGTGATTACGCAGAATATAGACGACCTGCATGAACGCGCCGGGAGCACCCGGATTACGCATCTGCACGGCGAACTGAGCAAGCTGCGGAGTATGCGCGACGCGGAAAGGATTTATCCCATAGCGGGTTGGCGGGAGGCCGTGAAAGCCGTCGAGCAAGGCGAGGACGTCGACCATTATGCTTCCGTCTGGCAGGAGGCGGTGGATGCCAAAGACGAACACGGTGATTTGCTTCGTCCGCACGTGGTTTTCTTCGGGGAGTCGGTGCCCAATTACGATGTTGCCTGCCGTATCGCATCCACCGCCGATATCTTTATTGTCTGCGGCACCTCCCTTGCGGTGTATCCGGCCGCGGCCCTGGTGTTCTCCATCCGCAAAGACATTCCCGTCCACCTTGTAGACCCCGTCCGTCCCGACCTGAGCCGTATCGCCAACCCTGTGCATTTCATACAGAAACGCGCCGCCGAAGGTATGCCCGAACTATGCCGGCAACTGCTGGAGGAAGCATAGCATCATTATACAATATCGCCGTTCCAGAGCATTTTGAGGAAGTCCATGATGTAGAGGATTTCGATATTCTCCGATTGGCGGCTCAATTTATCTAACGAAACGATGATGGGCCTGGTTTGCGGGTGTTCCTCCATAAAACGCTTGAGACCCGTTTTGTGGCGAGGCTTGATTTCGGTGGCGGACTTGATTTCGATAGCCACTTTCGCATCTCCCAAAACGGCATCCACTTCCATACCCGAATAGGTTCTCCAATAAGAGAGTTTATCCGCCGAGCCGCTGTATCCGAGATAGGCGATGAGTTCCTGTATCACGAAATGTTCGAAAGCATGTCCGTATTCAGGTGAACCGGGCCGGAGGTGAAGCCGCCCCGTTAGATAATTGGCGATGCCCACATCGAAATAGTAAAACTTGGGAGCGTGAAAAAGTTTGCGTTTGACGGTCTTTTGAAAAGCCGGAACCTCGTATCCTATCAAGGTATCGTATAGAATCTGAAAGTAAGATTTTACCGTGCTTGCCGACACACCGCAGTCGGAGGCGATGTTCTCGTAGTTGATTATCTCCCCGTCCGAAATGGCGGCCACTTCCATAAACCGAACAAAAGACGTGGTGCCGCGAAGCATGGCTTCTTCGCGGATTTCCTCTTTCAGATACAATTCCACGTAGGCTTTGAGCCGCTTGCTTGCATCCTGTGCCATATAGTGCCGTGGAATCATGCCGTTCTGCAAAGCCTTGGCCAAGTCGAAATCCGGAATTTCCGCGCTCACGAGAGGATAGAGTGTTTCGGGTATGGCGCGGCCTCCGAGTGTATTCGCGCCCGACCGCTTGATTTTTCTTGCGCTCGAGCCACTGAGGATAAAGTACAGCCCTTTTTTCACCATCAATGAATGGATTTCGTCCAACAGTTCAGGAACTTTTTGAATTTCATCCACAACCACCAGTGTTTTTGCAGGATACCGTTCGAGCATTTCACCGAATAAGGCCGGTTGTTTCTGCAATCGCTGGCGAAGTTCAGTTTGGAGAAGATCGAAGAAAACCGCCTTGGGAAAACGTTGTTCCAAAAGGGTGGATTTTCCTACCTGACGGGCTCCGAATAGAAACATAGCCTCGTCTAAATGCTCTTCTATATTTAATATTCTGTTATACATTATATTAATTGTGTTCTTTGTGTTTTTAAACTATGGATTTTCTTGGAAAATCCGTGGTTATGCTGTGGATTTTCTTGAAAAATCCGTGGTTTGTGCTGCGAATATACGCCAAAAATTTTACATAAGGTTACACATTTTATCCCTGACTTTTGGGGAAAAGCATCACATTTAAAATCTTTTATTATCTTTATGCCTATAATTCACGGAGTGTTCGACTAAAAACTATCAAACATGAAACGAACATCTACCTTTTTAGCGTTGCTGTTTGGCGCGATGCTGTTGTTCAGCCCTGCGGGCGCCCAGCAAAAAACGATGCCGATGCCGGAAAACAACGGCACGGAAATGAAGATGGACAAGGTTCCGCCTGTATTGCAAAAACAGGCCATGCTCTCGCAAGAAGCCATTTCCTTTGATAAGGCAAAGATGAAAATGCTTCCCAAGATGAACCGCGTTGACGGACTTAAAATGTCCGGAGAAGTGGAAAATCTTTCGGAAGATCAGCAGAAAGAAATGGTGAAGTCGTATATGCGTGCGGCTTTTGCCCCCCAGGCCAAAAGCAAGGCCCCCAAGGCCGGTACAACGCCGCCCTCGAGTTTCATTGCAAGAATGCCAGAAGCAGCTACCAAGACTTGCTATTTTTCGATTGCAAATGATGTTGTTGATGGTCCGTATCTTATGGGTATCAATAATGGAAATTTTTATATCTATCCCATGTGGGGTGCATGGTGTGGCGACCATTACGAGGGGCTTTGGGGGCTTGTCTACAATGGAGCTAATTACTATGATGATTATTATTTCTATGATTATGAGACAGATGAAGTTGAGTTGATTTCTGGTTTTCCTCAAGATGCAAACATAATCAATGCGTTGTGGGCGGATTACGACCCGGTTGCAGACAAGATCTATCTCATAGCCAAAGACTTAGGGATTTACGAAATCACCCCAAATTCAAATGTATTTGAGTCCCGTTTAGTGGGTACTTTGACAGGTGTGGAGCCGGTGGCCATGGCGATAGATAAAACAGGAAAGATGTATGTGATAGGAGGAGATGGAAAGCTTTATAGTGTGAATAACGAGACATGGGTTGCTTCCGAGATTGGAAATACCGGCATAACCCCCACTGCATACAAACAGTCTGCGGCTTTCGACGGCCGTTCCCAAAAATTATATTGGGTGTATGACATTGCTGATGAAAAGGCAAACGGTATAGCTAAAGTAGATGTTACGACAGGGCAAGCCACAACTATAGAAGACGATTTCTATTGGACGAACACGATGGCTTGCGTCTTCTATGTGGACGAAAATCCCGCTGCGGTGGAAGATTTTGCCTTGAGTTATGAAGGCGGTAAAGTAAAGGCGACCTTTACGGTGCCTGAACTTACGTTAAACTATGATGCCATCGAGCAACTCGCTACAGCTGAAATCGTCAAGGTGACGGAAAGCGCAAACACTCCAGTTTGGTCGAAACAGAATCCCACGCCCGGCGAAGAAATAAGCACCGAATTGGAAAACGTTGGCAGCAATGGGGAAACCGTTACGCTGGCCGTTCGGGTCACGGATGAAAACGGGGTATCTTCCAATTGGACGATAGCGAGTGTACTGCTCTTTAATGCAACCTTGCCCTATGTCAATGGTTTTGAAGATGCCGACCAGACACTTACCAACGCCACTATCTTTGCGGTAGATCCCACTAACAAGGGCGATGTAGGGCGTGTCAATACGGAAAAATACGAAGGTTCGTACAGTTTCCAGATATCCGGCTCCTTGACTGCTGGCGATAAACGTCAGATGGATCTGAGGGGTATTCCCGTGGAAAAAGGCGGCGGCTATAAAGTAAGTTTCTATGTCAAGACGGATGTGGAAGAAGACGGTATTGTGTTCGCTTTTGACGGCGCGGCTTTCAGAAGTTATTATGCTGCTTATAATGACGAATGGACGCTTGTTGAGTTGACATATACCGCCGCCGCTACGGGGCAGATGTCGTTGACGCTGCAAGGTTATGGAATCGGAAGCGGAACAAAGTTCTTTATCGATAATCTGAAAGTGGAGCAGACTTCCTCGCCCGCCGCTCCTGCCGCCATGACCATCAACGATGTTGTGGCCGCTGAAAACGGGGCTTTGCAGGCCATCGTCAACGTTACCTTGCCCGACAAGACCATGGCCGAGGAAAATTTGACCAAGATCGACAGTATCGTGTTTGAATGTGTCAAGCCTATCGGTACCAGTCTGTATTTTGATTTGGCTGAAAAGACAACGGTAAAGACCGGCCTTACGCCCGGTGCCACCACCGATGTAACCATTCCTGTCGGCGAAGCCGGACAATATTGTTTGCGTGCTTTGATTTACAGCGGCGGGGAACACCATCCCGAATATGCGACGTATTCCAATGCGCAAGGCTACTACGTGCAAAGCCCTTGGATCGGTTCCGATATGCCGGCATCGGTAAAGGTTACCGCCACGCCGGGTACAGACGGCACAGTTGTGTTGGAATGGTTGGCTCCGACCGCTTCACACCAAGGCTATATCGGTACGGTTACCTATACGATTAAGGATGCCGCCGGTACACAATTGTACAACGGCCCCAATCTTACGTTTACCACCGCCGCCTTGGCTTTGGGCATGCATACCTTTACGTTTGAAATGACTAATGGTATCGAAACCAAAACATTTAAGGCCAATACGATAGCCGGTATCCGGGAAGGCATGATTTACAGCAATGTCGCCACGTCCGGCACAACCGAAACGCGTGTTCTGAACGTAAGCGCTACGGCCACCAACTCCGCGTTCTCGCAGATGCTGTATCCGGCCACGGGTCAGGCCATGTATATCGACACCCTCTTGTTGTTCACCACCGCGCCTGAAACGGGCGAGGCTGCGCAAGACATCAAGATCTATATGGGTACCACCGAGCTTACAGCTTTCGGCGGTAGCGCGATAGCCCCTGCCAAAGATTTTGTAGAAAAGGACCAACTTACCGAAGTGTTTGCCGGCACCTTGCGTTTCAAGGCCGGTGAAAACACCTTGAAGTTGCCTTTGAAGGGTTTCTACTACGACGGCACACAAACTTTAGTGATAAGCGTGGTGAAGCCGATGCAGGAACCGACCACCTTTGCCGCCGCTGCCTATGTGGCGGTTTCGCAAGGCAATAGGTTGAAATACCGTGCCGTCAGCACCTCCATCGATTTCGATACCGTGAAGTCGTATAACGACTATACGGGCACGCCCAACGGTTATGCGGTCTCGATGGTGGCTACCCCCGGTGCGGAATTGAAGACCTTGAAAGTTACGGTGGACAGTGTCGGCCTTACGCCCTTGGAAGGCGCCATCGTTACCATCGTGAACAAGGGTGGTAAGAATATGAACACCACCATTATCACCGGTGCCGATGGTACGGTTTCTTTCGCGTATATGCCGCAAGGTACCTATACGGTGAAAGCACAGAAAGCGGCTTACATCGCTTCCGAGCAAGAAGTTACCGTTGGGGCGACAAGTCCGGTTGAAATTACGTTCTCCCTGATTAAAGCCAAGGAAGTGAAGGTGAGCGGTTCTGTACAGGATAAGGGTGGCAACAAGTTGGCCGATGTGACGGTTAAGGCGGCCGGTCTGGCCGACTTTACTGCTACTACGGACAATGAGGGCGCTTTTGAATTGCAGGGTGTCTATGGACCCGGCGAATACACGCTTTCGTTCGAAAAAGCCGGTATGAGGGCGCTTTCGGTACCTTTTGTCCTGGGTGAAACGGATACCGTTTTGGCCGAACCGTTTAAAATGGGTTACCAGATTGTGGATATCCCCATGGCTTCGGTAGCTGTAGAAGACGGCAAGGCAGTGGTCAACTGGAAGAAACCTTCGGTTTCCTCCATGGTAAGCTGGACACCTACCTTTACGCAGATTCGTCGTCTTACCATCGACAACGAGACTCCGTTCAAGTATGCGCAGCGTTTCTTGCCCGAAGATTTGGCGGCCTTGAAACTCGGCAGCGGCACCAAGGCGCTCCGCTTCGGTTTTGTGGTGGGTTCGGAAACGGCGCAATACAGCATTGTATTGGCTGCCGACACTACGCACGAAATCTATCGTGCCGAAGTTCCCGCCGATAAATTGAAGGTGGGCGAATGGTGCGATATTGAGATTCCTGCCCAAAGCGCGGCTATCGATGTTACCAAAGAACTGTGGCTGATTGTGGAAGTTTCTGGTAAAGACCAGAATTATCCTTGTGCCGCCACTAACGTCGGAACTGTAGACAAAAAGGGTAACCTTATGAATTATAACAATAAGTGGTATCCGATAACGGAACTGTTTACGAACGGTGCCGGCAATGTGTTGGTTCGCCTTTTGGTGGAAGATGCTTCCACGCAGGTTGATGCCGCCAACGGCTACCGGGTATATCGCGGTTTGTTGGAGAATGAGTTCGAAGATTACACGTTGCTTACCCAACAGAATGTAACGGCGACCACCTATACCGATGCTGCTTATTCCACCTTGCCTTTCGGTCAATACAAATATGCGGTGGTTGCCGACTATTACGATAATGACCTTGCCTCGCCCGCCTACACGAATACCGTAAACAAGGATATGGAATTTACCGTAACCTTCAAGGTAACCTCCAATGCCGGTTCGGCCAAGGGTGCGGATGTCTATATGGTGGATACCGCCGGTACCCGCGAGTACGAAGCCTTTGTGAACGACAAGGACACCGCCTTTATGACCAAAAAGGTATGGCGTGATGTTTACTATTACGAAGTTTCCTTGGACTATCACACCACCGTGCTGGGCGAAGTGAATATAACCGGTGACACCGTTATCCATGTTGCGTTGGAAGAAATTATTGTGAATCCTGAGCTGACTGCCAATGTGGAAGGCATGAATGTGGTGGTGAACTACGGCGTGAACCTGCATAACTGGTTCGATGATGTGGAATCCTATGCCGATTTTGCCATCTCCGATGTGGATCCTTGGATTCTCAGCGAAGGTTCGCAGAAATATGGTGTAAAGGATTGTGAGTGGACCAATGCGGGTATGCCTCAGAGTTGGATTGTGATGAATCCCTCCAAAACCAAACCGGCTTTGAGTTGGGCACCGTATTCGGGAGAAAAATACTTCTTGTCCATGACCAATGGCGAGCCTGGAAACAACGATTATTTGGTTCGTCCTATCACCCAAGGTGGCGGTCTCTTTACTTTCTATGTCCGTGCGGTATCAGCTTCGGATCCGGAAAGTTTTGAAGTGATTTATTCCACAACCACTTCCAGCTTCTCCGAGTTCAAGACGTTGCCTCAAGGTGCTATATCTTCTTTCAACAGCACTTCTTGGGCGAGAGGCAGATTCTCTATACCTGAAGATGCCAAGTATATCGGTATCAGATGCACCTCTAAAGATGCTTTTGGCCTTTTGTTGGATGATTTGTCCTATATCACAGAAGATCCGGCCAATCCTACCGGCTACGAATTGTATCTGGACGGTGCCAAGGTGAAAGATATGCAGGTTGACACGCTTATCTACATTTTTAAGAATCTTGCCGTGGGCGAACATAAAGTAGGTGTGAAGGCCATCTACGCCAGCGGTGCTTCCGAATTGGTGGAAAAGACGGTCAAGATTGCTGCCGAAGCCAAGCCGATCAGATTGAACGCAGCGGTAGAGGAACGCACGGTTGTCCTCACATGGGATATTCCCGAAGGCTTTGCGCCCAAGAGCTACAAGGTGTTCCTCGGTACAGAGCAGAAGGCCGAAAACCTTACCGAAAAGACCTACACGTTCACCGATTTGCAGAATGGTAAATATACCGCCGCCGTGGTTGCCGTATACGAAACCGGCGAATCGGAAAAGGCCACCGTTGAATTTACCATCAACAGCAGTGTGGATGTGGAAGATTTTGATATGGCAACTCGCACTGTTGTTTATCCCAACCCCAACGACGGTATGTTCTATCTCAAGGCCGCCGACAAGGGTATGGTAGAGGTGTACACCATGAACGGACAGGTGGTTAAGCGTATGATGCTGCCCGCCGAGGGTGTTTACTCCATCGACTTGCAGAACCGCGCCAAAGGCATGTATATCGTTCGCTTCATAACTGCCGAAAGCGCCGCTTACTTCAAGGTAATGGTACGCTAAACGTCAGCGTCTGCTTTTATGAAAAGCGCGGTGGGTAACCCACCGCGCTTTTTTTATATTTGCACCCTAA
>CAYVJX010000054.1:0-8848 GCA_964451895.1 uncultured Bacteroidaceae bacterium | reverse complement strand
ATTCGGGCTTGACCGCCCTGATGATGCTTCTCGCCTTTTTGGGCGTAAGCAAAGCACAAGAAGTGACCTTCTCGCCTGCCGCAGGAACGGTACCATCGGGAAGTGAAATCACCATTACCAAGACGGGTAATGGCACAATTTATTACAACCTGTATTCATCTATCGAGGATGCTCAAAACGATCAGGTTTTCTCTGGGGATGTTTGGGATGCAGTAGATGCAGGAACAATACAGACCTACTCTACATCGAATAAACCAGTAATAGAGAATGGGAAAACAGTTATCCGCGTCGGTATATACTTCCTTAGTTGGGTAAAAACGGACATTTACGCCCAATATACCATTGGTGCAAGCGGCCCAACCGTAACTTTCTCGCCTGATCCTACAGCCGGAGAGGTGTCGGTCGGACAAGAAATCACGATAACCATGGCAGGAGCTCAAAACGGTTCCTCCATCTATTACAATATGTATTCGTCTAAGGCGGATGCTCAAAATGATCAGGTTTTCACTTATACCGATGATAATTTTTGGGATGCAGTTGATACCAAACAAATATCTCAATACAATGCGAATGCAAAACCCGTGATTGCGGAAGGCAAGCCCGTTATTCGTGTAGGAATACGCACAATCTCGGGTGAATGGGCAGGATCGGATTTTTATGCCGAATACACCATTGGTGAAGGCGAAACACCTGGTCCCGATGATCCGGAAAACAAAGTAGAGACCCCGACTTTCAGCCCTGCAGCCGGTACCGTAGCCCCGGGCACACCGGTCACCATCAGCTGTAACACCGAAGGCGCATCCATATACTACACAACAGATGGCAGCACGCCGGATGAAAACAGCACCTTGTACTCCACGCCGATTGCTATCAACGAAAACACCACCATCAAAGCCATCGCAACCAAAGACGGCATGGCAAATTCAACCGTAGCTGAAGCCACCTACTCCCTCATATCCATAAGTGTAACCTTTAGCCCTAACAATGGTTCCGTAGTACAGGAAAACGCTGATATTACCATAACCGGTACACACAATGTAGCTATAGGTTATTTTTATTGGAAATCCTATGCTTCCTTAGAAGAAGCCCAGGCGGAAACATGGCCGGTAGAATACTCCCAAGCTGGCATAAGTATCTTATTTAACAAGGGGCAGACAAAAACGTTGCAAATCAGCAGCGACAAGCCGGTCATCAAAGTCGGTGCTTTGTATAATAGGGAATCATGGTCTGAAATGTTCTATGCCAAATACATTGTAGCCACCAAACCCGTATTTTCCGCATCGGGTGAAGTTGCCGCAGGCACGGTAGTAACCATTTCCGCGTTTGAAGGTGCTTCTATTTACTATACCACAGACGAAACAGAACCTAACGCTTCGAGCACCCTCTATACCACTGGCATTACAATTAACGAAGCGACGACCATCAAGGCCATCGCCATCAAAGACGGTGTTTCCTCAGCTGTTACCACCGTTGCTTTCACCATTGCCGAAGGCCCTATCACGGTAGAAGCTCCTACTTTCAGCCATGAGACCGGTGAAGTAACCAAAGGTACCGCCATCACCATCTCTTGCGAAACGAATGATGCCGCCATTCGTTACACGACCGATGGAACCGACCCGATTTTTACAAGTACCCTCTACGAAAATCCCATTATCATCAACCAAACGACCACGGTAAAAGCCATGGCGATGAAAGGCGGACAAACTTCCTCGGTGGTTGAGAGAACCTATACGGTAAAAGCGGAAGAACCCGAAACGGTAACGCTGGAACTTGACCCGGCGAACGGCGAGATCAAGGACAGCACGGAAATCACGATTACCTGCTCCAACACCGATTGCGACATTATCTATGCCTATTATGCCTCGAGAGAAGAAGCCGAAGCCGATGCCGCTTGGACCAACTATATTGACAACGGTATGTCCCAAGACATGTTCGATTACAACTATGGCCGCCAAAAACCCAAACCCACGTTTGGAAAGAACGTATTGCGCGTAGGAGCATGGCTCGTAGATGAGGAGGACGATTATGACAAATCGAGCTTTGTAGCCACGGCCTATGCCGAATATACGATTAAAGAAGGTGGAGAAGAAGAAGAAGAAGAAGAACCCATTGTTCTGACCTTTACCCCTGCCTCGGGCGCGGAAGTGGAAGAAGGAGATACGGTAAAGATTGAATGTTCGGATGAAAACACCGTGCTTTACTTTATGATGTTCGACACCAAGGCCAATGCCGAAAGCTTTAGCCATGAAGATGAAGAGTGGATAGATTCCTTTATCTTATACGACGAACCGATGGAAGACGATGAAACTGTCGGCTATCCGGTCATCACGAAAGCCAAACCGGTTATCAAGGTCGCCTATGCCATCATGGATGATGAAGAAGAAAACATCACCTGGCATTTTGACTATGCCGAATACAGGGTTAAGGAAGGCGAAAACCCCGATCCCGACAAAGTAGCCGCTCCTGTATTTTCGCTGGCCGCCGGTGAAGTAGATTCCAACAGCACGGTAACGATTTCCAAGGGCACCGCCGACAGCATTTTCGTGGCTTTCGGCAAAACCGCCGCTGAAGCCGTGGCTTTTGCCAAACACACCGCCGATGTTACGGTAACCATCGTTAAAGACACCGTTATCCGCGCCTACGCGATGAAAGACGGCAAGTATTCCGATACCATATCCAGGGCCTACACCCTCAGACCGGCCGTAACGCCCGATCCCGACACCGTAAAGACGCCTACGTTCAGCGTAACCGCCGGCCAAGTGGAAAAAGGCACGAAAGTAGCCCTCGCCACCGCCACCGAAGGCGCCAAGATTTACTACACCGTAAACGGTGATGTTCCTACGGCTCAGAGCACCGAATACACCGCCGAAATCTCCATCGACTCGGCCATGACCATCAAGGCCATCGCCATTAAGGAAGGCATGGTGAACTCCCAAGTGGCCGAAGCCGCCTACACCATCAAACCCGTTGCCAACGAAGGCGCTGAACTGGCGGGCGTTCGCCTCTACCCCAACCCGAACAACGGCGAATTCAATGTAAGCGTGCCGGTTCGCGTTCAGGTAGAAGTGTTTACCGTTAACGGAACCTTGGTAAAAGCCTTGACGCTTGCCCAGGGCAACACCCAGCTCCGTTTGGAAAACAGCGGCATCTACTTTGTACGCTTTACCGCCGAAAACGGTCAGGCTGCCGTTAAACGCGTAATCGTACGCTAATTTAAAATCTTATGCCACGGCAAAACCGGGAAAACCGGGATTTTGCCGTGGCTATTAATTTATAAACACACTGAAAAACATGAAATTAAATATTTTTAAACGTATCGCCGGCATATTGGCATTGTTGGCATTTACCGTTTCGGGGCTTGCCTATGCGGAACCCGATGCCACCAAAGCCACCGTAAAGCTGGTGGTCAACGGCGACAACTGCACCCTTATGGACCGCAACCAATACCAGTTGTTGCTCGATGCAGCCCATGAAATGGCTGATATCTATGCGGAAGAACTGAAAGAATCTTATCTCGATGCCGAAATCTTGTCGCGCCTTTACGGAACGGCAAGCGCCACGATTCCTACCGGTTTGTCTGCCAGCAATCTGGTGGCCGGTCTGGAGCTTGATGAACAAGCCTCTGTAGAAGTGGAACCCGGTCTTTATGATGTCTTCCTGCTCCAATCCTATCACGCTTCCTGGCTTGGCGGAGACAATGGAAAGGATATTATCCGCAAGGTACAGGTAAAAGGCGCTTATGATCCTTTTTATGTGGATAACCTTAACCTCCAGGCAGGTCTTACCTACACCTTTATGGTTACTTTCGACGGTGCCGGTGCCCATGGGGAGCTTATCCTGCCCATCGACCTGCAGTTAAAGGAGATCTTGGGAGAGAACAAGCCTTCCTGCGAAATGGATTCAACGCTGGTAAGACTCTCTATCGCCAATATCGGTTCCATCGATGTGGAACAATATGAAGTTTACTACGCGGTAGGAAACGACACGGTAAGGGAAACGGTAAACGCCACTTTGGCCGCCGGCAAAGACACCGTATTCACTTTCGGCAAGAAACGCGCTTTGAAAACCGGCGAAAAGACGGTAATCAACGCGGCCGTTTTGGCGAATGGTGAAGTGGCCGTTGAAGACAACTTTGCCCGCTACACGGTGCTCCGCACCGGATCCGCCACCCTGCCCGCACAAATCAAGACCACCGAGATGCACTCGGAAAAAGCACAGGATTGGCAGTTGGACGAGAACAATGCCCTGGTTGCCTCCAAAAATGCCTCCACGCCGGTATTCTCCACTTGTTTCCATATTGAAAAAGCCGGAAACTACCGTCTGGAATACGAATATATCTGCGGTCGGTATGTGGAAATGCCCGACGGAGAAGTATGGGTAAAGAACATCGACAAGTACAAAATCCGCATCGGCAAGAGCAACGGAAACTGGCAGGAATGGCCGGTGGTCGTAAACGACTCCACCATTACCGGTTCTTCCAATTACGATGAGTTCACACCGAAGGAAGTGTTCTTTGAAATAACGGAACCCGGCGACTATGCTTTCTGCATCTATGCCGAAGCGGTGAACGACGAAGACAACCTCAAGTTCCGCAACATGCAGGTAAGCCCGGTCAAAAACTTTGACGCTCGTTTCAACGCATTATCCGTACAGGCTTCCCGCATTATCCCGCAGGATTGGGGCACCGCCACCCATAAGCTCAACCTCACCATCGCCAACCGGGGCTTGAACCGCTTGGACAGCACCGATATCGTGATCTTGGTAAACGGCACTGAAGCCGCCCGCCAACCCATAACGCTCAACGTTAACGAAAAACAAGCGTTGACGATGGATGTTCCCGTTTCGGGCATCAAAGCCGGCCAAACCATTGCTTTTTCGGGTAAACTCATAAGGAATACCGAAGTTCTCGGAGAAACCGGAAACCTCAATGCGGAAGTTCTCGTTTCTGAAAACACGGCCGCTTTCGATTACCTGACCGACTTTTCTTCCGTAGATGCCCTCACCTCCTACACGGGAGCCCGTATCGGGCTGATTTTCCCCGTGGTGAAGACCGATACGGTTACAGCTATCGCCATCGGTTGGGCTGAGATGACCGAAAACACTGATGTCAACATCGCCATTCAACGTATCCGCACGGAAGACGGTAACTTTGTCTTGGGCGATATGATTCACCAAGCCACCGTACGCCGGGGCTTGAATGGCGGCATGACCGACTACGAAATTCCAGCTTACCTGCTTACTCCGGGCGATTACTTCATTTCGGTGGAACAGCTGGGAAGAGTGGCTTTCGCCTTGGCGATGGATAAGCATCCCGACGGAGGTTTCCATTCGTACGATATCACCAAACAGAAATGGACTTATTATACCGAAGCCGGTTATCCGGCCATCCGCGCCGTATTCGGTTCCAACGGCAATCTGATTTCCGACGATGCGATGATCACCGCCATTTCCAAGCCTATCGCGGGCGGCATTTTCGCCGATAACGAACCTATCGTGGTAAGCGTGCGCAACAACGGCATCGAAACTGCGGAAATTCCGGTTTATGTACGTGTGGACAACACCCTGCTCGAACCCAAAACCGTAACGGTTTCTTCTTACGCCACCGTTGACGTTACCTTCAACGCAGACCTGGCCGCCAAGGATGCCGACCGCAACATCGTCATTACCGCCTTTACCGCCTTTGCCAACGATAAAGACCGGAGCAACGACACGCTGCGCAAGGAAGTTATTTCTTTCGTTCCCGCCGATCCTTACCGCATGGACTTTGAATCCTGCCTCGACTTCGCCACCGAAGGCTTCAATCCGGCATGGACTTCGCTCAGCCTCGACATGACGCCCGTATCGCCGCTCCGTCATGTATTGGATGCCGAATTCCATTATGTGGATTTCCCCGGCAGCGAAACGGATCTGGGCTTTATCGCCTTTAATCCTTACGCCACCGAGCCTTCGATGCTTTTCTATGAGTTCTACAATAACTGCCGTCCGCACTCCGGCCAACGCTTCGGCGCTTCCTTGGCGATCAACGATCCCGATATCACCAGAGACGACTGGTTGATTTCGCCCAAACTGAAGATGCCCGCCCAGAACACCCAGCTTTCCATGTGGGTCAAGTCGTTTGACCGCACTTTCAAAGAATGGTACGAAATATGGGTTTCCGAAGGCAGCGGCGATCCTACCGACCTTGATTTTACGCGCGTTTATCCGCCTTCCTACAGCGATGACCTGCTGATTGCCCCGAGCGAAAAGTGGGAAAACGTGGTATTCGACCTGAGTGAATTCAACGGCAAGGACATTCACGTAGCCATCCGTTGCATGACCGCCGACGCGCCCATGTTCATGGTAGATGATATCGTTATCGGGGAGAACGCCGCCAACGAACAGGCACAGAGCGCCGATTTCCGTGTAACGGTTCACCCCAACCCCGTTCAGGACATGATGACGATCCTTTCGCCCGACGCTTCCATCAAGGAAGTGGCGATATTCAACCTGAGCGGCATGTTGATCCACCAATCGGCAGGCAACCTCGGCACCGGCAACTACCGCTTCAATGCAAGCGGCCTTCTGTCGGGCATGTACTTTGCCCGGATTACCACCGACAAGGGCATAGCCATTCGGAAATTCATCGTACGCTAAGCAGTTTCTTCATTTTTATAGGAGGGGCTTCCCTGTGGGAACGCCCCTCTCTTTTTACCTTTCAATTTTAAAACCCTTAACCGAAACATGATGAAAAAAACATGGGCAACCCTCTGGTTCGCCGCCACCTGTATCTTCGCCGCGAACGCCCAAAACCGCTTTGTAAGCGAAACGCCCCAAAACCGGCATGTCCTGCTGGAAGAATACACCGCCATCCATTGCGGCAACTGCCCCGACGGGCATAAGATGGCGAGCGGGATTCTTGCCAAACATCCCCAACAGGTCTTTTTGATGAATGTGCACGGCACCGCCCTCGCCACGCCTACAGGCAACGAAGTGGACTTGCGCACCGCTTTCGGAGAAGACCTTATCGAACAGGCCGGCGTTGAGAGCACGGGGATTCCCGCAGGTTCAGTGAACCGGCATGTCTTTTCTTCCCAAACGGCAACCGCCCTGCGGCGCGACTTCTGGGAAGAACGCATCGAAGAGATGCTTGCCATGCCCACCTATGTGAATATCGCCGCCAAAGCCAAACTGGATTGGGCCAAAAGGGAACTTTCGGTAACCGTGCAGCTGTATTATACCGGCACGCCCTCGGCTTCCTCCAACTTTATTCATGTGGCGGTGTTGCAAGACAGCATTACCGGCTATCAGAACGGGGCGAACATGAACCCCACCCAAGTCTTGCCCGACAAAAGCTACCTCCACATGCACGTTTTCCGCCATTTCCTTACCGGACAATGGGGCGAAGAGGTACAGACCCAGGGAGCGGGCAAACTGATGGAGAAAACCTTTACCCAGACCCTGCCCGAAAGAATCGGCAACGTGGATCTGAACCTGTTCGACTTGCAGTTTATCGCTTTCGTGTCGGAAAACAAAGAGGAAATCATGAACGTCTGCTCCGTGGAAACCGAACACCTGAACCGCCCCGACCGCATCGTCTGCCTGTCGGAAGCCGAACAGATAGCCAATCCCACCTGCAACAAAGACGTGCGTTTCTCGCTCCTGTTGCAGAACCACGCCCTTTCTGCCGAACCCATCTCCGAATTAGTGTTGGAATGCAGCGGAAAAGGGGGAAAGGCGCAACACACCTATCAATTTTCCGAACCTGTTCAGGCAGGGCAGGAACTCCGTTTTGAAACCCAAGCGGTAACGCTTGCCAGAGCCAACCGGGAAGAAGAGGTAAGTTTCCGAATCGTTTCGGTGAACGGCGGCGCTTTCATGAACCGCAAACAAAACATATTGGAGACTTCCGCCATCAAACATTACGGAATTACGGAAAATCCCGACATCACGCTCAGCCTGCAACAAGACCGCTTCGGCGGCGATATCACCTGGGTGCTGAAAGATGAGGAAAACGACACGGTGGCGCAGGGCGGCCCCTATCAGAACCTGTCGGCCAGTGAAACGCTGCCCGTCCACTCTTATCCGTTAACCATTGCCGAAGGCTGCCACACCTTTACCGTCTATGACAAAAACCACGACGGCATCGGCGACGGCTTTATCCGTTTTTCGGAAAAAGACGACCGCATATTCGCCCAGATCGACGGCAACTATAAAGACAGCTCCGTTATCATGTTCCGTATCGGAGAATTGGAAATCGACACCGTTCCCGAAGAACCCGAACCCGTGGATACGCTCTCGCTCCGAAGCGAAAAAGCCCCCTCGCTGCATATCTACCCCAATCCCTGCAAAGACGTGCTCCATATACAAGCCCCTGACCATACCGAAACATGGCTCTACATCCGCATTCTTTCGGCAGACGGGCAGGAAGCCTTGCGCCTGAAAGGAAAGGTCACCGAAATCAACCTGGAGAAACTTCCCGCCGGGCTCTACCTGCTCGAAGTCCGCACCGCCAAACGTACCTACCGCACCAAATTGCTGCATCACTAAGGAAACGGCATACCGCCTTGCCAGCGTATTACTTTTGCCAGCGTATTACTTTTGCCAGCGTATTACTTTTTTTGCCAGTGCATCCCTTTGCCAGTGCGCCCCGAAGCCTTCGGCTTCGGGGCGCACTCTTTTGCAGGCATCTCCCTTACAGACTACAGGAAAAAGGGCTCGATACCCGCCACTTCGGGCAGAATCGTGCGCAAGGCCACTTCCACGCTCTGCTTGATGGTGGCATGGGCTCGGGGGCAGTTGCCGCAGGTGGTCTTGAGCCCTACCTTGGCCTTGCCCTCTTCGGTGATTTCGTAGAACTTCACTTCGGCGG
>CAYVJX010000053.1:0-9056 GCA_964451895.1 uncultured Bacteroidaceae bacterium | reverse complement strand
GGGCTATTTCCCGACGCAGCAGGGCGTAACGTTCCGCCAAGGCCTGCAAGGCTTCTACCTGGTCTTTATATCCGCTTACAGATTCTTCCATCGGTACATGAATTTACAGTTCTTATAACGGCCCATCACCCGCACATACGTATTGGCGATTTTGTTGGTCATCCACTTCTTCATGGCATCCGCCTTGGCTTTTTCCAAGGCCATCTCGTAAATCATGTCGTAATCCGCCCGGATATCGGCACGGTGCGGAGAGACACGGCTCTTGACATAAAAGATACGGAAAGCGGGCTGATTGTCCTGGGTCTGGTACAAAAGGGCGTTGGTATTCTCGCCCTCCTGCATGTTCTGTATGGAAAGATATACCATCGGTTCCAGCTCCTCGGCCGTATAGTTGGGCTTACGCGTCATCGGGCTCAGATACACGCCGTCGCCCTGCGCCCCGGCTTCATCCGAAAAAAGCTTTACGGCTTCCTTGAACGTAAACGTTCCGTTGCGAATAAGTTCC
Organism: uncultured Bacteroidaceae bacterium; assembly: GCA_964451895.1. Lineage (GTDB taxonomy): Bacteria > Bacteroidota > Bacteroidia > Bacteroidales > P3 > Pullibacteroides. Next base: position 8,551 of record CAYVJX010000053.1, on the reverse strand, counting down.
GCCACCGAATCGAGTTCCTGCTGCGCCCGTATCAAATCCATATCGGAGGCCTCGGGTCGTATCAGGATATGGCGCACCTTGACCATCTCCCCCTTACGGTCCAAGACTTCCAGAATATGGAAACCGAACTGACTTTCGAATACCGGCGACAACACGCCTACCGGTTGGCTGAACGCCATCGACTCGAACTCGCTCGTCCAATCGCCCCTGCCGCCATAGCCCAACTCTCCCCCACGCTTTGCCGAACCGGGGTCTTGCGAATACAAGGCCGCCATCGACTTGAACTGTTCCCCTTTCTCGATACGCGCGCGTATGGCCTCCAGCCTTTCTCTCGCTATCTGGCGCTCATCGGTGCTGATGCGCGGCTTACGGGTAATATACAATAGCTCGAACTTGAGCGGAACGAGCGGTATGCTGTCGCGGTCAAGCGTATTGTAGAAACGTTTCACTTCACTGGGCGTAACCTTGATGTCTTCGGTCAGTTTGGCCTCCATTCGCATGGAAACAATGCCCTTGCGTATCATCTCGCGGTACTCTTCCTTGATTTGCAGAATGGTCTTTCCGTAAAATTCCTCCAGTTTCTCGCGCGAACCGATCTGTTCGATGAAATACCGCAAACGGGCTTCCAATTCCTGTTCCACCTCGGCCTCGCCCACCTGGATACTGTCTTCATCCGCCTGCAGTTCGTAAAGGGCGGAAACCATCAGCGACTCCAAGGCTTCGCAACGGGAACTCTCGGTAACGGCCATGCCGCCGGCGCGCATATTCTCCAACGAACGTTCCACATCCGAAAGCTTTACCTTTTTCGTGCCGATCACGGCGGCGATCTCATCCACCACCAAACCGCCCTGCTCCGCCTCGGCCGCTTCCTCCTTTTCTACAGACTTCTTATCCGGCACGGCATTATCCGCGCCCGTAAAATGCAACAAAGACGAATCCACGATAGGAGTTACCCGTTGTTCTTCGTTTTTCCTCGTCTTGCCATACTTTCTGCCGGTATCCGACACCGTATCGTTATCGAAAACGTTTCCGGCAAAAACGCACGAAAAGGAAAGCAAGCCCGACAGCAAGGCAAGCAAAATCCGATGGAAACTTTTTTTCGCGTTCATCCTAATAGTAATATTCAATTTGACCCGAGCGCAGGGCTTCTTCCAGCAAGTCTTCCTCCATGGCGTGCTGCACCTCGCGTTTGCGTTGGTTGAGGATAATGGCCCTTATCCTGTCTTTCTCAAAAGAAATGGGAGAAACCATATCCCTCACCTTGAAATCGACAATCGTTACATAATACCAATAGTCACCGGCATTGATCTCGATATTCCGGTTATTCCGCAAAAACGATTCCTGATTGTAGGTCTGAATCGGCACTTCCCGCAACAGGTCGTTAAAGAAAATCCAACGCTCGTCGTCAAGATAGTAGTTGTCCGCGCTGCGGCGGCACAATTCCGCCAGATCCAACAGATTGCTTTCCTCAAAAGGAACGGCGAACAGTTCGCGCTTTATCTGCTGGGCCTCCTTGGAAGTCTTGCCCACCTTTACGAAACGGGTGCGCACGATATTGCTCTTGAGCACGAACTGCGATTGGTTAGCCTTATAGTAGTCTTCTATCTCCTTGTCGGAAACCACCGTGTCGAGCAACTGCTGCGTTATCTTGTTCTCGTACGAAAAAATCAACAGCGACTCGCGGTACTGGGCAATCTGTTCCTCGATGCCCGCCTCCACCTCATCGATATTGCGCTGGGCCTTCTCCAACAGAACCTGGCGCGCCACCCATGCCGACACCTTCTTCTGCGCCACATCGGCACTGTCGGTGGGCAGGATGCCTTCAGGCATCATACGTTCCAATTCCATTGCCGTCAGGTATTCATTCCCCACCCGTGCCACCGCATCAAAGGGCACGCTCCTGCGGAAACGGCAGGAAACCAACAGTAAGGCACAAAGCGGCAGAACCGCCAACCAGACTTTCTTAGCGCGGAAGGAGGCTGTTAAACACATCTTGATTGATCGTTATCTTGTAGGTGTCCCTCAGTTTCTTGATCCACTCTTTTTCCAAATGACCCTGATAATCGGTAATCACCGTTCCCTTCACCTCATTCAACGAATACTGGCGCGGTTTTACCACATCGTGAATCCAGACGAAAGCCTTGGAATCGGTGCCGGAAAGCAGGTCGGAAGAAAGGCCGGGCTTCCATTCCACCTTATCCACAAAATAGTTCTTTCCCTGCACGTAGGCCATCGAATCCACCCGGATGTTGCTTTCCCCAAACATATCGATGGCATCGGCTTTCAGCCTTTCGAAAGACCATTTGCCGTTATAGGCCTTCTGCATCAGTTTGCGCACGGCTTTCGTGTCAATTTTAGCCACATTGTAAGTGAACACGGTGGCCACCGCCTTGGCCGGAGAGAAATACTTGGACTTGTGGGCTTGGTAATATTCCTCCAATCCCACCGTATCATCCACCGCCTTACCCCATACGGTACGGTTATTGATGTCGAACAGATAGATACCGTCGCGGTATTCCTTCATCATGGCGGCAAAATCGGGATATTTCGATTCGAGTATCGAAAGTTCATGGATAACGGCCTGCGATCCCAAGAAACTCTGGAGCATATCGTTTGCCCAGGCCTTTACATCCACCACCACATCGCGCCGTGTCATCTGCTGGGCCAATTTCATGAACCGCCAAACCGGAATATCCTTGCCCTCATAAACCAAAAGCGTCTTGCCGAACAATTTGGGATTGGCCATCGAGTCTTTCGGCAGCCTGTCGCCCCGCACCGTATCAGGCAAATATTTCAGCACCTCTTTCCATACATCCTGGTTTACCTTCCATTGGGTCTGCGCCAAAAGTTCCTTCTGTTTGGCAGTCATGGGAATCATACCTCTTTCCTGGTCATTGTCGAAAGTATAGACGATAACCGAACGCGTGCTTTCATAGTCTTCCACGCCTGTCTTTTCTTCCAGCTGCACGATATGCCAACCCACACGGGAACGGAAAGGTTGGGTATATTCTCCTTCCTTGAGCGCAAAAAGTTGTTCAATCACTTCGGGCAACATCCTGTCCAATTTCGTCAAAGACACTTCACCGCCACGGGGAGCCGAAGAACGGTCTTCCGAATACCGAGCCGCCATACGGGAAAAATCCGCACCCGCCTGCAAACTGTCGTAAATCGCGCTTATCTTTTCAAACGCCCGTTGCGAGGTATCGCCCGGCATCGACATCACCATGATATTGAGGAACCTTACTTTGCCCAAGGCCGGACGCTTGTCCATCATCTGAATCAAGTGGTAGCCGTAACGGGTACGCACCGGCATGGAAACCTCTCCCACCTTGAGGTTATACACCGCCTGTTCAAAGGGATAGACCATGCTCATGCCCGTGATATAGGGCAACCGGCCTTCGTAACCCGTCTTTTGGGGCAGCAGATTTCCTTTGGGACGGCGGTATTCCGAAGAGTAACGGATCACCATATCGCAGAAGTCAGCCCCAGCCATCAACTGTTTGCGCACATCCAGACACTTTTTGTAGGCCGCCAGCGTATCGGCAGGCTTGGCGTATTTGTCAACCCCGATAAGGATATGACGCGCCCCGACGTTGTATTGCAAATGGTCGTAAGCCTCTGCATAGAGTTTTTCCGCCATGTCCTGATCCTGCAGGTAAGGTTTGGCGAACTGCGCCCGATAATTCTGCAATTCTTCCTGCAACAGCCGGATGGTGTCGTAACCGGCATCCTTGGCCGCCTCCACCTTCAAGCGGAAATTGATATACAATTGCAGGTAATTCTCCAATTCCGCCTTGCTTTCCGTATCCCTACCCTGCAGTGCGTTCTGGGTGAAATTCTTATAAAACTCACCGCGCGTGGTCGTGTCCGAACCGACTATCAGCAGCACGGAGTTATCATCGATATCCTGCGCGTTCAGGCAAGGGATGCCCGACACAAGCAGAAGGCAAAACAAAAACATTCTTTTCATCGTCTTATCTATTGTTGGTTTTCAACCGACCTTTTTTCACCTCGGCAGAGCCCAAGGGAACTTGGTCTCTGCACTCGGCTTCATAAAAGGTTGTTTTCTTTTGAACTTTTACAAAAATTTATTTTTCAAAATCCTACCGGGGCGAATAATTGGGCGCTTCCTGCGTGATCGTGATATCGTGCGGATGGCCTTCATTCACCGAAGCCGGCGTAATCTTTATGAACTTGGCTTTCTGCAAAGCCTTGATGTCTTTGGAACCTGTGTAGCCCATGCCGGCGCGGAGACCGCCCACGAGCTGGTGCAGCACTTCGGACAATGCCCCTTTGTAAGGCACGCGTCCCACAATGCCTTCAGGAACCAGTTTCTTGATATCCGCTTCCATATCCTGGAAATAACGGTCCTTGGAACCGTCCTGCATGGCTTCCAAGGAGCCCATGCCGCGGTAGGACTTGAATTTGCGGCCTTCAAAAATAATCGTGGAACCGGGCGATTCTTCCGTTCCGGCAAAAAGCGAACCCGCCATCACGCAGGAAGCCCCGCCTGCCAAAGCCTTGACCACATCGCCCGAATAACGGATGCCCCCGTCGGCAATCAAGGGAATCTTATATTTCTTAAGCGCCTGCGCCACATGATGCACGGCACTCAACTGAGGAACGCCGATACCGGCCACAATGCGCGTGGTGCAGATCGAACCCGGCCCTATCCCTACCTTCACCGCATCCGCTCCGGCTTCCGCCAAGGCAACGGCGGCTTCCCCGGTGGCGATATTGCCCACCACCAAATCCACCTTCGAACCGAATTTCTTCTTGAATTCCTTCGCCGCCCGGATCACATGGGTCGAATGTCCGTGCGCGGTGTCAATCACGATGGCGTCCACCCCGGCATCCACCAAGGCTTCGGCACGTTCCATCATATTGGCGGTAATACCGATGCCCGCAGCCACACGAAGCCTTCCCGACTCATCCTTGCAAGCCATCGGCTTGGATTTCATACTCATGATGTCGCGGTAGGTAATCAATCCCACCAGTTTGCCGGACTTATCCACCACCGGCAGTTTCTCGATGCGGTGCTTTTGCAGGATCTTGGCCGCCTCTTCAAAAGACACCTTCTTGGTAGTGGTGATTACGTCTTTGGTCATCACTTCGGTAATCCTGCGTTTGTAATCTTTCTCAAAGCGCAAATCCCGGTTGGTGACGATGCCCACCAGCTTGCGGTTATTGTCCGTAACCGGAACGCCGCCCACACGGTAGGTCTTCATCAGGTTGAGGGCATCCTGAACCTTCGCCTTGTCGGAAAGGGTAATCGGGTCGGTAATCATGCCGTTTTCCGCCCGTTTTACCCGGCGCACCTCCTCCGACTGCTGTTCGATGGTCATGTTCTTGTGCAACACACCGATACCGCCTTCCTGTGCGATGGCTATCGCCAAAGAAGAGTTGGTTACCGTATCCATCGCCGCCGAAACAAAGGGAATATTGAGCCTGATATTACGCGAAAAGACCGAACTGATATCGACCTCTCTCGGCAACACGTCCGATTCTGCCGGTAACAACAGAACGTCGTCGTAGGTTAAACATTCCTCTACAATGAATTTGCCGGAAGATGTCTGCATAAGTCTTGTTTTTTAAGGGTTTGAGCCCTATTCGGGCATAAACGGCAAAGTTAACAAAAATATGCTAAAAAATCCCGTATCTCATTTACCCGAAGCCGCCAATTCCCTATCCAATTGGGCGCGTGATTTACTGCGTGTTACCAAAAACACGCCGGAAAAGACCAAAAGAGAGGCCACGCCTTTTATCCAAGTGAAGCCGTCCTGCCCCAGAATCAAGGCCAGGCAAGCGGCGGTAATGGGCTGTATGTAATTGTAAACGCTCAATACCGTAGGGCGAAGCCTTTTCTGCGCCACCGGAATGAGCAGGTATGTGAAGCCGGTGGCCATAAAGACCGTATAGCCCAAGAACAGATATATCCGCGGCGGAATGGAAGCATAGTCGATATGCGCCACATAGCGGAACAGGAAAGGCACCGAAAAGAGAGCCGAAAAGAAAAACATCCAACGCATCACCGTTACGGGCTTATAGCGCGCCACCACGTTTCGGAACGCCGTCAGATAAACGGCATAGAACAGGCCGCTGGCCAAACAGAGCAGAATGCCCACGATGCTGTTCCTGCCGCTCTCGGCCACCGCCTCGCCGGTAAGGTACTTGCCGGCAATCATCAGCACCGCTCCGCTCATGCCCAGCAGCACGCCCCCGGCTTTCATCCACGAGATGGGTTCCCTCAGGAAAAAGGCGGCCAGAAGCATGGTGAGGATAGGCGTGAACGTTACCACGATAGCCGTTTCCACCGGGGCGGCGTATTCCAAGCCCACTACAAACAGCATCTGATTGAGCAGCACCCCGAAGACGGAGGCCGCCGCCAGCCTGCCCAAATCTTTGAGCGGCACTTTCTCCCACTTGACGAAGAGCGTTATCAGCCAAAAGAATACCAGCGCGCCCGTGGTTCTGAAAAAAGCCATGGCGAACGCGGAGATATATTCCGGCATCACCACCTTGGAAAGCGGGATATTGATTCCGAAAATGATATTGCACGCCAGTATCGCCAAATGGCCTTTGAGCGCGCCTTTGTTGTCTGTCATAGCGGATTTTGAAAAGCGGCGCGAAAATAAGCATTTTCATCAAGCCCCGTGCGGAAAATTCACCGGCCGGACTTCCGCGCCTACCGTCCATACCCGGCACGGTCCATGCAACGGTAATGCAAGGCCTCTCCCACGTGCCCCAGCCCGATGTTTTCCTTGCCGTCCAGATCGGCGATGGTACGCGCCACCTTGAGCAAACGATGGTAGGCTCGCGCCGAAAGCCCGTATTTCTGCATGGCGGTCTTCAGCAGTTCGCCCGAATCCCTGTCCAGCTCACAGTAACGGTTTATCTGCCGCACCTGCATCTGGGCGTTGCAAAACATATTCTGCCCCTCGAAGCGCGCCTGCTGGATACGGCGCGCCTGCAACACCCTTTCCCGTATCACGGCGCTCGGTTCGCCGCAAGATGCCGTAGAAAGCTCCTTGTAAGGAACAGGGTTCACCTGCACCTGCAGATCCATCCGGTCCAACAGCGGTCCCGAAACCTTGTTCAGATAGCGTTCCACCGCCTGCGGCTTGCAGGTACAGGCCGTATCGGCAGACCCATAGTAACCGCAAGGACAGGGATTCATCGAAGCCACCAGCATGAACCCCGCCGGATATTCCACCCGCATCTTGGCGCGGCACAGGCTTATCTTGCGGTCTTCCAAAGGCTGGCGCAACACTTCGAGCGTGGCGCGCGCAAATTCGGGCAGTTCATCCAAAAACAGAACCCCGTTGTGCGCCAAGGAAATCTCGCCCGGCTGCGGAAAAGAGCCGCCGCCCACCAAAGCCGCATAGCTGATGGTATGGTGCGGGTCGCGGAAAGGACGGGCGCGCATCAGGCGGTCGGTCGCCACCATCTTGCCCGCCACCGAATAGATTTTGGTGGTCTCCAAGGCTTCTTCGGTAGTCAAGGGCGGCAAGATACCCGGCAAACGGCGCGCCAGCATGGTCTTTCCCGAACCGGGAGGTCCTATCATCAATATATTGTGTCCGCCGGCGGCGGTGATTTCCAAGGCCCTCTTGCAGAAAGCCTGCCCCTTCACATCACAGAAATCGGGTTCTTCCGCCCCCGTTCCCTGCCCCTGTCCGCCGCCGGCCTCAGGTTCAAACCGCGGCAGTTCCTGTTCCTTTCTGAAAAACCGCACCACCTGCGGCAGGTTTTCCGCGCCATAAACGGGAATGCCTCCCACCATAGCGGCTTCGGGAGCGTTCTCCTTAGGCAATATGATGCCTTTGAAACCCTGCTTCCTGGCTTCAATGGCAAACGGCAAGGCCCCTTTGATCGGGCGCAGCTTGCCGTCTAAGGAGAGTTCTCCCATCATCAGGTATCGCCCCACCTCCGCGCTGTCCACATCCCGTCGGTCCAACTGCCCCGTGGCGGCCATGATGCCCATCGCCAACGTAAGGTCGTAGGCCGTTCCCTCCTTGCGCAAATCGGCAGGCGCCATGTTGATGACCATCTTTTTAATCGGAACCTTGTAACCGCAATGCCCCAAAGCCGTGGCGATACGGTAATGGCTCTCCTTAACGGCATTGTCGGGCAAGCCCACCAACATAAAGTTCACCCCCATTTCCACACTGGTTTCCACGCGGATTATCATGGCATCGATGCCCACAATCGCCGCTCCGTAAGTTTTTGCAATCATGATAGCTGTTTTCTTATATAACCCCGAAACGCCGATTTATCGAAAAAAATTTGAAAAAAAATTTGGCGGTATCGATTTTTGTCGTACCTTTGCAGTGTACTACAAAACTAATACAGTATTTTTGTAGCACACATAAAACAATTAACACAAAGGAGGACACCATGTTTAACAAAACATTCATTAACAAACGGATTTTCACAAGGCCATTGCACCACGGCATCCGCGAAAAGAGATACAGATTCTAAAACCTATAATACCTACCGACGATGATTGAAATAAAAGACCTCAGTTTCCGGTACGGCAAACATTATACCG
>CAYVJX010000052.1:0-9117 GCA_964451895.1 uncultured Bacteroidaceae bacterium | reverse complement strand
AAAAGCCATCGATGAATATCAGAACCGCCTCAAACTACAGGATCAGAAAATAAGGTTGCAACATAGGCTCAATTGGCTGTATCTATTGCTCATTCTTCTGATTTCCTGTATTTTTATCTTCATTATCATTTACATGGCGCAAAAGAAGCGCATGGATAAGCTCGCCCTGAAGACCCAAGAACTTCAAAACCAAAAACTTCAACAGGAAATAGATCACCAGAACCGGGAATTGGCATCCAATATGTTGATTCTATGCGAAAAAAAACGATTCCTGCAACAGATTCTGATGCAACTGGAAAAATTCCGGGAAAAGAAAGATATGTCGGCGGCCTGTGAACTGGCCCTGCGCAAGAAGATTACCGAACATATGAAAAGTGAGGACGAATGGACTTCCTTTAAGATACATTTTGAGAGCGTTCATCCAAACTTCTTTGACAAACTCAAATCAAACTACTCCGAACTTTCTCCCAACGACCTTAAACTTTGCGCCTATATCAAAATCGGACTGTCTATCAAACAGATTGCCCAAATGACAGCGGTGCTGCCAGCCACGGTAAAGACCAACCGCTACTTATTGCGCAAGAAATTCCACCTGAGCGAGGAACAATCCTTGGATTCGTTCATTTTCAATGTATAAACACCTGCGGTTCGGCGCGGCGGGTGTAGAGGGCTTCCAGTTCGTGCTGGTGATAGAGGTAGCCTTCGTCTTGGTAGTGGCGGGCGTTTTGGGGGCAGCCCTTGATGCACGCGCCGCATTTGATGCAGATGCCCGTGTATTGGCGCACGTTTTCGCGGCCTATCGAGCCCATGGGGCAGTGTTCGGCGCAACGTTTGCAGTCGGTGCATTTCTCGTTTACCGACGGCTTCACTTTCAAGATATTGATGGCCACCCCGTGGCGGTCGCGCGGCTGATAATAGCCCCGATAGGGGAAGGGTGTACCCTCCACATGAACGGGAACTTCCGGCAGGCCGTTTTGTTTTATACCGGCCATTTTTTCCACCACAGAAAGCGCAAAACGTTCCGCCACCGCCAAATCCCCGGCATCGGGACGCCCCGCCCCCAAAACGCGCGAAAAAGCGTGTTCGCCCACGAATGCCGCCGCCGCTACGGTACGGATACCGGCATTCTCCATCAAATCGCGCAGTTCTATCAGCGCATCGTCGTAGTTCCGGTTGCCGAACACCACGACGGGAATGCCCACCGCCCCTGCCCCACGCATAGTTTGCAGGTATGGGAGCAATACATTGGGAACGCGCCCGGCATATACAGGCGTGCCCAGCACCACGATGTCCTGGCTGTCAAAAGCCAAAGGTTCCACACGCGCCGCGGGCAAGGTAAAATCCATCCGCACACACGGCAATCCCAACTTTTCGGCCAACTTGTCCGCGATGGCGCACACCATGCGCCGCGTGGTGCCGGTGGCACTGAAATAAACGGCTTTAACGGTCTTCATCTTTCCTATTCATTCTTACCACCCAGGCCGTTTTAAGACCCGGTGTCGAAAAATCCAACTTATAGCGGTTGTCGATGCGGTAACCCGCCACCCAAACGATGTCTTTTCCCGAACAGAGCAGCCACACCTTTTCTTTCTGCACAGCACCCAGATGCAGATCTTTGAAAAAATCGCTCAGTTTACGGAAACCTTTCATGCCCAACGGACAGAAACGGTCGCCGGGCATCCAATGCCGCCAGGAAAGCGGAAATTGCAGCTTGTTAAAATCCAGATACGCCACATCGGGGCTTGTATCCATATCTTCCTTGCGCAAAATCTCCATCTTCGCCTCTTTGTGCAAAGGCTCAGTCTGCAATGCCGTAACGCCTTGCGGAAGCCAACGCCAGCCCTCCGGTTCACGCAAGAGAAAACCGCTGCCGTCGGCATTATAGAAACGTTTTCCGGAGATGCCGTTCTTACGGTTCTCGGCTATCTGTTCTATCTGTTGGCGGTTAAAGGCATGGCCGCGCAGATAAAGTTCCCAGAACAAATCCTGATGCGCGCCCGCCAACGCCAATTTTTCCACGGGAATAAATTCGGGCGTTTCCGTGGCGGCATCCCTCGCCTTTTCCCTTTCCACCATCTTATCTGAAAGATGATTGAACCAATCGCTTATCAAGGCATCCGCCAAACGCAAGGTTTGCATGCTTTGGTTCAGTTTGGGAACAAAGCCCTCGCAATATCTTTCAAGCACCGGCAAAACATTGTGCCGCACCCGGTTGCGCACGCACATAGGTTGCGCGTTGGTGCTGTCTTCCACAAAATCGAGCCGGTTTTCTTGCGCATACGCCACAATGTCGGAACGCAAAGCAAACAGCAACGGCCTGATGTAGCGGCGGTCGGGACTTTGGGGCAACATGCCTTTCAATCCCTTCACGCCGCTGCCCCGAAAAAGATTGATGAAAAAAGTTTCGGCATTGTCGTTGGCATGGTGCGCCAGCAGGCAGGCATCGAAAGCCTCGGTTTCCTTGCCCGCCAACAATTCTTCAAAGAAAGCGTAACGGAGCTCGCGCGCCGCCATTTCCACCGAGATGCCTCGCTTTTGCGCGTAATCTTCGGTCTGGAATCCGGCAAAAAACAAGGGGATTCCGCTATGCCGGGTCAAAGAGCGTACAAACTCTTCGTCGCGCATGGATTCCTCGCCGCGCAAATGAAAATTGCAATGGGCCGCCGCCAGTTCCAAGCCTGCGTGTTCACGCGCATAACGGCTCATCAAATGCAACAGCACCACCGAATCCACCCCGCCGCTAACGGCAAGGAGCAACCTCTTGCACCCGGCAAAAAGTTGCTCCTTCTCCACATATTCGACAAAACGTCCGTACATAATCAGGATTACAAAGTGCGCTTGATTTCCACCTGTTCGTAGCCCTCGATGATGTCTCCCACCTTGATGTCGTTGAAGTTCTTGATGTTCAAACCGCAATCCTGACCCACCGCCACTTCCTTAACGTCGTCTTTAAAGCGGCGCAACGAGCCGAGTTCTCCGGTATAGACCACAATACCGTCGCGGATAATGCGGATTTTGGTACTGCGACCCAGACGGCCGTCCAGCACGATACAGCCGGCAATCGAACCCACCTTGCTGATCTTGAACACTTCGCGGATTTCGAGGTTGGCCACGATCTTTTCCTGGATCACGGGCGAAAGCATACCCTCGATAGCGTCTTTGAGCTCGTTGATGGCATCGTAGATAATGGAGTAGAGGCGTATATCGATCTTTTCGTTTTCCGCCAGCTTGCGGGCCGCCACCGAAGGACGCACCTGGAAGCCCACGATAATGGCTTCAGAGGCGGCTGCCAGCATGATGTCGCTTTCGGTAATCTGACCCACCGACTTGTGGATAACGTTAACCTGCACTTCGGGCGTGGAAAGTTTGAGCAAGGAGTCGGAAAGGGCTTCCACCGAACCATCCACGTCGGCCTTGACGATAATGTTGAGTTCCTTGAAATTCCCGATGGCGATACGGCGGCCGATATCGTCGAGCGTGATATGCTTTTGGGCACGCATTCCTTGTTCGCGTTGCAGTTGCAGGCGTTTCCCGGCAATTTCCTTGGCTTCCCTTTCGTCGGCCATCACATTGAACACATCGCCCGGCTGAGGAGCGCCATTCAAGCCCAACAGCAACAGGGGCTGCGAGGGACCGGCCTCCTTCATGGCCTGATTACGCTCGTTGTACATCGCCTTGACACGGCCAAAGGTAGGCCCTGCCAGAATAAAGTCGCCGATATGCACCGTTCCGTCCTGAACCAGAATCTTGGCCACATAGCCGCGGCCCTTATCCAAAGACGATTCGATAACCGTACCCTTGCCCCTTCTTTCGGGATGTGCCTTGAGATCCAGCATTTCGGCTTCCAGCAACACTTTTTCGAGCAAGGCTTCCACGCCGGTTCCGTTCTTTGCCGAAATATCCTGGCTTTGGTACTTGCCGCCCCAGTCTTCCACCAACAGGTTCATTTCCGCCAGTTCCGACTTGATCCTTTCAGGGTCGGACCCCGGTTTATCCACCTTGTTGATCGCAAAAACGATGGGAACGCCGGCGGCCTGCGCGTGGTTGATGGCTTCTACCGTCTGGGGCATCACCCGGTCGTCGGCGGCCACCACGATAATGGCGATATCGGTCATCTTGGCACCACGGGCACGCATGGCGGTAAAGGCTTCGTGACCGGGCGTATCGAGGAAAGTGATTTTCCTGCCGTCTTCCAGTTCCACTTCGTAAGCCCCGATATGCTGCGTGATACCGCCCGCTTCCCCGGCAATCACGTTGGTCTTGCGGATATAGTCGAGCAAAGAGGTCTTACCGTGGTCCACATGACCCATCACGGTAACGATGGGGGTACGTCCCACTGCTTCGCCCGATTCGTCTTCGATTTCCTTGTTTTCCAATTCGTGGATCACTTCGGCATCCACAAACTCAACCTTAAAGCCGTATTCTTCGGCCAGCAGCGAGATGGGTTCGGCGCTCAAACGCTGGTTGATCGACACGAAAAGCCCCAGCGACATACACGTTCCGATAATCTGCGTTACCGGAACATTCATCATTGAGGCCAGTTCGTTTACCGTAACGAACTCGGTAACCTTGAGCACCTTTCTTTCCTGCATTTCCTGCGCCATTTCGGCTTCCATGTGCTGGCGAACCATCTGACGCTTGTCGCGGTTGTGCTTGGAGGTTTTCGACTTGCCCATAGGAGCCAGGCGGGCAAGCGTTTCCTTAATCTGCTTTTCGATTTCCTGATCGTCCATCACCGGCTGGGCGGGCGCGTTGTTGCGTTGCTTGTTGCGGTTCTGGTTCTTGTTGTTGGAACGGTTGCCGCCCTGTTGCTGGTCGTTGCCGAAGAGTTTCTTCAAGCCTTCGCGACCGCCTCCCTGGGCGGTGGCACCGGGAGCATCTTTCTTGATGCGCTTGCGGCGTTTCTCAAGCGTGCCCGGATTTTCTTTGGACGAGGCCACCGGTTTGGGTTTGCGCTCGAACTGTGTCAAATCCACCTTCTGGCCGGTAATCTTAGGCCCGTCTATCTTGATGTATTCGGTCTTGATGAAGTTGTCTTCCTTGGGCTGGGCAACCGGCGCGGGTTCAGGCGCAGGTTCCGGCTCGGGCTTCACGATTTGCGGCCGTTCTATCTTTTCGGGTTTGACGGCCTTTCCCTTGCGTGCCAAATCGAGTTCCTTGGCATCCATCACCGACAGAATCTTAGGCCCGGCGATACGTCCCGGTTCAAAAAGCTTTTCCAGCTTTTCTTTGGGCGTTTCGGATCGGGCGGCTTCCGGCTCGGGTTTGGTTTCCGCCACCGGTTCAGCCTTGACCTCAGCCTGCGGTTCAGCCGCCGGTCGGGACTGCGGTTCAGGCTGCGGCTCGGGTTGGGCTTCCGCCACAGGTTGAGCCTTGGCTTCCGGTTCGGGCGTCTTTTCTTCCGCCACCAGTGCTTCCCCGGCCTTTTCCTGAGGCGCTTCCTCGGCTTTCTTTTTCTTGGCGGATGCCGGTTTTTCCTTCTTCTCTTTCTTTTCTTTCTCGGCTTCCTCCGACGATTCTTTGTCTTCCGTCTGTGCCGACGCCTTTTCAGCTACCGGTTCGGCAGTCGCTTCTTCGGCGGGCGCTTTGGTTTCCTTGGCCTTTTTGGAGGTCTTCTTGACCGGTGCCGCCGATATCTCGGAAGTCTTGATGAACAAATCCCCATCAGCAGAATCGGCCATGTCTTCCACCGTTTCTTTGGGTGTTTCCTTCGCTTCTACCGGAACTTTCTTGGGAATGGCATCCAACTGCACGCCTTGTGCCTTTTCGGAAATCACCTTATCCGACTGAAATTCCTTCAATACAAGCATATACTGCTCGCCCGACAGTTTGGTGTTGGGACTGGATTCCACTTCGTGACCCTTCTTTCCCAAGAACTCAACGATCGTACCTACCGAAACATTCACTTCTTTGGCGGCTTTGGAAAGCCTTACCGGTTTTGTTTCTTCTGCCATTAATCTACTGCTTCTGGTTTGTTGTTCTGCAATATTTGAATCCTCGCCGGATTAGTTGTCGAATTCGGCTTGGAGTATGCGCCTTACTTCGGCAATGGTTTCTTCTTCCAAATCGGTGCGGTGCGCCAATTCTTCGGGATCCATCGCCAAAACATCTTTGGCCGTGTCGCAACCGATGTTGCTCAACTGATCCAAAATCCACTGTTCGATTTCGTCGCTGAATTCCTGCAAATCCACGTCTTCTTCGTCGGTGCCGGTGCTTTCGCGATATACATCGATGTCGTAGCCCGAAATGCGGCCCGCCAGCTTGATGTTGTAGCCGCCCTTGCCGATAGCCAGCGAAACCTGGTCGGCGCGCATGTAAACTTCGGCGGTCTTTTCTTCTTCGTTAATCTTTATCGAGGAAATCTTGGCAGGGCTCAGGGCACGGGTAATCAAGAGCTCGGGATTGGTGGTCCAGTTGATCACATCGATGTTTTCGTTGCGCAATTCACGCACGATGCCGTGGATTCTCGCCCCTTTCATACCCACGCAGGCTCCTACGGGATCCACGCGGTCATCGTAGGATTCAACCGCCACCTTGGCCCTTTCGCCCGGTTCACGTTCGATACGCTTGATGGTGATAAGCCCGTCGAAGATTTCGGGAACTTCCTGTTCAAACAAACGTTCCAGGAAAATGGGAGAGGTACGCGAAAGCACGATAACGGGCGTATTGTTCTTTACATCCACTTTGAGCACGACCGCACGCACGGTGTCGCCCTTGCGGTAGAAATCGGCGGGAATCTGTTCGCTCTTGGGCAACAGCAGTTCCACGCCGGCATCGTCGAGCAACAGAATCTCGCGCTTCCAAACCTGATATACTTCTCCGGTAATGATCTCACCGATTCTTTCTTTGTAACGCTTGTAGATAACATTGTGTTCGTAGTCCTGGATCTTCGATATCAGGTTCTGACGGATGGAAAGAATCTCGCGGCGGCCGAAATCGCTGATATAGACAGCTTCCGAAACATCTTCGCCCACTTCGAAATCGGGTTCTATCTTGATGGCTTCCGAATAGGGAATTTCCAAAACGGGATCTTTGAGCTCGCTGTCTTCCACAATCACGCGGTTACGCCATATTTCCAAATCGCCCTTATCGATATTCACGATAATGTCGATATTCTCGTCCGTCCCGTACTTTTTGATCAGCATGGCGCGAAACACATCTTCCAAAATGCGCATCATCGTTTCGCGGTCAATGCTTTTCAGTTCTTTAAATTCGGAAAAGCTTTCTACCAAATTCAGATTTTCCATGACTCTGTATGTTATTTGAATGAGATTACAATTTTTGTTTCTTTAACCTGCGCGTATCCGAACTGATGTTCGGGCGTTTCGGGAGCTTTCTTCTTGGGCGTTTCCTTGAGGCGGAACCCCTGTTCGTCGGCGGCGGTAAGCGTGCCTTTGAGGGTCTGTCCTTCGGCGGTGAGCACCTTTACTTCCTTGCCGATATTCTTGACGTACTGCCTCGCCACACGGAAGGGCTGATCCAGGCCGGCGGAAGAAACGGTAAGCTCAAAATCCTCCGCATCGCGGTCAAGGCGCTGCTCGATATAGCGGCTCACTTCCACGCAACGGTCGATGCTCACGCCTTTCATGCCATCGATATACACCTTGATTTCGTTTTTGGGCGATACCGAAACGCTCACGGCGAACAATTCTTCCTGCGGCATACTTTCCAATGCCTGCGAAAGCAATTCTTCTATCTGCTTTTTGTTGATCATCTCTTAAACACTAACGGCCAAGGGCCTTTCATCACGCGGAAACGGCAATAAAAAAGGGGCTTTCTCCGCCCCTCATTCCCGCATCCGCCACATCCGAACCCCTAAACCGAGGGCAAATGTACGGTATTTTATGGTTAAAAACAATAATTTTTTCAGGGA
This sequence comes from uncultured Bacteroidaceae bacterium, assembly GCA_964451895.1. Taxonomy (GTDB): domain Bacteria; phylum Bacteroidota; class Bacteroidia; order Bacteroidales; family P3; genus Pullibacteroides. The sequence continues at coordinate 1,244 of CAYVJX010000052.1, read as the reverse complement.
GGGGCGGCGCATTTGCGCCGCCCCTCCCTGACATCGAGACGTTATTTTACTGAAAACTTCTCCGTAAGGACACCGCAAGGGGTCTTTACGCGGGCGAGGTAGATGCCCGAGGGCAACCACGACACATTGTAGCGGAAAGAGGCCGCGTTCACCATAGCGGCGTACAGGGTTCGTCCGTTCACATCTAAGATTTCCACATACTGGAGGTCGCAGCCCGTGGCACTGAGCGTTATCGTTTCCGTAGCGGGGTTGGGCGTCAGAACCAACTCGGCTTTGGATTGTTTTTCTACCGATGCGACGCCTATTTTCCGAATGCTTTCGAGTTGCATTTCAGAATATAAGCGACCTCCTATATCATAACTTACGGAAACATAGCCCTCCACTTCAACACTATCTCCCTCTGCATAGTCCACCCCTTGAACCTGAAGGGGGGCCCCGTCGAAAGCCCAGGTGGAATTGTAACTGAGGATTGGGGTGAGGTCTCCGACCTTCATCGCTATCGCCTTGTAGCAACAATCCTCCGGAGGGAAAAACAAAGACGGTGTCCATGTACAAATCAGTCTCCCCGTACAGGAAACATATTCGGGTTTGGCTTCCGAAATATAACAGGACGCATACTCAGGATTTTTATAGATGTGTCCTCCGTTGGCACAGAGCACGGTTTCAAGTGTGTCTAACGAACGCCCGAAATCCTTATGCCAGGCTATGCCATGCGAAACGGAACCGACATTGTTCAACCACATATCCGTAACTTGATGGACGGTATCATACACTTTCAGATAATGAAATCTGTATTGCACGATAGAGTTTGGAATGACGGTATCGCCAACCGCCCATACCCGGAATACCGGATTTTTGCGCGTGTCTGTCTCTTCCACCCAATCCATTGCCAACACATCGTTCTCTTTCAAGGAAAAATCGAAAAGCACGTGTTCTTTTTGGCCGGCATAATCATAGACATACACCCGGACGCTGTCTTCCCGAAGCGCGTAACCCGCCGAAACCTCGTTTTTCTCATCACAATGTTTTCGCCAAAACACCTCCCAATATTCATTGTTTTCTATCGTTGTATCCTTGCCAAAGAAATATTGGTCGGTTCGAAACTCCCGATGCCCGTCGGCAAGGGTGTATTCCCGATACATTGACCATACCATCCACCGCTCCGTAATTATATCAGGGTTCGCCCATGCGCTCAGCGACAACGAACACAGAAGAAAAATTAACAATAGTTTCGCTTTCATGGC
>CAYVJX010000051.1:0-9202 GCA_964451895.1 uncultured Bacteroidaceae bacterium | reverse complement strand
CCGTTGGCCATCACGTACAGCCCCGAATAGTGTTCATACACAAAACGCGCCGGACTGTAGTCCTTGCCCTTGATGCGCAGACCCAGCTGCATGCCGTGCGTGTGCCCGGAAAGGGTCAGGTCAACCTGCGGATAACGCAGATATACCGCCGAATCGAAATGCGAGGGGTCGTGCGAGAGAAGCACCGTATAGACCTGCGGTTTGCGCCGCGTATCCGAAGAATCCGTTCCCTGAACCGAAGAAGCGCTGCGACGGGTCTCCAATAAAGCCGAAGGCGCAAGCGCGGCCTTTAAATCGCCTTTCTTGGGAAAACGTTTTTCCCTGCCCCAATTCTCCACTCCCACCAGATGCAAGGTATCGCCGCCACGTTCCACCTTTACCGAAGCGTTGTTGAGGCAGATCCAACCGATGCTTTTATAGCATTGCAGCATCTTCTGCAGGTTGGCATGGCGCGAGGCTGTATCCGCCCAACGTACATAACCGCCGTAATCGTGGTTCCCCAATACGCAATACACGCCGTCCGGCGCACGCAGATGCGCCAGTTCCGACAAGTGCGGCAACATTTCCGAAGTACTGAAATTCACCATATCGCCCGTAAAGACCACCATGTCGGGCTTGGTGTTCAAGGCCTGCTGCACCAGCCGCTTTACCTGCTTGGGCGAGGTAAAACTGCCAATATGCATATCTGAAATCTGCAGAATCCTATAGCCGCGCAGACCTTGCGGAATCCTCCGCTCCGGGTTCACCCGGCCAAGGTTCACCGTATCTATCCGTATGTTGAAGGTTGAGATAACCATGGAGTAAACAAAAACTAAAAACAAAACACCTGTGGCGATGGCCGCACCGTGCTTGAACCGCCGTCCGCCCACCAAACGCCAAAAAGCATAGAATAGGTACAGCAGGAACAATATCGCCAACGTCCCTATCAGATACGTCCTCCAGAACGGCTTCCAGAACGGAACATCGGCAAAGCGGAACAGCAGGAACAAAACGGCCAGGATTCCTATCGGAAAGCCTATCCAGAACAAAAGTCCGTATCTTCTTTTGCCGGTTGCCATCGCCTACGGAACTACGCTCCCCTTACAAAACGGTATGTTATCGTGCCCACCTGTTCATCGGGCGCGTTTTCCTTAGGTACGAACTTAGACTGCAAGGCCGCTTTCTCGGCGGTTTTCCACAAATTTCCATCCAGGGTGGTAGAGCCTTTGACTCCCGCCACCGCACGGGTCACCTTACCGCTCCTGTCCACGTAGATGCGCACCACCACGATGCCTTCTTCTTCCGAATCATATTGGGGCTTGACAAGGCTCATCAGCGTACGCCCGGTAAGCGAGAACGAAATGCCGCCCGGACCGCCCGATCCCGTATAACCTTTGGCGTTCACATCGCCGTTGGGCTTGCCCTGGTCTCCCGGTTTACCGGTTTCTCCCTGACTGGAGGCCTCCGAGCCTTTGCGTTTGCCCGGATAGAGCGCCATCGGGTTTATTTCGGGTTCTTTCGGTTCCTCTACCTTTTCCTGAGGTTTCTGTTCCTTTACCGTCTGGGGGCGCGGCTGCTCCTTTTTCTTCTCGCGGGGTTTCTCCTGCCGGGGCAAAGCCGGCGCTTCTTCCGATGCGGCCGAAACGGATTCCTCTTCTGCCTGCGCCTGTTCCGGTTCTCTCGGTTCCACGGGCGAGGCCTCCGGTTCAAACGCCTGAAAATCGCCGCTGCCGTCTTCCGAATAGCCCAGGTTCACCTCGATACCGTATTCGGGAGGAGGCGGAAAGGTGCGGTACAATCCCAACCAAAGCAAGGCGCACACCGTTACGCCGGCAAACAGCACGGTTGCCAACAACGCCCAACGCGCCGCCTTACGGTCGTCTTTATGCTGAAATTCATTCATTCGGAGCAGTAGCCAAAATGGTTTTTAACTTATAGCCCGTCTGTTCGTTCACCTGGTTCACCGCATCCATCACCCGCACCAGATACTGAACAGGCACCGTGCGGTCAACCCGCAGCACAATCGTGGCCTCGGGGTTGGATTCGGTCATGCCGTAAATGGCCTGCTCCAAACCGGCGGATTCCACATAGGTCTGTTCCACGAAATATTCGTAGCGGTCGTTGATATACACGGTAAAGTTCTGCTTGGCCATGGTGCGGCTGTTGCTGTTGGGCAACAGGAGCTTGATGGCGTTGGGGCTTACCATCGTGGAAAGCAGGATAAAGAATATAAGCAACAGGAACACCAGGTCGGACATGGAGGCCGAACTGAAATTCAAGTCCTGTTTGTAACGTGATTTCAATGCCATGGGGTCTGATTTTCGCCTTGCCGGACTATTTTACCGGTTCGTTCAACAAATCCATAAACTGCGCCGAACGCGATTCGAATTCATGCGTCACCCTGCCGATGCGCGACACCACTATATTATAGCACACATAGGCGATAATCCCCACCATCAGACCCGCCACCGTGGTCACCATGGCCTGGTACATCCCGTTGGCAAGCGTGCCCACCTCGATGTTGCTGCCCTTGGAGGCCATATCGAAGAACACACGCACCATCCCCGTCACCGTTCCCAAAAAGCCTATCATGGGAGCCGCCCCCGCCGTGGTGGAAAGCCAGCCGATATGCTTTTCCAAGCGCGCCACTTCCAGGTTGCCGGCATCCTCCATGGCGGCCTTGATATTCTCCACCGGCTTGCCGATACGGTCCACGCCCTTTTCGATGATGCGCGAGGTAGGGGTCGCCGTATTGCGGCACAAGGTCTTGGCCGAATCCAGACGGTCGCTCAGCACGTAGTCGCGCACCGAATCGAGCAAACCCGATTCGTTATGCATCGAACGCTGTATCACGATCAGGCGTTCCACAAAAACATACACGCTCACCAACAGCAGCAGGATAATGGGAACCATAATCCAGCCGCCTTTCAAGGCCAGTTCCATCACCGGAATCTTTTCCTGGGTCTGCACCGCGGCTTCCGCCACCTGTTCCATCGAAGCCATCGTATCGAATCCGTTTTGCACAATCTGTAAAAACATAACAAACCTAATTAACGATTAAACATCGCGAAGATACGGGCTTTTGGAGCGCACCTGACCGCATCCGCGCAAGAGAAATAAACATCGTTCTGTTAATTTCGGAGGCGGATTCTCCCCAATCCCTACCCGTTTCCAAGCCCTCCCCGATGAAAATTTTTCTTGTTTTGATTGTTTTTTCCAAAATTATACTATATCTTTGCCCTCCATTTTGGACTAAGCATTTAGATTGTATAACTAATACAAAACCAACGATATGCCAACAATCCAACAGTTAGTTCGTAAAGGACGACAGAAATTGACAGACAAGAGCAAGTCCCCGGCATTGGACTCCTGCCCGCAACGCAGAGGCGTTTGCGTACGTGTGTACACCACCACCCCCAAGAAGCCTAATTCGGCCATGCGTAAGGTGGCGCGTGTGCGTTTGACCAACCAGAAAGAAGTGAACGCTTACATTCCCGGCGAAGGCCACAACCTTCAGGAACACTCCATCGTGATGATTCGCGGCGGCCGTGTGAAGGACCTCCCCGGTGTAAGATACCATATCATTCGCGGTGCGTTGGATACCTCCGGTGTGGAAGGTCGTAACCAACGCCGTTCCAAATACGGTACCAAGCGTCCCAAGAAAAAATAAGTTGCACCACAGAGGTAATATTAGCATATCATGAGAAAGACAACTCCCAAAAAGAGAGAGATTTTACCCGATCCCAAATATAATGAAGTGTTGGTGACCAAATTCATCAACAACATTATGTTGCAGGGCAAAAAGAGCATTGCGCACGAAATCTTCTATACCGCCATTGACGAAGTTTCGGCCAAGACCAAGGAAAACGGTCTGGAAGTTTGGAAGAAAGCATTGGCAAACGTAACGCCTTCGGTGGAAGTAAGAAGCCGCCGCGTTGGGGGCGCCACGTTCCAGATTCCTTCTGAGATCCGTCCTGAAAGAAAGCAGTCTTTGGGTATGAAATCGCTTATTTCGTATGCCCGCAAGCGCAACGAAAAATCGATGGCGAGCAAGTTGGCGGCCGAAATCATGGCGGCCTACAAAGAAGAAGGCGCCGCTTTCAAACGCAAGGAAGACATTCACCGCATGGCCGAAGCCAACAAAGCTTTCTCCCACTTTAAATTCTAAGAAACAACATGGCACACGATTTGTCCCAGACCCGGAACATCGGGATTATGGCGCACATAGACGCCGGGAAAACCACCTGCTCCGAGCGTATCTTGTTCTACACGGGCAAGACCCACAAGATCGGCGAAACCCACGAAGGTACCGCCACCATGGACTGGATGGCGCAGGAACAGGAACGCGGCATCACCATCACCTCCGCCGCCACCACCGTATTTTGGAACTACGGCAAAAACAGTTACAAGATCAACCTTATCGATACTCCGGGCCACGTTGACTTTACGGTAGAAGTGGAACGCTCGCTCCGCGTGTTGGACGGAGCGGTGGCTTTGTTCTGCGCCGTAGGCGGCGTTCAGCCCCAGTCTGAAACCGTATGGCGTCAAGCCACCAAATACAAGGTTCCCCGTATCTGCTACGTCAACAAAATGGACCGTACCGGTGCCGATTTTTATAACGTAGTACACCAGATTACGGAACGTCTCCACGCCCGTCCGGTAGTGATGCAGCTGCCCATCGGTCAGGAAGACACCTTTACCGGCGTGGTTGACCTTATCACCAAGAAAGCCTACAAGTGGTCCGACGAAAAGGGTCTCGAACACGAAGAGGTTCCCGTTCCCGCCGATATGGTGGATCAAGTGGAAGAATACCACAACAAGCTGGTGGAAGCCGCTGCCGAAGAAGACGAAAAGCTGATGGAAAAGTTCTTTGAAGATCCTTCCTCCATCACCGAAGAAGAAATCGTGGCAGCCATCCGTAAGGGCACCATCGCCATGAACATCAATCCCGTGCTCTGCGGCTCGGCCATCAAGAACAAAGCCGTTCAACCCCTGTTGGACGCCATTGTCCGCTACCTGCCCAGCCCGCTCGACGTGGATGCCGTTGTAGGCACCAATCCCGATACCGGCGATGAAACCGACCGCAAGGTGGATGTAAAGGAACCTTTCGCGGCGCTCGCCTTCAAGATCGCCACCGACCCCTTCGTGGGCCGTATCGCGTTCTTCCGCGTTTATTCCGGTGCGTTGGATGCCGGTTCCTACGTGTTGAACGCCTCCACGGGCAAAAAGGAACGTATCTCGCGTATCCTCCAGATGCACGCCAACAAACAGCAACCTCTCGACCGTATCGAAGCCGGTGATATCGGCGCGGCCGTCGGTTTCAAGGAAATCAAGACGGGTAACACGCTTTGCGACGAAAACCACCCGATCATCCTCGAATCGATGACCTTCCCCGAACCGGTTATCAGTATCGCTATTGAACCCGTTTCCCAGCAAGACGTTGACAAACTGTCGAACGGCTTGATGAAACTGGCCGAAGAAGACCCCACTTTCCGTGTCAAGAGCGATGAAAATTCGGGTCAGACGATTATCAGCGGTATGGGTGAGTTGCACTTGGATATCCTTTTGGACCGCCTCAAACGCGAATTCAAGGTGGAATGTAACCAAGGCCGTCCGCAGGTTGCCTACAAAGAAGCCATCTGCTCCACGGTGGAACACCGCGAAGTTTACAAGAAACAGACCGGTGGCCGCGGTAAGTTCGCCGATATCCTGTTTGAAATCTCTCCCGCCGATGAAGGCGTGAAAGGCCTCCAGTTCATCAATGAAGTAAAGGGTGGTAACATTCCCAAGGAATTTATCCCCTCGGTTGAAAAGGGCTTCAAGGCCTCTTTGGAAAACGGTGTTTTGGCCGGCTACCCGCTCGAAAGCCTCAAGGTCCGCCTCTTGGACGGTTCGTTCCACCCGGTGGACTCCGATGCCCTTTCGTTCGAAGTATGCGCCAAGATGGGCTTCCGCGAAGCCTGCCGCAAGGCCAAATCGATTTTGCTCGAACCTATCATGTCGGTCGAAATCGAAACGCCCGACCAGAACGTAGGGGATGTTTCGAGCGACTTGAACCGCCGTCGCGGTATCATGGAAGGCATCGAAGCCAAATCCGGCGGCCAGGCCATCCGCGCCAAGGTGCCTTTGGCAGAAATGTTCGGTTATGTAACGGCTTTGCGTACCTTGACCTCCGGCCGTGCCAGCTCCACGATGGAATACTCGCACCATGCCGAGGCTCCCGCCAACATCACCGCCGAAGTTATTAAACAAGCTACAAAATAATTTAAACGTTTAATACCGTGAGTCAGCAAAAAATCAGAATCAAGTTAAAGTCTTACGACTACAACTTGGTGGACAAATCCGCCGAGAAGATCGTCAAGACCGTGAAGATGACCGGTGCCATGGTAAGCGGACCTATCCCCTTGCCCACCAACAAGAAAATCTTCACCGTGAACCGCTCGACCTTCGTCAACAAGAAGTCGCGCGAACAATTTGAGTTGTCTTCCTACAAAAGACTGTTGGACATCCACAGCAGCAGCTCCAAGACCATCGATGCCTTGATGAAACTGGAACTGCCCAGCGGCGTTGAAGTTGAAATCAAAGTCTGAGGAAAAGGCACAACTTGAAAACGAAAAGTCCGGATTTCGCATCCGGCAGCTAACAAAAGAGTAAACAAAACCATTAACAAGCAAAGTAATGTCCGGATTAATTGGAAAAAAAATCGGAATGACTAGCATCTGGGATGCCTCCGGCAAGAATGTGCCGTGCACAGTCATAGAAGCTGGTCCTTGTGTGGTAACGCAAGTAAAAACAAAAGAGAAAGACGGTTACGACGCCATTCAATTGTCTTTCGGCGAAAGAAAGGAAAAACACACCTCCAAATCCTTGAAGGGTCACTTTTCCAAAGCCAACACGACGCCCAAACAGATCAGCATGGAATTCTCCCGTTTCGAGGAAGGTTCCCGCAAGCAGTTCGGCGAAACCATCGATGTCACCGTATTTACCGAAGGCGAATTCATCGATGTGGCCGGCACCACCAAAGGTCACGGCTTTCAGGGTGTTGTAGGAAGACACGGTTTCGGCGGGGTCGGTCAAACCACTCACGGTCAGCATAACCGACTCAGAGCCCCCGGTTCGGTTGGCGCGTCGTCCTATCCTTCCCGTTTGTTCAAAGGTCTGCGCATGGCCGGTCAGACAGGCAACGTAAGACGCAAGAGCATCAACTTGGAAATCGTCAAGATTGTGCCCGAAAAGAATTTAATTTTAGTGAAAGGTTCTGTACCCGGTGCTAAAGGTTCATTTTTAAAATTAGAGAGATGGAGTTAACAGTTTACAACACATCCGGTAAAGAAACCGGAAAGAAGGTGCAGATTGCCGATGCTATCGCCAATGCCGAACCGAACGATCACGCCATCTATTTGGCGGTGAAGCAGTATATGGCCAACCAACGCCAAGGCACCCACAAAGCCAAGGAAAGATCCGAAATGAGCGGCAGTACCCGCAAGCTCGGAAAGCAGAAAGGCGGTGGCGGCGCCCGTCGCGGGGATATCAACTCTCCCCTGTTGCACGGCGGTGCCCGCGTGTTCGGTCCCCGTCCGCGCGATTACGGTTTCAAGTTGAATAAAAAGCTCAAACGTCTGGCTCGTCTTTCGGCGCTGGCATACAAGTTCAAGGAAAGCAACGTCACGGTAGTGGAAGACCTTTCTTTCGACGCTCCCAAGACCAAGCGGATGATTGAGATTTTGAAAAATCTCAACCTGTCTGAAAAAAAATCGCTTATCGTGCTTGCGGAATCAAATAAATTCGTATTTTTGTCCTCCCGAAATCTGCCGCAGATTAAAGTTATAAATGTTTCGGATTTAAACACTTATGACATTCTCAATGCGAAAAATCTGCTGTTTGTGGAAGCTTCGGCCAAAAAACTGGACGAAATTTACGCAACGCAAGAATAGGGAACTGCTTAATTAAAGAACAATGAACGTGATAATTAAACCTATCGTCACCGAAAAAATGACCAAGGTGGCGGAAAAATTCAACCGCGTCGGTTTCATCGTTGACAAAGCAGCGAACAAGATTGAGATTAAAAAAGCGGTGGAAGATGCGTACGGCGTAAAGGTGGTTGCCGTGAACACGATCAACCAGAAAGGTAAATCCAAATCGCGTTACACGCGCGCCGGATTTATCGAAGGCCGTACCAGCGACATCAAGAAAGCAATAGTAACCTTGGCACAAGGCGATACGATCGATTTTTACAGTAACATTTAAGAGAGATGGCTTTAAAGAAATTGAAACCCACTTCGGCGGGTCAGCGTTTTAGAAGCACCAGCACCTTCGAAGAAATCACGGCTACCAAGCCTGAAAAATCGCTGGTCGTTTCCTACCGTAAAACGGGCGGTCGCAACAACGAAGGCCACCGTACGATGCGTTATATCGGCGGCGGACACAAGAGACAATACCGTATCATCGATTTCAAGCGTGAAAAAGACCAGATACCCGCTATTGTAAAAACCATTGAATACGACCCGAACCGTACGGCACGTATCGCCCTTTTGGCTTACGCCGACGGAGAAAAAAGGTATATCATCGCTCCCCAAGGCCTGCAGGTGGGCCAGAAGGTTATTTCGGGCAAGGAAGTGGCGCCCAATATCGGCAACACGCTTTACTTGAGCGAAATTCCTTTCGGTACGTTGATTCACAACATCGAATTGCGTCCCGGCCAAGGAGCCAAGATCGTACGCAGTGCCGGTTCTTACGCACAATTGCTTTCCCGCGACGACAAGTACGCCATCATCAAACTGCCTTCCGGCGAAACCCGTAAAATCCTCCAGGCTTGCAAGGCCACCATCGGAGTAACCTCCAATGTTGACCACAATCTGGAATCTTCGGGCAAGGCGGGACGCAGCCGTTGGTTGGGTCGCAGACCCCGCAACCGTGGTGTCGTCATGAACCCTGTCGATCACCCGATGGGTGGTGGTGAAGGTCGTGCCTCCGGTGGACATCCCCGCTCGAGAAAGGGCTTGCCCGCAAAAGGATACAAGACTCGCCGCATGAAGAATCCTTCCAGTCAGTTTATCATTGAAAGAAGGAAGAAGTAATTTTTAAAAACGCAGAATCATGAGCCGTTCAATCAAAAAGGGTCCATATATCCACTACAAGTTGGAAAAGAAAGTGCTTGCCGCTGTCCAGAGCAAGAAAAAGGTTACGATTAAAACCTGGTCGCGCGCATCCATGATTTCTCCCG
>CAYVJX010000050.1:0-9203 GCA_964451895.1 uncultured Bacteroidaceae bacterium | reverse complement strand
GCATCGAGGGGAAAGGCCGTAGGCAGGTTGAAGTTGGTGCGGGCGTAGGGTTTTATCGACATAGACAGGTTGGGTGAAACGTCGAAAGAGGAGAGGTGCGCGTAAACGATCGCATCCACGATATTGAGCAGATAGACGGCTCCGGCTATGATAAGGCAGAGTTCGAAATTCTGTTCGTAGTAGTTGCGCAGGTCAAGGATTTCCTGCAACGAGTAATCTGCCAGACGGGGATTGAGGCTTCCTGTGGAATCGACCCGGGCTTTGATTTCGCGCCCGTAGAGGTTTCGGCTGCGCAGGCTTTGGTCTGTAAAGTACGCCAGTACGCCCACGCCGGCATACAGCACCGGCGTTTTGTACCATTGTCCGTTGTAAATCTGCCCGAATCCGGGAAGCACGGCCGAACAGAGCGCCGCCATGCCGGGCGATTTGAGCCCGCCTTTCTTTCGGCGCAGGAACGCGCCCGAATTGCGTTGTTGAAAAGTGAGCGTCTTGCGGTCTATGCCGGGAGAGGCATTGAAGACAGTCTTCCGGGTAGGGGTGGGAACGGTATCAAGGGATGCCACCGACCAGTCGGCATCGTAATCGGAAGAGGGCGTGAATTGCGCCTCCGCCTTGGTTGACAACAGCAGAAAAACCGGTAATACGGCCAACAAGACGTAAAACCTGACGGCTTTTTTGCGGCTATTCATTCAGGAGGCTAAAAATCTTTTGCAGTTCTTCTTCGGAAGCGTAATCGATAACGATGCTGCCTTTTCCTTTCTTGCCGCATTTGATGTTGACCGAAGCCTGCAATTTGCCGGAAAGGTTCTTCCGGGCTTCCTGACACCATTCGGGCAACACGGTTTTGGGTTCTTTGGCCGGCTTCTGCTCGGGTTTCTGCCCGATCTTGCGTGCCAGTTCCTCCAGTTGGCGAACCGAAAGGTCTTTAAGGATAACGGCTTGCGCCAGTTCCAACTGCTTTTCTTCGCCTTCCACACCGGCAATGCAGCGGGCATGGCCCATCGAAAGCTTGTTGTCTTTCAAGTGCAGCTGCACTTCCGCCGGCAACTTGAGCAGGCGCAGGAAGTTGGCCACCGCGCTGCGGCTTTTGCCCACACGCTTGCCCAATTCATCCTGGTTGTATTTGTAGGCATCCATCAATGCCTGATAGGAAAGGGCTACATCAATGGCGTTGAGGTCTTCGCGCTGAATGTTTTCGATAAGCGCCATTTCCAACGATTCGTTGTCGTTGGCCATGCGGATGTAGGCAGGAATCTCGTGCAGACCTGCCAGTTTGGAAGCGCGCAGACGGCGTTCTCCCGAAATAAGCTGGTAACGTTTGCCCGTCTTGCGCACCGTGATGGGCGTAATCACACCGTTGGTACGGATAGACTGGCAGAGTTCCTCCAGGCTTTCGTCGTTGAATTGCTTGCGGGGCTGGAACGGGTTGGCGTCGATCAGGTCGATAGGCACGGCGGCAATGGCGCCGATAACGCCTTCTTCATCGATATGAGGCACGGAATCATGTCTGCCCGCGTGTCCGAAAACGGGTTGGTTCTCGGTGGGGGCATCCCCCATCAAAGCGGCTAATCCTCTTCCCAATGCCGGTTTTTTTGCAGTCATAATTCTGAGTTTTTAAAATTTGAACGCCAATCTCAGGCTTCTGTGCCGTCTTCGTTCTCGTTGCCTGCGGCGCGGCGTTCGGCATCGCGTTGAATCACCTCTTTGGCCAAGTTGAGGTAATTGATTGAACCGATGCTGTTGATGTCATGTTCCAAAATCGAAATGCCGTGGCTGGGAGCTTCGGCAACTTTCGTGTTATTGTATATCAAGGTATTGAATACCAATTGTTGGAAGTGGTTGCGTACTTCTTCCACCACCTGTTTGGAAAGGCGCGTGCGGGCATCGTACATCGTGAGCAGGATGCCTTCCATCTCCAGTTCGGGATTGAAGCGGCTCTGCACGATACGGATGGTGTTGAGCAGTTTGGTGAGCCCTTCCAAGGCGTAGTACTGGCACTGCACGGGAATGATCACCGAATCGGAGGCCGTGAGGGCGTTGGTCGTGATGATGCCCAACGAAGGCGCGCAGTCGATGATCACGTAGTCGTATTGCGTGCGGATTTCCTGCAAACGTTTGCGCAACACCAGATTGCGGTCAGGTACGGAAATCATTTCCAGTTCCGCCCCTACCAAATCGAGGTGGGAGGGAATCAGCGACAGGTTCTTGATGGAGGTCTTCTTGACCACATCCTGCGGCTCCATATCCCCCAACAGACATTCGTAGATGCTGCCGTCCAGATGATCCGGATTGAGCCCCACGCCGGAAGTGGCGTTGGCCTGCGGGTCGGCGTCCATCAGCAACACCTTGTGGTCCAAAGCCGCCAGAGCCGCGCTCAGGTTCACGGCGGTGGTCGTCTTGCCCACGCCCCCCTTTTGGTTCGTTATGGAAATAACTTTACCCATTATTTGCCCAAGTTGTCAAAATCGATGTCGTCCTGGTTCGCTTCGTTGCGTTCAAGCGTTTCTTCGGGCGGCACTTCTCCGGTTTCGATAAAGCGGATGGTCTGCTGCAAGCCGGTAACGAAGTTTTCAAAATCCTCTTTGTAGAGGAAGATTTTGTGCTTGTCGTAGAAGAACTTGTTCTGGTCTTCATCGAACATGCGCTTGCTTTCGGTAATGGTAAGGTACAGGTCACCGGCCTTGGTTTCCTTTACATCCATAAAGTAGGTACGTTTTCCGGCCTTGATGGCCTTGGAATAAACTTCCTCCTTTTCGCGGTCCTTACTCCTGAAATCTTCCATGTTTCTAGTTATTTGGTTTTCTATATCGCCACCTTCCCCGTCCGGAGAAAAAGGCTCGCAAATATAGAAAAATTTGAGCGGTTTTCCGACCCTTCGTGCAAAGCGTTTAAAACCACCGTATCATTCTGAAACGGTTGGGGGTGGGGAAGTCTGCGTTCTGCGGGAAGATACGGAAGGCATAATCGTAAACTCCCGAACCGTCCAGCACGAGTTTGGCGGTATAGGTGGCCTGTCCGTGTTCAAAACCGGTCAGTTGCATGGGAACCACGCTTTCCAGTTTTTCCACCCGGTCGTTCACCTTGTGTCCGAACACCACTTCCACGCCGATTTCTTCGGGTGCCAGCCCGGCAATGTCGAGAGTGATGCCGAAGGTGCTCGCCTGACCCGTCTGCAGGGGTTCGTTCATGGAGTCGCGGCATTGGTACGACACGGCGCGGATTTCCGGCCAGGCGGAAGCCATGCGGATGATCCATTTGGTCATGTCCGTCAGCAGGCGGCGGCCGTTTTCTTGCAGTTTTCCGTGCATCTTGGCCAAAGGCAGGTAGTATTGGCGGTAGTAGTCGTCCAACTGACGGCGCATGGTGTAATGGGGCGCGATCTGGGCGAAGCTGTTGCGCACGTAGGAGAGCCATACGGGATTGCTACCGGCTCCCCGTGCTTCGTAAAAGGCGGGAATCACTTCGCTTTCCAGCATCGAGTAGATGGTTTCGGCATCCAGTTCGTCTTGGTAACCGGTATTGTCGTAGGTGGATTCTTCTTTCAAAGCCCAACCGGCGCCGGGGCGATAGCCTTCCGCCCACCATCCGTCGGGAACGCTGAAGTTCACCACGCCGTTCATCAGGGCTTTCTCGCCGCTGGTGCCGGAAGCCTCCATGCTGCGGGTAGGCGTGTTGAGCCAGATATCCACCCCTTGAACCAGATGCTTGGCTATGTCTATATTGTAGTTTTCCAAAAAGATGATTTTACCTAGAAATTCTTCCTGACGCGAAAATTCGATGATGCGGCGTATCAGGTCTTGGCCCGCCTTGTCGGCAGGATGCGCCTTTCCGGCAAAGATGAACTGCACCGGACGTTGCGGATCGTTGACGATACGTTGCAGCCGCTGGGGGTTCTTGAACAGCAGGTGCGCCCGTTTGTAGGTGGCGAAACGGCGGGCAAAGCCCAAGGTAAGGGCGTCCGGGTTGAGCCTTTCGAGCACTTTCACGAGATTCTGCGGGCTTTCTCCCCGTTGCGGCCATTCCTGCTGCAGCTGTTTCTTGACGAACTCAATCAGTTCTCCCCGGCGGTTGCGGCGGATCTGCGCCAGTTCCGTGTCGGGAACCTCATGGATCTTCTGCCAGTAAGAGGCATCCGAAACGTCTTTGGTATAATCCTTTCCGAAGTATTTCAAGAAAAGTTCCTTCCATTCGGCGTGCGCCCAGGTGTCTAAGTGCACCCCGTTGGTAACGTAGCCTACCGGCACTTCATCGGGGTAGAAACCGGGAAAGAGCGGGGCGAACATTTCCTGCGAGACCTTGCCGTGGATGCGGCTCACCCCGTTCACGGCCGAAGAGAGGTTCACCGCCAGATGGCTCATCGAGAATTTGTCGCCCGTATGTTCTTTGTCGATGCGGCCCAAGGCCATGAAGTCTTCCCACGAGATGCCGATACGCGAGGCCCAGGCTCCGAGATAGGTACGCACGATGTCTTCGTCAAAGGCATCGTGTCCGGCGGGCACGGGCGTGTGGGTGGTGAACAGGGAAGAACCGCGCACCAGTTCCCTGGCCTGCCAGAATCCCAGATGTTCGCTTTCCACATAGTGGCGCAGGCGTTCCAGAAGCGTGAACGCTCCGTGGCCTTCGTTGCAGTGGAACACATCGGGGGAGATGTCGAGGCTTTTGAGCATACGGATACCGCCGATGCCGAGCAGCATTTCCTGTTTGAAACGGTTCTCCCAGTCGCCGCCGTACAGCTGGTGGGTGATGCTCTTGTCGAAATCCGTGTTGCTGTCGATGTCGGTATCCAGCAGGTAGAGGGGAACACGCCCCACATTCACCTGCCATATCTTGGCCGAAAGGTTGCGGCCCGGCAGCGAAACGGTAACGGTTCGCCATTTCCCGTTCTCATCCCGCACGGGAATCAGCGGCAGTTTGGAAAAAGACTGCGGGATATAGCGGGCGTTCTGGTTGCCGTAGCCGTCGATGGTCTGCTCAAAATAGCCGTAACGGTAAAGCAATCCGATGCCCACCATATCTACATTCTTGTCGCTGGCCTCCTTGAGATAGTCGCCGGCCAGGATGCCCAAGCCCCCGGAATAAATCTTGAGGCTTTCGTGCAAGCCATATTCCATGCAGAAATAGGCTACCTTTGGGCCTTGTTTTTCTTTGCCCTGCGCCATGTAGGCTTCAAAACGGGCATATACCTGTTGGAGTTCATCGAGAAAAGACGCGTCTTGCTGGAGTTGCTGCAATTGTCCGGCACTGAGCGCGCCGAGTAAGGCCAGTGGATTGTGCCCGCACTTGTCCCATGCCTGCGGGTCGATGCGCCGCCAGAGGTTCTGCGCCTGCGTGTCCCAGCACCACCACAGGTTGTTGCCCAATGCCTGCAACTTTTCGAGTTTTTCAGGCAGGCTGTAGTTTACCAGAATCTTACGCCACTGCGGTTGGTTCGAGGAAAATCCCGCCAATTGCATCTGGCTGGCGGGCATGTCTTTTTCGAGGAGAGAAGGATGGCTTTCCCATTTTTGGGCGGCTTTTCCGTAAGCCTGATCGTAATAGTCCGCCAATTGTACCCATAAAAACGAACGGGAGAGGTCGTAGGCGGCCTTGCGTCTGGTTTCGGGTTGTGCGCAAGCGGCGAAATCCTTAAGGAAAGCGCAGATGTCGGTTACGGTTTCCGCCGCATTGGTGTCGTTGCGTTCAATCACGGTAACGCCCTGGGTGGATTGCCTCATATCGCGCACCCAACGCCCGAATCCCGCCAGCGAAGTGGTGAGCGTGGGAATGCTGAAGGCGATGCTTTCCATCGGCGTATAGCCCCAAGGCTCGTAGTAGGAGGGGAACACCGAGGCATCGAAACCGATCAGCAGGTCGTAGTAGGAAAGGTTGAACACCCCGTCTTCGCCGTCCAGGTAGCAGGGAAAGAAAATCACTTTCACCTTGTCTTCGGGGCGGTTCTGCAGGCCTGCCAGACGGATGCGGTTCAAGATGGGGTCGGAATCGGGTTCATTCAGGTAATGCGTGCAGAATTGCGGGCATGAGGCCGGACTGTCGGTATTTATGTCGGCGATGGGTTGTCCGTGGCCTGCCGGAACGCAGATAAAGGCAAAGATTTCCTTTTGAAGCCCCGGTTCGGTGTTGAGCCTTGCCAAACTGTCTATAAACAAGTCGATGCCTTTGTTCTTGAATTCGTAGCGGCCGCTGTTGATAACGAAAAGCGCATCGGAAGCCGGTTCCTGTCCGGTAAGGGCGCGCGCCACCTTGACCAGACGGGCGCGGGCGGTTTTGCGTTTTACTTCAAATTCAGACTGTTCCGGCACAAAATGGTCGTCGAAGCCGTTGGGTGTCACCACCCCCACGGGATGGTTCAAGAAAGCCTTGCATTCGTTATGGGTGATCTCGCTGACGGCGGTAAAGCAGTCGGCGTGCCGCGCGGAGAGTTTCTCAAGCGAGAATTTGGCCCTTACCCCGAAGCGTTCGGAAAGTTCCTCGGCGTTATAGCTTTCGAGCTCGCTGTAAAGCGGCAGCCCGTTTCCGGCGATGCACCGCCCCAGTACGGTGGCGTGGGTGGTGAACACTGTGGCGATCTGAGGCTGGTTCTTCTTCAGGTAGAGAAGCCCCGAACCGGTCATCCATTCATGAAAATGGGCAAACACCTTTTCTTGCGGAAAAACATGGTATTCGTAGAAGCTTTGGATCACCTTGCCCGCGCCGTAGCCGAACAGCACGGGTTCGATATAGTCCCATTGCCCGGAAATGGAGTCGAGTTGGTAATCGCGCCAGTTTTCGGCCAAAATCTCATCTTTCTTGGAAATCAGCGAACGGTAGTCCACCATGATCGCGATAGGCTTGCCGGCGATATTCCAATAACCGATGCGGAAATAGATACCCCGGCTTTCGGCGTATTTGCGCCAGTCGGCAAAGAGGTGGCGGTCTTCGATAAAGTCGCGGTTATCCTTGTCTTTCCATACATCGGGTCCTATGGCAAAATAATTTTTCCCGAACCGTTGCTGCATGGCGGGAACCTTGGTGCTCACCACCGTATAGATTCCGCCTACTTTGTTACAAACTTCCCAACTTACCTCAAAGAGATAAGAATTTTGCCAATTTGTTGCCATGTTATTCTGTTGTGTGATTGTCTGTTTATTTTTTCCGTCCGAAATCGGCAGGCACTTCGCCCCATTTTTCGGTTTGCCATTTCAGGATCGGGTTTTTATACGTGTGTGTCTGTAGCCATTTTTCGGCTCTCGCCACCAATTCCAGCAACGGCCTGTTGCTTGCGGTGGCGGCTATCTTGGTGTTGGCTTTTTTCTTGCGGACCCAGGCCATGCCCGTTACCGAGTCCGAATAGACGGGCGTGTTGGGAAAGCCCTGCGCGTTGAGATAGCTCAGCGCATGGACGATGGCCAGAAACTCGCCGATATTGTTGGTTCCATCGGGGAAAGGCCCCATCTTGAAGATGACCTTGCCGTTGTTTACCTGCACCCCTTGATATTCCATTTTGCCCGGATTGCCGGCACAGGCGGCATCCACCGCCAACGCGTGTTCGAAATGGGGAATAAGGTGCGCTATCTTCTGAAGCCGCGCCGTTTCTTTGGAATTATTTACAGGAGCAGCGGCTTTCTTAGGGGTAACTTCGTTTTCCGCAGGCCGGGGAGAATCCGTCCGGGGAGAGTTTGATGCCTGCAAAGAAGATAGGTAACGGTCGATAAGCGTTTGCGCCGCCACATAAGGGCTGCTCTGGTTGCTGAACACTTGGTTGCGGAACTTTTCCAGAGCTTCTTCCATGCCCGGTTTCTGGTAGAAATGCGCCAGCAACTGTTCTTCGATGGAATGCTGGAAAACCTTTCCCAACTGTTCCTGCCGCCTTTTCTCAAACACGCCGTTCTGTTTGCAGGCCCTTTCGAATTCAAGGATATGGTTCCATACCCGTTCGATGCCTTCCTTGTACTTGGCCGAGCAGGTCTCCACGGTGGGAACCAGGCCCGAAGGCCCCAAGGGGAAAAGCGATATGGCGTTGCGTAGCTGTTGCTGTGCCAGTCGGGCTTTCTGCACGAAATCGCCGTCGGCCTTGTTGATGGCGATGCCGTCTGCCATTTCCACGATACCGCGTTTGATGCCTTGCAGTTCATCGCCCAGATTGGCCAGTTGCAAAAGCAGGAAATAATCCACCATGTTGTAGGCTTCGGTCTCGGATTGGCCTACGCCTACGGTTTCCACAATGATATGGGTGAACCCTGCCGCCTCGCAGAGTATGATCGATTCGCGGGTCTTGCGCGCCACCCCGCCTAAGGAGCCGGCGGAAGGGGAAGGGCGGATAAAGGCGTTTGGCATGGCGGAAAGTTCCTCCATGCGGGTCTTGTCGCCCAACACGCTGCCTTTGGAACGCTCGCTGCTGGGGTCTATGGCCAAGACGGCCAGTTTATGCCCCGTCCGTACCAGATACGAACCCAAGGCTTCGATAAAGGTGCTTTTGCCCGCGCCCGGAACCCCGGTGATGCCCAAACGGAAAGACTTGCCCGAATGAGGCAGGCAAAGCGCGATGATTTCCTGCGCCAAGCGTTGGTGTTGAGGCAAAGTGCTTTCAACCAGAGTGATGGCTTGGCTTAGAAGGGTGCGGTTTCCGCTCAGGATGCCGTTCACGTAATCGGCCGCGCTTAATTCGGCAGACTTTTTAGGGGGCAGTTTCTGAAGGAAACGCGGATTGATGGAAGAGGGTTTCTCCACGCCCTTCCGCTCGGTAAGGGCGGAAGGGCCGTGAAGCAAAGGTTGATGATCCATGACTACCGGGCGGCGATGGCTTCGATTTCAACCGATACACCGAGGGGCAGGGTCTTGACGGCAAAAGCGGCCCGGGCAGGGTAGTTACCGGTAAAGAACTTGCCGTACACTTCGTTCATGGCGGCAAAATCGTCCATCGTGCTGAGTAGGCAGGTGCATTTCACCACGTTGTCCATGGTGCAGCCGGCTTCTTCCAGAATGGCCTTGATGTTCTTGAGCGATTGTTCGGTCTGTGCCGTGATGCCTTCGGCCACTTTGCCGGTAGCGGGGTCAACGGGCAGCTGTCCGGATACGAAAATAAGGTTTCCGGCTTCAATGGCCTGGCTGTAAGGACCAATCGCCTTGGGCGCATTGGCGGTAGCGATAACTTTTTTCATTTGATAGAATCTTTTTCGGGTTTACAAAAACCTACAAAGATACGAATAAGCAAATGAATCAAAAAT
>CAYVJX010000049.1:7067-9371 GCA_964451895.1 uncultured Bacteroidaceae bacterium | reverse complement strand
CCAACTGTATGGCGATAGCCGCCCCTACAAAAATGGAGACCAGCGAAACCAAGGGAATGGAGTCGAAGCCCAACTGGTTCATCTCGCCCACCACCTGTTTCCAAAACAACTTGCGCTTTCCCGGCGGGGAAAACACCTTGCCCAACAGAATGAAATAACTTCCTATCGTACGTATCATAGCCAAACAAGCCCATCGGCGGACTTTCGGGCAAAGATAGCAATGTTTTTTGTTTGCCGGGCTTTGTATATTTTTGCCCAAACCATTTTGGCGGATGAAAACCAAGAAAATATTCAGAACCCTCCTGCCCTGCCTGCTTTTAGGCGGAACGCTCTGTTCGTGCAGGCCCCACTATTATCTGCCCGGCGGCAACCACCGCCGCAAACCCGCCCAAAACTGCGGCTGCCCCTCTTTCTCACAGCACACGCCTTTAATCCCCGGCACGCCCGAGTTCCAGCCGCTGCACGGAAACCAGCCCGTGTACGCGCACTTTCTGCCCGTTGGCGATGTTCCGCACGCCGACGAAAGGCGGTAGCGGTTCCTCCACCACATAATCGACGTTTTCCATACGGATTCTCGAACCCACGGGAACATCGGCCATCTTGAGAGTTTCCGCCACCTGCCATACCTCCGTGGGAGCGTGAACCGCAGGCGATTGTTTTTTTTCGGCCTGAAACGCAACTTCCTCCTGTTCCCGTCTATCCTCGTGTTCTTGCCGGCGGATGTTCTCCAAAAGTTTTTCCGCGGCAGGTCCCATATAGGGCGCGGGAATCACGATGCCTTTCTTGAGCAAGGCCATGTAAGTTGAAAAAAACGCCTTGCGGTTCTTTCCATAGCGGTGGCACGCCATTTCCAGATCCTGTTCGAAATAGCGGCTTGTCTTTTCAAAATATCCGGCAATCACCTGCAAGATATCCTGCGGAAAGATACGGGGCGAGAAAAAAGGCTTGAAAAGTGTCTTGAAATTCTTTTTCCATTCCCGGCCATGCGGATAGACCTCGTTTCCGTACTGCTTCTGCGTCTGCAGATGCGCCCACTCATGCACGAACACGAACAAAAGCGCATAAGGGTTCAAGTCTATCTGCAAGGAAATGGTATGGAGCGCGGAGAAACCGCCCCGGTCGGAAGAAGCGGCATCCGCCGAAACCTTGGGAGGCATATAATAACCCAAGGTGCTGCCCTTGCGGTTGGAGAACGCCACACGCACGCCGTCCCGCTGCAACATAGAAACCACCAGAGGCAACGCCTCCGCGATGATATAGGGCTTGAGCGCCCACGCCACATTTCGTTCTACCTTGATGCCTGCGGACATGGGCCAACCGATGCTTTAGAACACAGGCGGTTTGGGCCTGCCTTTATATTGTCCGTGGAAACGTCTGAACCGCAACGAAATCACCCCGAAGAACGCTTCCTTGAATATCTTCTTGCTCATCTTGGAGGTGCCTTCGGTACGGTCGGTGAACACGATGGAGACTTCCTTTATCTGATAGCCTAATTTGTAGGCGGTATATTTCATCTCTATCTGGAACGCATAGCCTACAAAATGCACATCGTCCAAATCCATGCCACGCAAGAGAGAGGCCTTGTAGCAGACAAAACCGGCCGTGGCATCGCCTATCTTCATACGGGTAACAAAACGCACGTAAGCCGAAGCGTAATAAGACATGAGCACCCTGCCGATAGGCCAGTTGATCACGTTCACCACCCCGTTCACATAGCGCGAACCCACACTGAGGTCTGCGCCGTCTTTGGCACAGGCGTTGTAAAGCCTTTCCAGATCGAGGGGATTGTGCGAGAAGTCGGCATCCATTTCGATAACATACTCGTACTGCTGCCGCAACGCCCATTTGAAACCGTGAATGTAGGCAGTGCCCAAGCCTAACTTGCCGGTGCGTTTTTCGATAAACAGCCGGTCACCGAATTCCGTTTCGATAAGCCGTTCCACAATGGCGGCCGTGCCGTCGGGCGAATTGTCTTCCACCACCAGAATATCGAAAGCCTTAGGCAAGGCAAACACCGCCCGGATGATTTTTTCGATATTCTCCTTTTCGTTGTAGGTAGGAATAATTACCAATGTGTCGCTACGCATACCCGAAAGTTTTTAACATTCACCCACAAATTTAGCAAAAAAATCTTTGCCGCCTGGATTTTGTCAAAAACAGGAATCTCCGCTATCTTCGCGGAAACATAAAGACACTTACGGCAATGAAATTCGAGATAGGCGACAAGGTAAAGTTCATGGACCAGGAAGGTCAGGGCGAAATCACCAAGATAATCAACGCCAACACGGTAGGCGTTACCACCGA
>CAYVJX010000049.1:1379-6967 GCA_964451895.1 uncultured Bacteroidaceae bacterium | reverse complement strand
GTCTATATCGCGCTCGTGCCTTTGGACCAGCAGTTCATGCTGCGCGGTCCGCTGGAATTCTATATCGTGAACTATACGCCCTATACCCTGCTCTACAATTTCGCCACCCGGGGTGCGGAAAGTTTTTACGGCGTGGATTTCGCTTCCGTTCCTCCTTACAGCAAAATATTGGTTGAAAGCGTGGAACGCGAGGATTTGGGCTTATGGACAGAAGGCATCCTGCAAGGATTGTTCTTTCAGGACGAAAGCCCGGCATGGCTGTTGCCCTTCAGCAAAGACTACAAGATACGGGTGAACCATCTGGGGCGGCAGGAAAACTATGTGTTTCCGGTGTTCATGCAACAGAAAACACTTTTGGTTCCGGTATTGGATGCCGCCGTGCACAAGGCCGGGAGCAGCCTTACCCTTGATGCCGGACAAGCCAGAAACGATGCCGGAAAAGCGGAGAAACCGGCACAAAATATCGTTACCGATTCCAAGAATCCGTTACAGGCCTATATGATTCAACGCGATGTGGCGGAAGTGGATCTGCACGTGGAAAAACTTCTCGCCACACGTCTCGAACTGAAAAACGCCGAAGAAAAAGACTATCTGGCACGCCAGCTGCAGGTGTTCGAAACCTGCCTGAACCAAGCCATCCGTCACCGCCTCTCCAAAATCATCTTCATCCACGGCATAGGCAACGGCATCGGCATCCTCAAGGCCGAAATGGAGAAAAAGCTCAAGCAATACGAGAACCTGCACTTTATGGAGGCTTCGCGGGTAAAATACGGGGCAGGAGCGCTCGAAGTGTATATCGGGTAAAGCATCAAATTGGGAATAGAGTTCCTTGTTTTGCTCCTGTTTTATGCCAAAATCGGACTTATTTTGCCCCCTATTTATGTCAAATTTGAGCGAATTTTGCTCCTATTTTATGCCAAAATTTGATTGATTTTGTCCCCTATTTATGCTTTTTAATTATCTTTGTGGCTCATAAACAGCAAAGAATCATGTTCACAAGAAATACACTGAAAGGATTGCAGGAATGGGCGGCCAGGCCGGGGCATAAACCTTTGGTTCTTCGGGGTGCCCGGCAAGTGGGGAAAACCACTTTGGTGAATCAGTTTGCCCAGACGTATGAGGTGTATCTCAAACTGAACCTCGAAAAGCCGGAAGACCGCCGTCTATTCGAAATGGAAATGAGCATGGAGGAACGTCTTTCCTCCATCTATCTGCTGAACAACCGGCCGCGGAAAAACGTACCGACACTGCTGTTTATCGATGAAATCCAAAACTCGCCCCAAGCGGTGAGCATGTTGCGCTACTTCTACGAAGAAGTGCCTCAATTGGATGTAATCGCCGCTGGCTCTCTTCTCGAAAGCCTGATAGACAAGCATATACCATTTCCTGTGGGACGTGTGGAATATATGGCGGTGCGCCCCTGTTCCTTTAACGAATTTTTGGGTGCCATTAACGAAACAGGCTTGCAGACCGCCCAGCAACAATTCGAGATACCGGAAGCGTTGCACGAAAAAACGGCCCGTCTGTTCGGCATCTTCGCCTTGATTGGCGGTATGCCCGAAGTGGTGAATCATTATGCCGCCCACCAGGACATCGTGGCATTGAAACACATTTACGAAACCTTACTGACCGGGTATCGGGACGATGTGGAGAAATATGCGGAAAACGCGAATCAACGTGATCTGCTCCGGCATATTCTCAACGTCGGCTGGTTCTACGCTGGACAACGCATCAGCTTTGAGAAATTCGGAAACTCCCTCTACCGTTCCCGCCCCATGAGCGAGGCTTTCCGTATGCTCGAAAAAACGATGTTGCTCGAATTGATCTATCCAATAAGTTCCACCGCCATGCCGATGGTGCCGGAAACCCGGCGTTCACCCAAACTTCTGTGGTTGGATGCCGGTCTGTCCAACTATGCAGGCGGCCTGCAAAAGAGCGAGAACCTATTGAAACTGAGCGATGATTGGACTGGACACATGGCCGAACAGATGGTGGGGCAGGAATTACTGGGCAACGACAATGTTTTCTCCCACAAGCGTCATTTTTGGGTAAACGGTTCGGGTTCGGACGCCGAAGTGGACTTTGTGCTGCCCTGGGAGGACAAAATCATACCCATCGAGGTCAAATCCGGCCATAACGCCCACCTGCGTTCCCTGCATCAGTTCATGAACAAAGCCCCTCACGACATAGCCCTGCGCTTCTGGAACAAAGCTTTCTCCATCGACAGGGTAAGCACACCGCAAGGCAAGACTTTCCGTCTTTTCAACCTGCCCTACTACTACGCCGGACAAGTGCCTCTCGTTCTACAGAAAGCAACGCAAGGATAACACACTTTTAAGGACATAAAAGTGTTGAAGAAATGATGCCGGATGGTAAGATGCGCAACAAAGCAGATCGCCGACCAGAATCATTTTTTAGTTTCCGAAGTTGTCGTAGCGGATCATCTCAGGAGGAACACCGAGACTGTCGAGCATCCTCACCACCGCATCCGTCATAGGCTTGGGGCCGCAGAGGTAGTACTCGATTTCCTCCGGTTCGGGATGGTTCTTGAGATAGTTGTTGAAGATAACCTGATGGATAAAGCCGGTATCACCTTTCCAGTTGTCTTCGGGAAGCGGTTCGCTCAAAGCCACGTGGAAACTGAAATTGGGATTTTCCTTGGCCAGTTGCTCGTATTCGTCCATATAGAAGAGTTCCTTGAGGGAACGTCCGCCGTACCAGAACGAAGCCTTACGGCCGGTGTGCCGCGTCTTGAACTGGTCGAAAATCTGCGAGCGCATGGGCGCCATACCCGCGCCGCCGCCGATAAACATCATCTCGCGCTCGGTCTCCTGCACGAAGAACTCGCCGTAAGGGCCCGAAATGGTAATCTTGTCGCCCGGTTTGAGCGAATAGATATACGAAGAGCAGATACCGGGGTTCACATTCATGAAGCCCCCTTTCTTGCGGTCGAAAGGCGGGGTGGCGATACGCACGTTGAGCATGATGCGGTTGCCCTCGGCCGGATGGTTGGCCATCGAATAGGCGCGGAAACAAGGTTCGGGGTTCTTCATCACCAGATCCCACATCTTCATCTTGTCCCAATCGGCGCGGTATTGGTCTTGAACCTGTATGTCCTTGTATTTTACCGTACAGGCCGGCACATCAATCTGAATGTAGCCGCCGGCGCGGAAATTGAGGTTCTCACCCTCCGGCAGTTTCACCACAAACTCCTTGATAAAGGTGGCCACGTTCTTGTTGGAAACCACCTCGCACTCCCACTTCTTTACGCCGAACACTTCGGGCGGAATGGCGATGCTCATATCGTTCTTTACCTTTACCTGACAGCCCAACCGCCAGTTTTCCTGCTGTTCACGATACGAAAAGAAGCCCTTTTCCGACGGCAGGATGCTGCCGCCGCCTTCGGTTACCTGACAGCGGCAAAGCCCGCAACTGCCCTTTCCCCCACAGGCGGAGGGAAGGTATATCTTTTGGGATGCCAAGGTGGAAAGCAGGGAGCTGCCCGTATCCACCTCCAAGGTCTTTTCCCCGTTTATCTGCAATTTTACCTTTCCCTGCGGCACCAACTTCTTGCGCGCCAACAGCAATACGGCCACCAAGATAAGGATGACCACCAGGAAAACCGCTACCGAACTTAAAACAACACTCCACATAACATCCTATTTTAAAGCTCAATACCCAAGAAACACATAAAAGAGACACCCATCAGCCCCGTAATGATGAAGGCGATGCCCAAACCCTTCAAGGGTGCAGGCACCTGCGAATACTTCAATTTTTCGCGAATCGCGGCGATGCCCACGATGGCAAGACACCAGCCGATACCCGAACCGAGGGCAAAAGTGGTCGATTCGGCCAAAGAGGAATACTCCCTTTCCTGCATAAAGAGCGAAGCACCCATAATGGCACAGTTTACGGCAATCAGAGGCAGGAAGATGCCCAGCGAAGAGTACAGCGCCGGCGAATAGCGTTCCACCACCATTTCAACCAACTGCACGATAGCGGCGATTACGGCAATGAACATGATGAAGCTCAAGAAACTCAAGTCCACTTCCGACAAAGACGGGCTCAACCAAGACAAGCCGCCTTTCACCAGCAGGTATTTATTGATGAGGAAGTTTACCGGAACGGTAATCAGCATGACAAAAATCACGGCCAGGCCAAGGCCGAAAGCGGTCTTTACGTTTTTGGAGATGGCCAGATACGAGCACATGCCCAAAAAATAGGCAAACACCATATTATCGACAAAAATCGACCGCACGAAAAGGCTGAACAGATTTTCCATGGCTTACTTCTCGATTAAGTTACGGTTAAACGAACGATGCACCCAAATGATTACCCCCAGCACAATCAAGGCCATGGGCGGCAGGATAAACAAGCCGTTGTTGACGTAGCCTGCCTGATAGAACGATTCGGGTATCACCTTGAATCCCAACAGTGTTCCCGAACCGAACAGCTCACGCAGAAACGCCACGACAATCAAGATGAAACCATACCCCGCCCCGTTGCCGATACCGTCGAGGAAAGCGGGCCAAGGCTTGTTTGCCATAGCAAAGGCTTCCAGACGTCCCATCACGATGCAGTTGGTGATGATAAGCCCCACGAACACCGACAGCTGTTTGCTTACATCGTATGCCACGGCCTTAAGCACCTGATCCACCAAAATCACCAAGGTGGCGATGACCGTAAGCTGCACGATGATACGGATACGCGGCGGTATCGTATTGCGCAGCAAGGAAATGATAAGGTTCGAGAAACCGGTCACCACGATAACCGAAACCGCCATCACCAATGCCGGCTGCAGTTTTACCGTTACCGCCAGCGCCGAACAGATGCCCAGCACCTGCACGGTTACGGGATTGTCCGCGCCGAAAGGACGGCTCAGCAATTTGAGGTTCTTGGCCGAAAACAGGCGGTTTTCCTCGCCCGACGGCTTAGGGCTTGCGCCTTGCGCCTTGGCAGGGGCTTTTTCCTGCCGTTTCATATCTTTTTCTTTCATCTTCTTAACCTTATTCAAGCACGGGCGTTTCCACCACCGCCACCGTGTCGGTGGCAGCCTGCATACGCGCTTTCATGTTTTGGAAAAAAGGACGGTAATATTCCAGACAGTCCGACAACATGGCCGTTACACCGTTGCTGGTCATCGTGCCGCCCGAAATGGCATCCACGGCATGTTCCGCACCGCCGGCATATTTGTCGGCACCGCCTTTCTGCACGGTGATAGAGGTGAAATTTCCCAGCGTGTCGAACAGACTCTTGCCAGTAAACTGCTGTTGAAAAGCGTCTTCGGCTATCTCCGCGCCCAAACCCGGCGTTTCGCCCTTATGCCCGAAGGTAGCCCCCGATACCGTGTTGAAATCCTTGCCCAAAGCAAGGTAGCCCCAAATGGGTCCCCACAGACCTTTGCCCTGCAATGGCACGATATAGAGCGAATCGCGGCACACGAACACCGGAAAAAGCACGTCCTCACTGCCCGAAGCGGCCTGCCCCAACTGGGTCTTCAAATTGCAATCGAAAGCGCGGGCCGCCTTTTGGCCGCCTTCCACCGCTTTCCAATCACCTTTTACATTCTTGTATTCCGATACCAGCGC
>CAYVJX010000049.1:0-1279 GCA_964451895.1 uncultured Bacteroidaceae bacterium | reverse complement strand
GGGGGCAAAGGTGTTCATCAGGAGGATGGCCAACATCATGCCTTCCTGATAAGCCGGATTATAGATACGTATCAGAACCGCCATCAGCCCCACCAGGAAACCGAAAATCCACTTGCCGCAATTGGTCTGCGCGGAGGTAACCGGGTCGGTGGCCATAAACACCGCGCCGAACAGGAACCCGCCCGAAAGCAGGTGCTGCATCACGGTGGCATCGGTAGAGCCCGTAAGACGGCCTATCCAAGCCATCACCACTCCGCCCGCCACGGCGCTGAACATGATGCGGAAACTGCCTATGCCGCTCCAGAGCAAGATAGCCGCACCCAAGAGGATGCAAAACTTGGAGGTTTCGCCCACCGAACCGGGAATGAATCCCCAAAACAGCTCAGACACCGTGGGCAGGCTATCCGCATGAGAAGACATGGCGGCCAAGGCGGTAGGCCCGGAAACGGCATCCGCCACCCAAACGGCATCGCCGCTCATCTGAGAGGGATAGGCAAAGAACAGGAACGCCCGCGCCAAGAGCGCCGGATTCCAGATATTCATGCCTGTGCCGCCAAACACTTCCTTGCCGATGATAACGGCAAAGGCGGTGGCTACGGCTATCATCCACAGCGGCACATCCGGCGGACAGATCAGAGGAATGAGGAATCCCGAAACCAAAAAGCCTTCGTTGACCTCATGCCCTCTTATCTGGGCAAACACAAACTCGATGCCCAGCCCCACCACATAACTCACAATCAGCATGGGCAGCACCTTGGTGCAGCCGAACCAAAACGCCGTCCAAAACTCGCACGTCTGCCCCAAGGCGGCAAAGTGCATATAACCTGTATTGTAGATACCGAACAAAAAGCAGGGCAAGAGCGCCACCACCACGGTAATCATCGTGCGCTTCATATCCAAGGCATCCCGCACATGGCTACCCGAAACGGTAACTTTATCAGGTACATACAAAAAGGATTCAAAGGCCTCGAAGGTGGAATGGAGAAAATGCCATTTCCCGTCCTTCTCGAACTGAGGCTTGATCCTGTCTAAGAAATTCCGCAACATATTATATATAGGTGTTTCTTGATTCTAACCGGCAAAACTTAGTCCACTTCCTTGCGAACCAGTTCCAAACCCTTGCGAATGATTTGCTGTATCTCGGTCTTGGAAGCATCGATGTATTCGCAGAGCGCAAAATCTTCGGGCGAGACCTCATAGATGCCTAAATCTTCCATCTTCTCGATATCTTCCGCCAGACAAGCCTTGAGCAACTGCATGGGATAGATGTCCATCGGCA
>CAYVJX010000048.1:0-9756 GCA_964451895.1 uncultured Bacteroidaceae bacterium | reverse complement strand
GTATAATAATTCTTGATACAGATATGAGGGGTATTCCCGTATATTTGGCTTCGCCGAATATACTTTGCCTCGGCAGAGCCATCCCGCAAACAAGTTTGCGGCTGTCTTTACCCCAGAGTCAACTCGTAAGCAAGCTTCCGGTTGGTTCTGGGGTAAAGACAAACTGCAAGTAACCTTGCAGTTGGCTCTGTTCTCGGCTTATTCGTAATATTTAGCTTCGCCCAATATACTTCGCCTCGGCAAAAGCAAAGCGAGCCTTGCTTTTGCTCTCGGCTTATTCGTATATTTGCATCCCTGAAATCTAAAAACACAATATATTATGTACGGAAAATTTCAAAAGTTCCTTCAGGATGAACTTAAGGGAATCCGCGAAGCCGGACTCTACAAGGAAGAACGGGTCATCATCACCCCTCAGAAAGCCGACATCAAGGTGAAGACGGGTCAGGAAGTGCTCAACTTCTGCGCCAACAACTATCTGGGTCTTTCCAACAATCCCAAACTGATTGCCGCCGCCAAGAAAGCCCTCGACGAGAGAGGCTACGGCATGAGTTCGGTGCGCTTTATCTGCGGTACCCAAGACCTGCACAAGAAGCTCGAACGCAAAATCGCTGAATTTTTCGGCACCGAAGACGCCATTCTCTATGCCGCTTGTTTCGATGCCAACGGCGGGGTTTTCGAACCGCTCCTGAACGAACAGGACGCCATTATCTCCGATGCCCTCAACCATGCCTCCATTATCGACGGCGTGCGTCTTTGCAAGGCCAAACGCTACCGTTACGCCAACGGCGATATGGCCGAACTCGAAAACTGCCTCAAGGAAGCGCAGGCACAGCGTTTCCGCATTGTGGTCACCGACGGCGTTTTCTCGATGGACGGCAACGTGGCTCCGCTCGACAAGATTCTGGCTTTGGCCGACAAATACGAAGCCTTGGTGATGGTGGATGAAAGCCACTCGGCGGGCGTGGTAGGCAAGACCGGTCGCGGGGTTACCGAACAGTACAACTGCCGCGGCAAGGTGGATATCCTTACCGGCACGCTCGGCAAGGCCTTTGGCGGCGCGGTAGGCGGATTCACTACGGGTCGTAAGGAAATCATCGACATGCTGCGCCAACGTTCGCGTCCCTACCTGTTCTCCAACTCGATTCCTCCGATGGTGGCGGCCGCCGCTATCCAGATGTTCGACATGATGAGCGAAACCAACGAACTGCAGGACAAGCTTCATGCCAATACCGAATATTTCATCGGCAAGATGAAAGAGGCCGGTTTCGACATCAAGCCCACCCAGTCTGCCATTTGCGCGGTGATGCTCTACGATGCCAAACTGAGCCAGGAATTCGCCGCCAAGCTGCTTGACGAGGGCATCTATGTAACCGGTTTCTACTATCCGGTGGTTCCCAAGGGTCAGGCGCGTATCCGCGTTCAGCTTTCGGCCGGACACGAAAGGGCGCACCTCGACAAGTGCATCCAGGCCTTTACCAAAGTGGGCAAGGAATTGGGCGTGCTCAAATAGGCGTCATTTTTGCAATATTGAAAGCCGGTTGCTACTTTTGTGGTTGCCGGCTTTTTCTTTTATTTTCAATTCATTCTGTATGCTTTAGGCCTCCGATACTTGGTTTTTGTGTAAAAATTATATTATTTTGCAAAATCTTTTTTTAGAAGTATATGGATTTTAATTTTTTTATTAATATGAAAAATATTAGGATATTCATATTCGTTGTTTGTTTATTTGTACATTTTGCGAAGGCGCATGCGGTGCAGGATGTAAAGAAAGTAGCCATTACGGAGGTGGTCGATAGGGAAGGCAGTATCAGTTATGGAACGAAATTGGTGTTCAGAAGTTGCCTTAGTAATGCTGTTACCAATACTGCCGGGTATGAGGGATATGACAGAGTGGATATATCCTCCATCATGGATGAACAGGAATTTCAACGAACCGGTTTGGTAAGAGATGTTGAAATAAGAAAATTGGGAGAGATGACAGGAGCCTCCTGTATATTGGTGGCGGAAATGGCGAAAGTGGATGAAAGTAAATTTTTTATCACCGCCAAAATACTTGATGTTGAGACAGCAAAGTTGGAAAAAACGGAGTATGTACAGACAGGAAGTAATCCCGATCAATTGCGTGAAGCTTGCCAACGTTTGGCAGAATCTTTATTTGGAACAAACAAGGAAGACGGCGCGATAGACCGGAATCCGGAGAAAGGAAAAATAGTGCTTTATTATGAGGGAATCAGATTGGTTCCGCCGAGACATCTTCCAATAATCGTTTCTATAGATGGAAGGACGCTTGGAGAAGGTTCCGTTTCGGAGGGATTTTATTTTGAGATCCCGAATATTCGGGATGGAGAACATAAATTGAAATTCGAGGTAAAAAACAACATCATTATGGGGATGGGCGATAGATCCTCTACGATGACCATCCGTCCGGAGGAAGCACGTTTTTATGAGTTCGGAATGAAAAAAAAGATGTTGCGTTCTACGGAATTCTTTACCGTTATATTGAAGAACTCTCATTAATTTAATACAAATCAAAAATTTAATAAAATGAAAAAGACAATTTTCTCTTTAGTTGCAATTGTTGCGGTTTTATTGGTAGCGACCTCTTGTTCCTACCGGATGGTGGACAGAACTGGACGCACGCTGGAACCTTATTCCGAACCTATGATGGCGGATTTGGAAGTGAGTCAGACCAAAGTGACGGGAACATTTTCGGTTATGAAAAAAGAGTTGGGCTGTCTGCGGTGGCGTACCGCATCGATGAAAGTCAATACTTACAAACTGAATGCCGTTTATGATGCACTGCAATCGGTTAAAGCCGATGTGCTTCTTTTTCCGCAGTACGAGGTTGTGCGTGTGGAAGGCATGGGGGACGGCATTATGGTTACGGTTACCGGATATCCAGGGGTGTACAAGAATTTTCGTCCTGTGCCCAAAGCTATCAAGGTTAATTTGACCGAAATGAAACCTGAAACACCGTATTTGATTGAGACCAAGGATGAAGATGGAAAGACCGTTGGCTATAAGGTTGTGACCAATTACAAGAGCAACAACTTGGATTTGAATGATGTAACCTTGGATAAAGTGGTTGTGACCAAGAATAAAAAATCGCGTCATGAATAAGATAATCGCCAAAGAAATTATTCTGGTCGGCGTTTTTTTCTGTTTTGGTGTATTGGGAACCCGTTTATTCGGGCAGGTGGATCAGGTGGACGACATCAATCTGACGGGTTTTCCGACAGATGAGACACTGCTTCGTGGGGAAGCTCGAAAGGTGGAAAAGACATCTTTGGAATTGAACGTTGGTAAAGCGCTGCCAAAAAGTTTAAAAGAGGCATCGGTAAAAAGAAGGATAGCCGAGAAAGAACCCATGGGGAACCTGCATCAGATGCAGAAAATGAGCCAGTATCCGGGAATGGATATAACCGGGCAGATGAAAAAACTGCGGGCATTGCAGTGGACAGGGCGTGGGCTTTGGATTGCTGGGAGTGTCTTGACGATAACAGGTATTATTATGGCATCATCCGCCTCTGGCAATAGTTATAGCTATAGCTACGGCAACTATTGGGACTATAGTGACTATGACTATTATGATGATAGTTATTTAGCTCCGCTTATAGTTGGGATAGCTTTTGTTGGAGCTGGTGTTCCTATGGATGTAGTATATACACGGAGAATCAAAACGCTCAAGAGCAGTTTGAATTACTCCGCCAGTTTGGATTTCGGCACTCAGAAATATGGTGTCGGATTCGGCTTGCATTTTTAGTTTTCCAATCTGTTAGTGTTAACTGTCAAGAAGAAAAGCGGAATCATTCAGAGAGAATGGTTCCGCTTTCTTTTTAATCAAACTATAACTAAATTTGCAGAATAGGTGCACTCTTCGGAGTGCACTTTTTTGATGTGAAAGTTGTCTTGGGGGAAAATCCCCCATTCAATAAAGTGAAAAGATGAAAGACATACCCCAAGATACTACGGCCACGGTAGAAAGAACGGTAGAGGAAAAAGACCTTGCCTGCGTTCACGGGTCGGGTTCGCTGCAAGTTTATGCCACGCCCGCCATGGCGGCGCTGATGGAAAGAACCGCCTGCGTTCTGCTGGAGCCCTATATGGAAGAGGGCGAGACCACGGTGGGCGTTTCCCTCAACCTCCAGCACCTCAAGGCCAGCCTCTGCGGCATGAAATTAGTCTGCACCGCCACGCTCGTGCAGGTGGAGGGGCGCAAGACGGTGTTCGACATCGAGGTGCGCGATGCAATTTCGGTGGTGGGAACGGCGCGCCACGAGCGTTTTTCGGTCTTGGCCGAACCTTTTATGCAGAAAGCCGAAGAGAACAAAAAGAAATGCGAAATCCGATAGCCTTATCGGAATAATTTTTGAGATATGCCGAGCTACATAGCCAAGACACTGCAAGGGCTGGAGCCCGTTTTAGCCAAGGAATTGAAAGCCTTGGGAGCCACCGACGTAAAGGAATCGAGCCGGGCGGTATTGTTCGAGGGAAACCAGAAGGTTCTCTACAAAGCCAATTACCTGTGCCGCACGGCATTGCGTATTTTAAAGAACATCAAGTCGTTCGACATTGAAACGCAGGACGACCTGTATGAACAGGTGTATGCGGTGCCTTGGGAAAAGATTTTTCCTGTGGATGCCCTGATGACCCTGAGCGCCACCTGTATCGATTCGGTGTTTTCGCACACCCGATTCGCCTCGCAGCGTGTCAAGGATGCGATTGTGGACCGTTTCCGCCGGGTGTTGGGGCAAAGACCCTCGATTGATAACGAGTACTACACGATTCGCGTGGAACTCTATATGCGGAACAACCATTGCGAGCTTATGCTGGATTCCTCCGGCCTTTCCCTGCACAACCGAGGCTACCGCAAACCCCATTCAGAAGCCTTTACCGAAGTGCTGGCTTCGGGTCTGCTGGCCTTGAGCGGCTGGACGCCCGACAAGAACCTCCTGGTTCCCTTTTGCGGCAACGGGATCTTGGCCATAGAGGCCGCCATGCAGGCAAGCAATATGCCGGCCGGTTATTACCGTAAAGGCTATTCATTCCAGTATTGGAACGATTTCGACCCGAACCTCTGGAAAGAGATAAAAGACGATGCCATCAAGCAGATAAGCGATCCGCAGGGTGAGATTATCGCCATAGATTCCGATGGTCTGGCGGTGGAAGAGACCGAGGCTCGCTTAAAGAAAATCCGCCTGCATCTGGATGTGAACCTGCAGCTTTCCGACTTTATGCAGGGAGTCAGACCCGACGGCATGGAGGATGCCGAAGGCTGGTTCATCATTATCCGTATGCCCAAGGTCGGTTCACCCGAGAATTTCGAGGCGGAAGACTTTTATACCGAGGTGGGCAATGTGCTCAAGCGCAACTATACCGGCGCGCAGGCTTGGGTTTTCAGCACGGAAGAAGACGTTATCAAGTTTGTGGGGCTTAGACCCGGGCGCAAGGCTGTTGTTTGGGAAAACAAGACCGAGGCGCGGTTTTACGGCTATTCCATACAATAAATGGGAAATTTGATTAAATTCGCAGACTTTAAAAATAGACAACCATGAAAAAAATCCTTTTGTCGGCTATCCTGGCTTTGGCAACCTACGTTTGCTTTGCCCAACAACTGCCTTCGGTCAACATCAAAGACCTCAACGGCAAACAAATCAATACCGCCGATTTGAATAACGATGGCAAACCGATGATTATCAATTTTTGGGCTACATGGTGCAAACCTTGCCTCAAAGAAATGAGCGCCATCAACGATGCCTACTTGGATTGGGTGGATGAAACGGGTGTGAAGATGTATGCCGTTTCTATCGATGATTCGCGTTCTTCGGCGCGTGTCAAGACGATTGCCAACGCCCAGGCATGGGAATTCGAAGTGCTGTTGGACGAAAACGGCGACTTCAAACGCGCCATGAACGTGGCCAATCCTCCGCACGTGTTTGTGGTGGATGGCAAGGGCAACGTGGTGTTCCAGCACAACGGCTATTCCGACGGCAGCGAACAGGAACTTATCGAAGTGGTTCGCCGTCTGAACGCCGGAGAAGAGATCAAACAGAAATGAACGTTATATAACGCCATTTGGGGAGCCTCCGAGCGCAAGGCCCAACGCAAGGCCGCCTCGCAGCCGGTTTCCCGGTAAGCGTTATGCATAAAAAACCATACATCGTAGCCGGTGATGAAAGTAACACGCATATTTACCGCCGTTTTTGCCTGCTTTGCCTTTTGTGCGGCCGTTTCCGCGCAGAGCAAGTTCGAGGAAGTCATGGCGCGCGGAACCCTGTCGGGAAACATTCAGTTGGACGCCCAGCTGTATTTCAAGGATTCCTTGATCGGTTCGCCCGAAGTTCCCGAAAAATTCAGAAGCAATAGTTTCGCCTACCTGCAATACACCAACGGCAAGTTTACGTTGGGAGCGCGTTTTGAAGGCTATTTCAAGCCGATGCTGGGCTATGACGCCCGTTTGGACGGCTGGGGTGTGCCTTATTATTTTGCCCGTTTCAGCGGTGACATCATCGATGTTACCGCCGGTTCGTTCTACGAACAGTTCGGTTCGGGCATGATTCTGCGTTCCTATCAGGATTGGAACCTCGGTATGGACAACGCCATCAGCGGTGTGCGTGCCATTATCCGTCCCTACAAGGGCATCACGATTAAAGGTTTGGTAGGAATCCAACGGCATTTCTGGGATTATGTGGGGCTGATTCGCGGCGTGGATTTGGATTTGGCGTTCAACGACTTTATCAAACCCATGGAGGACTGGGGGACGCGCATTACCTTGGGCGGCAGCTTCGTTTCCAAATATCAGGCCGACCAGACCATTATGGTGATGCGGCAGGAAGACGACGGCATGCACCAGTTCAAGTTGGGTTTGCCCAAGAATGTGGGTTCGGCGGCGGCCCGCCTCAATGTGGAAAGCAACGGTTTTACTCTCGGCGGCGAATACGTGTATAAAGCCAACGACCCCTCGGCTGAGAACGGTTATATCTATCGTCCCGGCCAGGCCTTGTTGCTCAATGCCGGTTACTCCACGCGCGGTTTCGGTGTCTTGCTGCAGGCCAAGAGCGTGGATAATATGGGATTCCGCGCTGACCGCGGCGAACAAGGCAATTTCGGGCTTATCAACTATATGCCGGCTCTTACCCGCCAGCATGCCTATAGTTTGGCTTCCATTTATCCGTATGCCTGCCAGTCGTTGGGAGAAGTGGCGTTCCAGGCCGATGTGCAGTATAAATTCAAGCGTGGAACGGCTTTGGGCGGCAAATACGGAACGGATTTGAAGGCGAATGCCAGTGTGGCTTTCGCTCCCGAAAGAACGGACATTACCGGAGAAACGCCCGGTGCCACGACCCCCATGATGGGTTCATACGGCTATAAGACCAAGATGTTCCACATGGATGCCGATCAGGTGTATTTTATCGACGCCAATCTGGAGATAGCCCATAAGTTCAACAAGCATTTCAAGATGACCTTGATGTATATGTTTGAACGTTACAATCAGGAAGTGGTGGAAGGCCACGGCGAACCCAAGGCGTTTATCCATACCGTGGTGGGTGATTTTACCTATATGTTCCTCAAGAAACACGCCCTGCGTCTGGAATTGCAGTATCTGCACACCAAACAGATCGAACAGGACTGGCTGATGGGAACGCTGGAATATACTTTCGCTCCCAGTTGGTTCGTATCGGTTTCCGACCAGTGGAATGTGGGCAACAACGACAAAGACAGGCGTTTCCACTATTATTACGTGTCGGCGGGTTATATCCACGATGCCACCCGTATTTCGCTCTCCTACGGCAAAATCCGCAAGGGTATCATGTGTGCCGGCGGGGTATGCCGCGAAATGCCGGCGTCCAACGGGGTGATGCTTACGATGAGTTCTTCATTCTAATCTAAAAGGAGAAAGTCATGAAAATGATAAGATATATCGGCGGGTTTGTTTTGGCAGGTTTGTTGCTTGCCGTTGTTGCCTGCGACAAGATTAAGGACGGGGATCGGTTGATTGACCAAGGCGTGTTGGAAATAAAGAGTGAACGTTGCGTGTTGCTGGAGGATTACACAGGGGTTGGTTGTGTGAATTGCGCAGATTTGGGCGCTCCGGAAATTGCCAAACTTCAAGCAGTTTATGGTAAAAATTTGGTGGTTGTAGGCCTATACCCCAAAGGCAATCCTGGATTGACAATGCCGTATGAGGGAGATCCAGACTTACGTACAGAGGAAGCTGAGGCATATGCTACAGCATTTCAGATTCCCGATTATCCGAAGGGTATGGTAAATCGCAAGGAAGTGATAGGTTATCAATCTTGGGGCGGTGCCATTCAGAATGTTTTGGATGACACAGCTACAGATTATGTAAATCTAACAGCCTCGGCAACCTTGAATGATGCAATCCGTGTAAGCATCAATGGTGATTTTAAACAGGATTATTTGGAAAACGGAGATATTAACATAATTGCCATGATTGTGGAAGATAACATTAAGGCAACGCAATTGACGGGAAGTGGCGATGATGCGGATTATATCCACAATCATGTTTTAAGGACTGTTATCAGCAATGATATTTGGGGAGATAAAATATTAGATGCAAAGCCAGCGGAAGGTACTAAGTTTACGAAGCAATATACGGCTAACCTTAAGTCCGATTGGAAAAAAGAAGATCTTGCGGTTGTGGTGCTTGTAACGAATGCAAGCAGTCGCGAAGTTTTGCAAGCCGCTTATGTTCATGCAAAATAAACAACAAAAACATCAATAATTAAAAAAATGAAAAAGATAATCGTTTTGATGGTTTCGTTATTCGCTGGAATGGGAATGACGTTTGCCCAAAATTTTAAATTGGAAGCTAATGGTTCTGTGGTGACAGAAGGTCAAATCCTAGAGATGAAGGGTTCAGGCCGTAGTATTGAACAGCATTTTGTGTTGACCAATACGTCCGAATCTGCAATGGAATTTCAGGCTGAATTCTCGACAGATAGCATACCTGAAGGTGCAGGAATGTCTATCTGTGGTTTTGGTGGTTGTATGACAGGTAATACGCTTGGTCCTATTATGATGGATCCGGGTCAGGTTACAGGAACAGGCTTGGAACCTTTCGATATTGCATATACACCAAACGCTGATAAGGATGAGTGTACAACTACCTGCATTTTTACTGATTTGACGGCTGGAAAAAGCTTGACGTTTAAAATTCACTTTATTCCAGAACAAGGCGTTGCCAACGAAAGCCGCGAATTGGCGGGTGTAAGCGTTTATCCCAATCCTGCCAACGGTTTGTTCAATCTGAACGTTCCGGCACGCGCCCAGGTGGAAATCTTTTCCGCCAACGGCCAAGTGGTAAGGCAGATGGAAGTGGGTGCAGGACAGACCTCCTTGCAGCTCAACAACGCCGGCATCTACTTTATCCGTGTACGCGCCAATGGTAAGGAAGCCGTAAAACGTCTCGTGATAAGATAGTTTTTGGATTCGGAGAAAAAGAGGCCCGGCGAAGCCGGGCCTCTTTTTTTTTGTATGGACGCACCGTATGTATCAGAAAAAATTGCTTCGAAATTTTATCAACATGTTTGAAATGGGTTTACAAAGCTTTTGTAATGTTTGAAAACTTGTTTATTTTCATGTAACTATGCAGGTCAAGTGTTTCTGAAAAGTGGTAATAATATAACATTTTCTATGTAACTTTGCAATATGGGAATTTTGTAAAGGGAATGGAAACACACGGGCAGTTGTCGCTTGATGAGTTCAAGCGTATATTATACGGAAAAGAACCGA
>CAYVJX010000047.1:0-10029 GCA_964451895.1 uncultured Bacteroidaceae bacterium | reverse complement strand
TGAAGTCCCAACAGCTGAGCAATCCCACCGAATCGTCGCCCTCCGTGGCCAGATAGGCGGTAAACGCCTCCGTATGATCCGTATGGGCGCGTTGTTCCCTATCGTCCCGCCGTTCACAGGCCGGAAACGAAACGTGGAGCAGATTCTCCACAAAAGCATACCGCGCATCGGCGGTTTTAACGGGGATCAGTTGCATCTAATTTTTATTCAAGAACATATCGCAAAACTCATTCAGTTGCTTTTGCATACGTTCCTGTGGCATAAGGATTCGTTTATATTCGGCTATCATTGTGGGGCTCATGCTTCGACTCATAGCATATTCCACCACAACCTTGTCGGCTTCCGGACAAAGTATAATGCCGACAGAGGGGTTTTCATTGGAGCGTCTTACATCGCGGTCAAGTGCTTCCAAATAAAACTCCAATTGTCCGAGGTCGCGTGGATGAAACTTTGTCTTTTTCAATTCCACTGCCACCAATGCCTGCAATCCTCGATGAAAAAACAGCAGATCCGCCTTAAAGGTGGATGCACCGATATTAAGATGATATTCTTGATCCATAAAGATAAAATCCTTGCCCAGTTCAAGAATGAACTGTTTCATATGTTCCACCAAACCGTTCTTCAGTTTTGACTCGCTATGCTTTCTGGGCAAATCAAGAAAATCCACAAATAACGTATCCTTAAATAAGACTGGCGCTTGGGGATAGACTTCAAGCAGTCCTTTTGACATATTGCCCTTCCTACTCAGTAACGTTGTATAGGTTTGGTTGGAGATGCATCTTTGAAGTTCTCGGCTCGCTAGATGTTCCTTATTGGCATAGAGAATATAGAAAAGCCGTTCTTCATTGCTTTTGCATCGGCAAAGAATCTCTATATGATTGGTCAGTGTGGTTAATTCCAATATTTTAGGAATCTGTTCGATTTGATCTCCGGCGATTTGTGCAGGCGCTGACTGCATTATTGCTGTTGATTGTGAAAGTATAGGAGGTATTTCTAATTGTGCAGGCATTGACTGCACAAATTCAGCATTCAGATATTTTTTTACAATGACGGTAAATGCCTTCGATGAATATTCATCATAAAACATCACCATATTGTAAATATTTCTTTTACTATACCCTTTTATATTAGGATATTGCGAACGTATGTATTCGGAAAGTTGAGACACAACCTTACTGCCCCATTCATCGCTTTTCAATTTGCCCGATACATACCCTCCCACATGCCACGCTGTAAGCAATAATTCTTCGTTAACTGCTTTTGTGGCACGACTCTGATGTTGAAGAATAATGTCTATGACTTCTCCAAATTGTTTTTCTGTTGATATTGAACCCTTATTGCTTTTCATGGTTCGATTATCTGATTGATTTATTGTACAAATATAGCGAATTATATTCGATGAATCCTCCATAAAACCATACCGCGCATCGGCGGTGGTGATAGGGGGGAGGGTCAGCATAAGGCAGGTTGGTTGAAGTGGGCTCCCTCCAATTCCAGCAGGAACCGTTTGGCTGCCAGGCCGCCGCCGTAGCCGGTGAGACTGCCGTTGTGGCCGATGACCCGGTGGCAGGGAATGACAATCGAAAGCGCGTTGGCACCGTTGGCGTTGGCTATCGCACGCACGGCCTCCGGCATCCCCAGCAGGCAGGCCGTCTGCCGGTAAGAAAGCGTCTGCCCGTAAGGAATCTTGAGCAGGTTGCGCCATACCTTCTGTTGGAAATCGGTGCCCGCCAACAGGAGCGGCAAATCGAACGCCCGCCGCTTTCCGGCAAAGAACTCGTCCAACTGCAATGCGGCCTGGCGCGTGATTTCGGACGGCTCCTCCAAAAACGGCGCTTTCAGATACCGTTGCACACGGGCCATCACCCGCTCGTGCCGCGCTCCCGCCGTCCAGTCGCACAGGCAGAGCTTGTCCGCATACGAGCCCAAAAGCAATTCGCCGCAAGGCGATACGTAGGTCTGCAACCGAATTTCCATGAGGCAGTCTTGTTTTTCCGTGCAAGATAGGCAAAATATCGCAGGTGGAGAAAAGGCGGCTTGGCAGTGGTAAAGAAGAGGGTTGATGGAAGCAGGAAGTTCGCCCGGTTGCATATCTGCCCGTAAAAGGTTACATTTGCCTCTTTGTAACATTGGCAAAAAAGCATGTACGCATATATAGAAGGCAAGTTGACGGAACAGAACCCGGCCTGTGTGACGATAGATTGCGGGGGCGTCGGGTATGAGATCAACATTTCCCTTCACACCTATTCGCAGATCAAAGACAAGGCAACGGTACGGCTGTGGGTCTATCAGGCGGTTCGGGAAGATGCCCTGCTGCTCTTTGGTTTTGCGGACAAGACGGAAAAAGAACTCTTCCTGCAACTGATTTCGGTTTCGGGAGTGGGTGCCAACACGGCAAGGATGATTCTTTCTACCTTGGGACCCGAACTTACGGCGCGTTCCATTTTGGATGGCGATGTAAAGAAGGTTCAGTCGGTCAAGGGGATAGGATTAAAGACCGCCCAACGCATCATTGTTGATCTGCGCGACCGTCTGGCTAAAATGGACTTTTCTTCAGCGAACTCTTCGCTTTTGCCGCAGCTTCGTCCGGAAAGGGATGAAGCCGTGGCCGCCTTGGTTACCCTGGGTTTCGCCCGTGCCTCTGTAGAGAAGACGGTGGACGGACTTTTGGCGAAAGACCCCGGTTTGAACACGGAGAACATGATAAAACAGGCACTGCGGATGCTCTAAGGCCATACTCTTTGAGTTATTTGTTATGTGGAAGTATTGGTTCTGCAGCATATGGGCGATTATGGCCGCATGGGTGCTCTCCGCAGGGATTACCTTGTCTTATGCGGGCACGGCGGCCTATAAGCCGACAAGCCCCGTTCCGCCTTCATGGAACGATATGCCGGGCGTGGCGGACAGGCTCTATCATGCTTTTTACGAAAGCGGAGCGGGGATGGATTATCCTGCCGTTCCCTACGCCGTGGATGCGTTGCAAGACGATTCGCTGCATTATCCCATTCCGCAGACCCCTCCCAACGAAGACCTTCCCGAAGACAAGAGCCTCTATCTGAAAAGCAACATCACCGAAGAGGCGCAGTACGACCCCAAGACCAACGAATACGTGCTCACGCGTAAAATCGGCGATGTGGTGCTGTCCCGCCGCCACATGACGATGGAGGAATACGTAAAGTTCACCAGCGACAAAGCCGTTCGCGACTACTGGAAAAGCAAGGCGGACTACACGCCCACCACTTCTTCGGGTCTGAGCGGTCTCATTCCTGGGCTCAACCTGGATTTTCTGGATGAGAAACTGGGCAAAGACCTTATCAAATTTGACCTGAACGGTTCCATCGGCTTGGAGTTCGCCTTGGTGGGAACCCGGCGCGATGACCCGTCTTTGGATATCAAGCACCGGCGCACGTTCAATTTCGACTTCGACGCCGATATCAATGTGAACCTGAACGCCACGGTGGCCGACCGCCTCAAGTTCAACATCAGCCACAATACGGAGGCCCTTTTTCAGTTCGACAACAAATTCAAGCTTGAGTACGAGGGCAAGGAAGACGAAATTGTAAAGAACCTCAGTGCCGGTAATATCGACTTTCCCTTGAACACCACCTTGATAAGCGGCGTGCAGGAACTTTTCGGTATCAAGGCCAAGTTGCAGTTCGGCAAGACATTCATCACGGGCGTGTTCTCCGAACAGCGTTCCGAAAGCACCAACGTGCGGGTGGAAGGTGGCGCGCAAAGCACCGAGTTCAACATCAAGGTGGATGAATACGAAGAAAACCGCCATTTCTTCCTGGCGCAGTATTTCCGTGAACACTACCACGAGGCCTTGGCGGAACTGCCTTTGGTGAACAGCCGTCTCAAGATCACCAAAATCGAAGTGTGGGTAACCAATATCGGTTCCCCCGTGCAGAACAACCGGAACATTCTGGCGTTTACCGACTTGGGGGAAGACAAGCCTTTTGCCTCCAACCTGCAGGGCAACACCTTTGCCCGTTATCCCGACCAAGACCGTTCCAACAACCTGTTGCGCGTTTTCCCTAAAAGCAATCTGCGCAACATCAACACCGTGGGGCAGTACCTGCAAGGACGCGGCTATACTAACGGGCAGGAGTTCGAAAAGGTGGAAAGCGCGCGGCGGCTCGATGCAAACGAATACACCTTCAACCCCACCTTGGGTTTCATCACCTTGAACCAGACCATCAACAGCGACCAGGTGTTGGCGGTGGCATTCCAGTATCAGATTGTGGGCGATACGGCCGTATATCAGGTGGGTGAATTTTCAGACCAGGGCATCAACGACCCGCAGGTTCTGGTGGTCAAGCTGTTGAAATCATCGGTGCTCAATACGGAGATTCCCTTGTGGAACCTGATGATGAAGAACGTCTATTCGTTGAACACCTACCAGCTCAGCGGCGATAATTTCCGTTTCAACATCATGTATTCGGGCAACGAAAGGGGCGTTCCCAGCGGCTATTTTACCGACGGGCCGCGGAGCGGTATTCCGCTTATCCAGGTGTTCGGCGTGGATAATCTGGATACCCGGCAGAACCGCAATCCCGACGGGCTTTTCGATTACCTGGACGGTGCCGCCGCAGGCGCGGGCTACGTGCAGAGCGACAAGGGGCTGATTTATTTTCCCTGGCCTGAACCTTTCGGCCGGGATATGGTGCAGATGTTCGACGGCGACAGCGTTATGGCGGCCAAATACCAGTACAACGAACTTTATACCAAAACCAAAACGGAGGCGCAGCAATACAGCGAGAAAAACAAATATACGTTTGTGGGCAGTTACAAGTCGTCGGGCGGCAGCGAAATAAGCCTTGGCGCGTACAACCTGCCCGAAGGTTCGGTCAAGGTGATGGCCGGCAACACGCCTTTGGTCGAAAACCAAGACTATACGGTAAACTATTCCGCCGGTATCGTACAGATCATCAATCCGGGCGTGCTCGCTTCGGGCGTTCCCATCGACATCAAGACTGAAAGCCGTTCCAACAGCCTGCTCACCAAACGTATGATGGGCTTAAGGGTGGAACACTTCTTCGATGAACATTTCTATGTGGGCGGTACTATCATGAACCTCCGCCAAAGCTCGCTCACCCAAAAGGTGAACTACGGCGAAGAGCCCATCTCCAATACTATCTATGGTTTTGACGCCTCCTACGACCGCGAGAGCCGTTGGCTCACCAAGGCAGTGGATGCCATTCTGCCCTTTGAAGACAGCAAGGCTCCTTCGCGCATCAGCCTTTACGGAGAGTTCGCCCACTTCCTGCCGGGGCACTCGCGCGCCATCGGCCGTTCGGGAACCACCTATATTGACGATTTCGAAAGCAGCAAGAGCACCATCAACATCAAGGAGCCGTATTCGTGGTATCTGGCCAGCACGCCGCAAAAGCAGAACGACCTGTTCCCCGAATCGGATGGTCTTGACGCCACCACCACTACGATTACGGGGCGCAACCGCGCCAAGTTGGCGTGGTACACCGTGGATCCTATCTTCTACAGCAGCGCAAGACCCAAGAACATCACCAAAGAAGACCTTTCCAACCATTACACGCGCCGTGTGCTGGTGAACGAAGTGTTTCCCGGCCGCCAGCTTTCCTCGAACGAAGCCCAGACCTTGACGGTGCTGAACATGGCCTTCTATCCCTCTGAACGCGGCCCGTATAACTACGATGCCAGGCCGGTGGGCGGCGTTACCGCCGGGGTCAATGCCGACGGAAGCCTGCGCGAGCCCGAATCCCGTTGGGGTGGGATGATGCGCAAGGTAACCAACACCGATTTCGAGGCGGCCAACGTGGAGTATAT
This sequence comes from uncultured Bacteroidaceae bacterium, assembly GCA_964451895.1. GTDB lineage: Bacteria > Bacteroidota > Bacteroidia > Bacteroidales > P3 > Pullibacteroides. Next base: position 4,224 of record CAYVJX010000047.1, on the reverse strand, counting down.
CGAGTTCTGGGTTATGGATCCCTTTATCGGTATGGACGGCAGAAACGGCAATCCGCGCCATTCGGGCGGTAAGCTGTATTTCAACTTGGGGGATATATCCGAAGACGTGTTGCGCGACGGGCGTAAATCTTTCGAGAACGGGCTACCTACTTCGGATGTGGTGGAGAATGTGGACGAGACCCAATGGGGGCGCGTTCCTTCGATACAGGCCATCGTGAACAGCTTCGACAACGAACCCTCCGCGCGCAAGTATCAGGACGTGGGTTTGGACGGTCTGTCTTCCCGTGATGAACGGGAGTTCTTCCGGGAGTTCCTTTCCGACATGGGCGAAATCGTAGGGCAGAACTCCGAGGCCTACCGCACGCTTTACGAAGACCCCTCTTCCGACAACTACATGTATTTCAGACGGGGCGTTTGGGATACGGTGAATCATTCGGCCAACAAGATTGCCGACCGTTACAAATTCTACAACAACCCCGACGGAAACTCGCCCTCCAACGCCGACAATCCCGAACCTTACCCCACCCAGCAGACCAACTACCCCAATACCGAGGATATCAGCGAAGACAATACGCTCAACGAAGCCGAAAACTACTATCAATACGAGATACCGCTCGATCCCGACCACATGGAGGTGGGCGAGAATTACATCACCGATGTTTACGAAGCCAGCGTGAAGCTGAGCAACAACAACACCGAAAAGGTAAAATGGTATCAGTTCAAGATTCCCGTAAAGGAACCCGACAAGGTGGTGGGGCAGATGCGCAACCTGCAGTCGGTGCGCTTTGTGCGTATGTTTCTCAAAGGCTTCAAAGACCCGGTGATCCTGCGTTTCGCGGCTTTGGATCTGGTTCGCTCGGATTGGCGCAAATACGACAATACGCTTCTGGAGCAGGGGCAGACCGTGCCGGGCGGTTCGCAGACCACCTTTGAGGTGGCTACGGTAAACGTGGAAGAAAACGGCCAGCGCACGCCTATCCGTTATGTGTTGCCTCCGGGCATCGAACGTATGCTTGACCCGGCAGACCAGAACAACGTGGAGATGAACGAACAGTCGTTGAGCCTCAAGGTAACCGACCTGGCCGACGGCGATGCGCGCGGAATCTATCGGAACACCACCTACGACATGCGCCAGTTCAAGAAGATGGAGATGTTCGTGCACATGGAAAAAGTGAATGAAATGGACAACGCCCGCGATGGCGACGTGCATCTCTTTATCCGTTTCGGCGCGGACAATACCGACAATTACTACGAATACGAAATCCCCTTGAGCTATACCGAATGGGGGCAGAGCGCACGCGAACTGGTTTGGCCGGAAGCCAACAAGGTGGAGATAGACCTGAGTGCCTTGGTAAAGGTAAAGGAAACCCGCAACCGCCTTATGCGTCAATCCGGTTCGAATTCCTACGCCACCGTTTATTCCGAACAGATAGGCAAGGCCACGTATTCGGTAAAGGGAACGCCTGCCATCAGCGCGGTCAAGACCATCTTGATAGGCTTGCGCAATCCGGAACGGAACCGGACGGGTGGGGAGGATGACGGTTTGCCCAAGTCGGTGGAAGTGTGGGTCAACGAGTTCAGCCTGAACGAATTCAAGAAAGAGGGCGGGGTGGCGGCTACCGCGCGTGCCCAGTTGGCTTTGGGTGATTTGGGTAGCATTTCGGTGGCGGGCGCTTATACACAGGCCAATTTCGGGCAGTTGGAACAGAAACTTACCGACCTTTCGCAAAGTAATACCGGATCCTACGATATCGCCGTCGATTTGGAAATGGGGCGTTTCCTGCCCGAGAAATCAGGCGTGAAGTTGCCGGTGCACTACGATTTGTCTTCCACGATCAGCAATCCCAAATACAATCCGCTCGACCCCGACGTGCTGACCAAAGACGAGATGGGCGCCTATACAAGCAAGCAGGAAAAGAAAGAATTCAAGAAAGCCATCCAAGACTATACGATTCGTCAGAATGTAAACCTGATGAATGTGCGCAAGGAACGCACCAACGCCGAAAGGCAGCCGCAGTTCTGGGATATCGAGAACTTCAACGTTTCGTATGCCTATTCGAGCACGCTGCACCGCGACGAAGACATGGAGTTCGACAACCAGATTATCCACCGGGGCGGCCTGGGCTACGATTATTCCACCACTTCCCGTTTCTTTACGCCCTTAGGCAAGACCAAGATGGCCTCCAACCCCTGGGCGGCGATACTTACCGATTTCAACCTGAACTATATCCCGAACATGTTCTCGTTCAACATGGAACTGGAGCGCGAGTATTCCGAAAGCAAGATGCGCAACAAGAACGCCGATTGGGATATTCTGATGCCCTCTACGGTCTATAAGCGTTTTGACTGGAGCCGTAACTACAATTTCCGTTACGACCTCACCAAGTCTATCAGCATCAACTATGCCGCCAACGCCAACAGCTATCTGCGCGAACCTCCCGGCCGCATCAACACCGCCTCCCGCCGCGATTCGGTATGGCGCAGTTTCATCCAGGGCGGCAACATGACCAATTACGACCAGAACCTTGGCGTTACTTATACGCTGCCCATCAACAAGATTCCCATTTTCGACTGGGTGGAAGGTAGCGCGGCCTACAACGCCGTTTACCGCTGGGAAGGCGGTTCGCTGGCCACGCAGGAACGCTTGGGCAACGTTATCAGCAATTCGATGGATTTGTCGGCCAACGGTTCGGTGAACCTGGTGGGGCTGTACAACAAAGTGCCCTTCCTCAAGAAGATCAACGACGGCAACCGCCGCAACCGCCGGGGCGGTAGGAGCAACACGATTATGAGCCGCGCCAACGCCAAAGAGGACGAAGCGGAAGTGAAGAGCGCCTGGAAAACCATTTACAAAGGCGCGCTCCGTTTCCTGATGATGGTGCGGGATGCCAATATCAACTACAGCCGCAACGAGGGAACCTCCTTGCCCGGCTTCATGCCCGAACCCGACCTGTTCGGCGTTAATTTCGGCAAAGACGCGCCGGGAGCGGGATTCGCCCTGTTCGGCTCGCAGGCCGACATACGCCGCCGCGCCGCCAGGAATGGCTGGCTCTCTACCGACAGCCTGATGACCACGCCCTACCACAAGCAGTTTACCGAAAGTGTCACGGCGCAGATTTCGGTAGAACCTTTCGTGGATTTCCGCATCACGCTCAATTTCGGTTACAGCAAGGTGGAAAACAAATCGTCTTACTACACCTACCACAGCGCCACGGGCGATTTCCGCGAAACCAATCCCTTGCTGAACGGCAGCTATAACGTAACCAACGTGATGATAGGAACGGCGTTCAGTAAGTTCGACAAGAATTATTTCGACAAGACCTACCGGAAGTTCCTCGAAAACCGGGCCGTGATAGCCGAACGTCTGGCCGACAACAACACCATGCCGGGCTACAACCGGAACGCCTATCGCTACGATACGGCGGCACGGCGCGATTTTCCGCAGGGCTATCTGTCGAACAACCAGGATGTGATGATTCCCGCCCTGATTGCCGCCTATACGGGACGCGATCCCTACAAGGTGTCGCTTTCGGCCATGGATAAGTTCCCCTTGCCCAACTGGTCGCTTACCTATTCGGGGCTCACCAAGATAAAAGGGGTGCGCAAGGTGTTCAAGAATTTCTCGATTTCGCACGCCTATTCGTCCTCCTATACCGTGGGTTCCTATACCAACAACCTGCTGTATAAGGACGCGCAGGATTTTGTGGAGAACATCGATGCCGGCGGTAATTTCCGTTCGCGCTACATCATGGACGGGGTGGTGCTCAGCGAACAGTTCTCCCCTCTGATCAAGCTCAACATGACGTTTGTGAACGACCTCTCGCTCAACTTCGAATACCGCCAGAGCCGGCAGATAGGCCTGAGTTTCGTCAACAACCAGATTACCGAGATGCGCACCAAGGAATGGATTATCGGGGCGGGATACCGCATCAAGAACGTCGGTTTCAAGGTTAATTCGGGCGGGGCGGGCAAACGCCGTATCAGCAGTGACGTGGTGCTCCGCGCCGACCTGAGCATCCGCGACAATATCCGTCTTTTGCGCAAGATAGACCAGCAGCTCAACACGCCTTCCGAAGGCGCGCTCATCACCTCCATCAACGTGTATGCTGAGTACGAAATCACACGGCAGATTTCGGCGCGTGTATTCTACGATATGACGCTCAACAAGCCCTATATCGCCAACCAGTTCTACAACAGCAACGGCCGGGGCGGCATCAGCCTCAC
>CAYVJX010000046.1:0-10497 GCA_964451895.1 uncultured Bacteroidaceae bacterium | reverse complement strand
GTTGGTTGTTCCCAGGTCGATTCCGATTATCTTTCCCATGATTCAATTGTTTTTTCTGATTAAACGGCTTTTGGTTTTCAAAAGCGCGGTTCAAGTCTCGGCAAAGGGTGTGCCAATCGGTTCGATGTGTCAATATGGCAGATTTATACGGGATTTTGTTGCGACAGAACGGCAAAATATGACAAAAAGAATGCCGTAAATTGCGGCGGATAGTGTAATTTCGCTGTATGTATCCGCTTTCGCACATCACATGGATTCTGGCTCCGATGGACGGAATTACCGATTGTTGCTACCGCAACGCGTGGCTGGAAGTGTTCGGCAGGTATTCGCGCATGCGCCGGGCGGTGAGCCCTTTCGTTACCTTGGTGCGCGGCGAGGCGGTCAAACCGTCGCACCTGGCCGATTTGTGGCCGGGCAACAACCGGATGGAAGTAGAGCCGCAGATTCTGGGTAATGAAGCCGAATTCTTTCCGCCGATGGCTTCGGCACTTTCGGATATGGGCTACGGTTCGGTAAACTGGAATCTGGGATGCCCTATGAGGCGCGTGGCGCATAAACAGCGTGGCAGCGGGCTTCTGCCTTATCCGGAAAGGATAGACGCTTTTCTCGAAAAGGCGTTTTCCTCCACCGCGATGGGCATCTCCGTCAAGATCCGTCTGGGTTATTACCGCAAGGAAGAACTCTATCCGGTTATGGAAGTGCTCAACCGTTACCCCTTGCGCTACGTGGCCTTGCATCCACGCATCGGCACGCAACTATACGGCGGCCAACCGGATTGGGACGCCGAAGAAGAAGCGTTTGCCCTCTCGCGGCATCCCTTGGTGCATAGCGGCGATATAGGCAGTGTGAGCCAGGCGGAGGCCTTTGCGCGGCGCTTTCCCGGCATCGACCATATCATGATAGGGCGGGGCGTGATTTCCGACCCTTTCCTGCCGTGCCGTCTGTGTGGAACGGAGTTCGGAAAAGAACAGGAAAAACGGCTTTTCGCCGAGTTTGTGGCCGCCTTGCTGCGCCATTACACCGAATCGGACTATCCCGAAACAACCGTGCTGCAACGGCAAAAGATGTTTTGGAGCCGTTTTTCGGGTAACTTTGTACCCCCGGGCGGATTCGATGCCGTAAAGCGTACCGCCACGGTAGCCCGCTACCGGCAGGTGTGCCGGGAATTGTTGGCACCCTACAGAACCGATTTTTGAAAACAGGAGGATAACCACCTATGGAAAACGCAGACTTTAAACTGAACCTTACCAAACCGCTGTGCGTGTTCGATTTGGAAACCACAGGCCTGAGGATAGGACTTGACCGCATCGTGGAGATAGGCATCGTCAAGGTGTTTCCCGACGGGCATACCGAAGAGATGCTCCGGCGCATCAATCCCGAAATGCCCATACCGCCCGAATCTTCGGCGGTGCACCATATCTACGATGCCGATGTGGCTTTGGAACCCACGTTCAAGGCCTTGGCTCCCACGATAGCGCAGTTCATCGGCAACAGCGACCTGGCGGGCTTCAATTCCAACAAGTTCGACATTCCCCTACTGGTAGAGGAATTCCTGCGGGTAGGGGTGGAGTTCGATATGAAGAACCGGCGTTGCATCGACGTGCAGAATATCTTCCATAAGATGGAGCAACGCACCTTGGTGGCCGCCGTGCGTTTTTACCTGAACCAAGACCTCGACAACGCCCATGCGGCCATTGCCGATACCCGTGCCACGCTCGAAGTGCTCAAGGCGCAGGTGCAACGCTATCAGAATACGGAATACATCAATAAAGACGGTTCGGCTTCCTGCCCGGTACAGAACAATGTGGCGGCGCTGGCGGAGTTCTCCATGCAGAACAGGAGCGCGGATCTGGCAGGATTTATCCTATACGACAAGAACGGGGCGGAGGTATTCGGCTTCGGCAAGCACAAGGGAAAAAAAGTGGAGGAAGTCTTCCATGAAGAACCCTCGTATTACGATTGGGTTCAAAAGGCCGACTTCCCCCTCTATACCAAAAAGGTCCTGACCGAAATCAGGCTTCGGGCTATTAAAGCTTAACGAACTTCTGTTGCAGGTTTCCGTTCTGGGTCTGCAGTGAGATTACGTAAGTGCCGTTTTCAAGGCCTTGAACATCGAGTGTCCATTCCTGGGCGTTCACATGTTCTGCCTGCATCACCGTGCGGCCTTGCAGGTCAACCACCGAGATGCGGTTGATAAGGGCAGGGCAGCTGATCTTAACCTGGTCGCGTGCCGGGTTGGGTGTAATGCTGAAAGCTTGGTTGTCCGCCTGTTCGTTGGCTACGTTTTCGTTTTCGAAATAGGCGACATAGGTGGCTTTCTTGTCAACACGGAAAGTATAGGTGGGACGGGTTGAGAGAATACTGCTGCTGCCAAGGCGTTTCCAGTGCAGGAATTTATAACCTTCGTTAGGAGTGGCGGAAATGGTCAACATCGATCCATCCGCATAAGAACCTGTGCCCGATACGATTCCTCCTTCTTTGGGGTTGGCTGCGACGGTAATCTGATACATGTCCGGCGAAATGGCACGCACTTCCTTGCGGATGGAAACAAAACCGTCTTTATACAGCACGCTTACCGAAAAGATATTCTGTCCGCTCGGAGCAGGATAATGTTTAAATGCCATTTCCGTATTGCAGGAATCGATGATGCTTCCATTGCAAAATACCCGGTATCCTATAATTTCATGGGCGGGTTCGGAAGGTTGATTCCAGGACAGCCAAATCGTGTCGGCGATATTGCGGTCAACGCTCAGGTTCTCAACAGGAGCGTCGAATTTGGTTTGTCCGATGGCTTTGATAGCCGCTTCGGCATCGATGATGCCGGCTAAAGGGGTAAACGAATTGCTGATCGAAGGTTGTGCCGTGTTTTGCAGGATATCTTTGATTTGTGCCGGCGTAAGTGTGGAATCTTTTGAGAGCATCAATCCGCACAAGGATGCCACCAAGGGTGTGGCCATCGATGTACCCGACATTTCATCGTAACGTTTGTCGTTGAATTCGGTAATGTGTGAGTATAAACGGAGACTCTGCGCCAGACAATAGGTGGTGCTTATAATGCCTACTTCACCGTTGGCAGGCAATGCCGAGCCTCCCGGAGCCAAGATGTCCACCCAGTTTCCGTAGTTTGAAAAACTCGATTTCGCTTTGTTTTCGTCAACCGAACCTACGGTAATCACATACATCGAGCTGGCAGGTTCGCCTTTGTCCATGCTATTGTCATTGCCGGCGGCGACCACGATAGTTATATTCTTGTCGTAGCAAGTCTTTAAAATGGCTTGTCCCACGTCACCGCCACCTGTGGAGGTGCCCCAGGAGCAACTGATGACTTTAGCTCCGTTATCGGCCGCCCAACGGATGCCTTCGTATCCGGACACCACGGCACCGGAGTATTGGGAGGTGGTTGCCCTTATCCCCAGAAGCGTTACTCCTCCCGCCAGAGAAGATATGCCGATACCGTTGTTGTTTTTAGCTCCCACCACGCCGGCGCAATGGGTGCCGTGCGACCAGGAGTAAGCGGGACAAGGGTCGTCGTTAGGATTGGCAGAATAAAGCGTGGTGCATTGTATATCGGGATGGTTATCAATGGGGGCTGAAGTACCCACACGTTTGGTGTAAGAATCGAACTGGTATTTTGCAGGAATTTGTAAATCTTCATGCTCGCCCCAAACGGCACCGTCCACGATGGCAACCTTGATATTGGAGTCGCCTTGTTGCAGTGCCCAGGCTCCTTCGGCATTCACCATTTTCAGGTACCAGAGGAGTTCCTTGCCTTCAAAGGCAGGGTAATAGGGGTCGTTGGGCACGGTCTTCGCCGGATTTTCCGAAAAGAGTTTGAAAATGGGCACGCGTTCCACCAGTTCTACATTCGGGTCATTTTCCAACAGACGGATAATTTTGTTGATGTTTACCGTGCTGTCAAAACGGATCTGGAAAGTGCGGTCCAGAAAAGCGTTGTCGAATAAACTCAAAGAATAGGCTTCGCGATGAATACCGTTCTGAGCCATTTTCTTGTCTGAAATCTTGAGTTTCAGGTATTCCACGGGCACCACATCCCGTTGGAACTTTTTGGCGCTTACGGAAGATGTTTCCTTAAACTTCACGTACAGCGCGTTGTCCAAGTATTCTTGGGCGGAGAGGGATGCCGTCATCATCAGACCTAAACCGATAGCCAGGATTACGGATTTTTTTAAGAGATTCATGGGTGTATTCTTTGTTTAAAGGTTTTTCGTATTGGGTTTTCAGCGGAGCATTTCCGCCGCTTTCTTAACGCCCGCCAGCAGACGTTCCACTTCTTCCAGGGTGTTATATACGGCAAAACTGGCGCGCACGCAGCCGGGAATGCCCAGATGTTTCATCAGCGGCTGGGCGCAATGGTGGCCGGTTCTCACGGCAATGCCGATTTGGTCTAGGATTACGCCTATATCGTAATGATAAGCCCCTTCGATATTGAAGGAAACCACGCCCGAATGCCCTTCTTCCCTGCCGTAGATTTCCATGCCGTCTATCTGGCGCAGACCGTCTATGGCAAGGCTTGTCAGTTGGGTTTCGTGTTCCCGCAGAGTATCGAAACCGATACCTTCCACAAATTCGAGGGCGTTCTTAAGCGTGATGGCTTCGGCGATGGGCGGCGTTCCGGCTTCGAACTTAAAGGGCAGGACAGCGAAAGAGGTCTGTTGTAAATCCACCTCCTCGATCATTTCCCCGCCGAACTGGTAGGGCGGCAGTTTGTCCAGCCATTCCTGTCTGCCATATAGAATGCCTATACCCGTAGGCCCGTAGATCTTATGGGCGGACCAACAGTAAAAATCGCAGCCGATCTCGCGCACATCCACACGGCAATGCGCTATTCCCTGCGCCCCATCCACCAAAACGGCCGCGCCCTGCGCGTGCGCCATGGCGGTTATTTTTTTTGCCGGATTTTCCAGGCCGAGCACGTTCGAGATATGAGGAAATGCCACGAGTTTCGGCTTCAACGCCAGTTTTTCTTCCAAAAGTGCCAGATCCAGTGTGCCGTCCCGCTCCACGGGCATGATGTCGAACACCGCCCCGCTTTGCAGGCAGGCCTGCTGCCAAGGCACGAAATCCGAATGGTGGTCGGAAACCGTCACCAGCACGCGATCCCCTTCTTTCAGGAACTTGCGGGCAAATCCGTTGGCCACCAGGTTGATGGCTTCGGTCGTGCCCTTGGTGAAGATGATTTCCTCGTGTTTGGCGGCGTTCATGAAGCGGCGCACGCATTCGCGGCTTTCCTCAAAGGCATCGGTGGCTCGTTGGCTCAGATGATGCACACCCCGGTGGATATTGCTGTTGAGCGTCCGGTAATAATCGAGCAGGGCATCCGTCACTGCGCGCGGTTTCTGCGTGGTGGCGGCATTGTCCAGATACACCAACGGGTTGCCGTTGATTTCCGTGTCCAACAAAGGGAACTCTTTCCTGATACCTTGTACGTCCATTTTCGAATGAGCTGAACCGGGTCTGCCTTTGACAAAAGGCCCGATTGAGCGAGTGCGAATATAAGCTTTTTCGGTAATACTTAAAACCACGGCAATTTCGTATCTTTGCCTTTTGTCGAAAATTGTCGCAAGATATGCGTACTTACAAGTTTTGGAACAACCTCATCGGATGGTTGGTATGGGCAGTGGCCACAGCGGTGTTTGTGGGCACTGCCGAAAGGGCAGGCAGTTGGTGGGACTGCGGTGAATATATCTCCACCGCCAGCAAACTCATGGTAGGGCATCCCCCCGGAGCGCCCACATTTCAGCTTGTCGGCTGTCTGTTCGGGTTGCTGGCATTCGGCGATCCTGCCAAGATCGGCTTTATGGTAAACGTGATGTCGGCCCTTTGCAGCAGCTTCACGATACTTTTCCTGTATTGGTCCATCACCATGCTGTGCCGTAAATTGGTCTATGCCTTTACGTTCTCCGTCAAGACAAAAGGCCGCCGCATGGAAAAATCGCCCGATGCGCCGGATTACGGAACCTGGCGGCCCGACTGGGCGCAGTGCATCCTTATCTTCGCTTCCGGCATCGTGGGGGCTTTGGCCTACACTTTCAGCGATTCGTTTTGGTTCAGTGCGGTGGAAGGCGAAGTGTATGCCATGTCTTCTTTCTTTACCGCCGTTACCTTCTGGTGCATCCTCAAATGGGAAGCTGTGGCGGACCAGCCCCACAACCTGCGTTGGCTCGTGCTCATCGCCTTTATGATAGGCCTGGCCATCGGGGTTCACTTGCTGAACCTGCTGGTGATTCCCGCCATCGTGTTTGTGGTCTATTACAAGAAATACAAGCCTACCCGCAAGCGTTTCTGGATTTCGCTCCTGCTTTCCTTCGCATTGCTGGGGCTTACCCTTTGGGTCGTGATTCCCTGGACGGTGAAACTGGCGGGATATTTCGAACTCTTCTTTGTCAACAGCCTGCATCTTCCGTTTAATGTGGGAACCGTATTCTTCTTTGTGCTGCTGGCCGCCGGCTTGGTCTATGGGCTTTGGTACGCCTACAAGAAACAGAGGGTGGTGCTGCATACGGCATTCCTGTGTCTCTGTTTTCTGTTGATAGGCTATTCCACATTCCTTATTCTGGTTATCCGCGCCAACGCCAACGTGCCTCTCAACCAAGGCGAGGTAAAGAACGCCATCAGCCTGCTTTCGTACCTGAACCGCGACCAGTACGGTTCGGTGCCTTTGATTTATGGACAGTACTACAACGCGCGCCTTACCGGTGTGGATCCGGCCAATCCCCAATATGTGCGCGACGACAGCACGGGCAGATACGAACAGGCAGGTTATTCCTCCCAAAAACTCACCTACGACCCTGCTTATTGCGGTCTTTTTCCACGTATCCATTCCAATATGGAAAGCGGCGGCAGGCCTTGCGTAACCTACAACAAGATCTGGAGCGGCACCGACGGCACGCACCGCCCCACTTTGGCAGAAAACCTCCGTTTTCTGTGGAAATACCAGATGGGCTGGATGTACGGCCGTTATTTCATGTGGAATTTCGTGGGGCGTCAGAACGACATCATGGGCCGTGGCTTCAATCCCGACGGCACGGTGGATGTATTGCACGGCAACTGGATAAGCGGCATCAAGTTTATCGATGAAATGCGGCTCGGGCCGCAAGACGACCTGCCGCGCGAATTGGCGGAGAACCCCGCCCGCAATACGTTCTTTTTCCTGCCTCTGATTTTGGGGCTTATCGGGCTTTATTTCCATTGGCGTTACGCACCTAAAGACACTTTTGTGGTCTTTCTGCTGTTCTTCATGACCGGCCTGGCGATTATCCTCTATCTGAACCAGCCCAGTACCGAACCCCGTGAAAGGGATTACGCCTCGGTGGGTTCTTTCTACGCCTTCGCCATTTGGATAGGCTTGGGCGTGGCAGGTATCGGGCAGGCACTCAACGCACGGCTCAAGAATAGGAAGCAAGCCGTCAAGGGTATCGCGTATGCGGCTACCGGTGTGGTCTGCCTTTTGGCTGTTCCCGTATTGATGGGGCAGCAGGGTTGGGATGACCACGACCGCTCGCACCGTACCTCCGCCCGCGATTTCGGGCGCAACATGATGCTTTCCTGTCCGCCCGACGCGATTCTGGTTTCCGACGGCGACAACGATACCTATCCCATGTGGTATTGCCAGCATGTGGAAGGCATCCGCCCCGACATACGTTTGGTAAACAGTATCCTGGCCAACAGTTCGTGGCTTATCCAGCCGCTGTACAGCAAGGTATATGAATCCGAGCCTTTCGAATTCACCTTGGATGCCAGGAACTACGGCGGTGGAAAGAACGAAGGGGTGTATATCGAGAACCGGATTCCCCAGACCATCGAGCTCAAACAGTTGCTTTCTTTTGTCAATTCCGACAACCCCTCCACCAAACTTACCGATCCTTCGGGCGAGAAGTTCTCGTTTTTCCCCTCCTCGTCGGTAAAGATGACGATAGACAAAGACAAGATGCGCCAAGGCACGGCCTTTACCCAGGAAGAAATAGACCGGATGCCCGACCAGCTCGTATGGAAACTCAACGGCAGGAACATCACCAAATCGCAGTTGGTGCTGATGGATGTTATCGCCAACAACCTCGAGAACCGTCCGGTTTGTTTCGTGAGCCCTTACGGACACCAGGATTATATTCCCGGTCTGGCGCAGTCGCAGATAGAAGGCATGGTTTACCGCTTCGTGCCTTTCCGCAACGACAACCGTTTTGCCCTGGATTCCCGTGGCAACGGCATCAACACCGATAAAACCTACGACTTGCTCGTGAACCAATTCGAATGGGGGCAGATCAATTCGGGAAAATCCAAACTGGATCCGGAAACCCGTTCCTGGACAGAACAGGCGCGCCACCAGTACGCCACGCTCGCCATGGCCTTGATAGCCGAACGCAAGCTTGACTCGGCGGTAAAAGCCTTGGACAAGGGGCTGTATTTCTTCCCCGATGAGGTGTTCGCCTACAACCGCAACACCCTTGTTTACGCCCAGGCCTACGCCTTGTGCGGAGAATCCGAAAAAGCCTCCGACATCCTGCGGCGCGTTGCCGAAAGCTACGAGCACAGCCTCCGCTACTACATGAAATTTCCCGCCAAATACCGCCGCAGCCTGCAATCCGAAACGCAGGAGGCGGTAGATGTGCTGGGTTCGGTAAAATACCTTGCCGACGCTTACGGCCTCAAAGAAGCGAGCGACTGGGTGTCGGAGGTGTTCCGGGCATATAATATTGGGGAGAACTAAGATGAAGAATTACGCCAAGTGGAATAACATTATCGGCTGGTTCGTCTGGGCTATCGCCACGGTGGTTTTCGTGGCCGCCGCCGAAAGAACCGTAAGCTGGTGGGATTGCGGAGAATATATCAGCACCGCAGGCAAACTGATGGTGGGGCATCCTCCCGGAGCGCCCACTTTCCAGATTTTGGGCTGTCTGGCGCAGATATTCACTTTCGGAAACCACCAGTACGCCGCCTTTGCCGTCAATGTGCTTTCGGCCTTGTGCAGCAGTTTCACGATATTGTTCCTGTTCTGGACCATCACGATGCTGGCGCGCAAGATCCTTGCCGCCTCGCTCAAAGACAAGGAAGCGGGTGTATTCCATCAGGTAATGGTTTACGCTTGCGGCGCGATAGGCGCGTTGGCTTATACGTTCAGCGATTCGTTCTGGTTTTCTTCGGCCGAGGGCGAAGTATATGCCATGTCGTCGTTCTTCACCGCCATCACCTTCTGGGCCATCCTCAAATGGGAAGCCGTGGCGGATGAACCGCACAACCTGCGCTGGATTATCTTTATCGCTTTCCTGATAGGGCTCGCCATCGGCGTTCACCTGCTCAACCTGCTGGTGATTCCCGCCATGGTGTTCATCATCTACTACAAGAAGTTCAAGCCTACCAAAAAAGGCTTTTGGTTTTCCATAGGCATCTCGTTGGTCTTGCTGGCCGCCATCCTTTGGGGCATCGTGCCTTGGACGGTCAAGCTGGCGGGCTATTTCGAGATATTCTTCGTCAATTCCATCGGCCTGCCTTTCAATTCGGGCACGGTTATCTATTTCGTGCTCTTGACGGCCGCTTTGGTATGTGGATTGCTCTATGCCTATAGGAAAAACCGCGTGGTCCTGCATACGAGCCTGCTCTGCCTGTGCTTCATGCTCATCGGCTATTCCACTTTCTTTACGCTCGTGATCCGTTCCAACGCCCAGGTACCCATCAACGAAAACGAACCCAAAGACGCCCTGAGTCTTCTTTCCTACCTGAACCGCGAACAGTACGGCAGCCGCCCCTTGCTCTACGGGCAGTATTTCAATGCCCGTCCGGTGGATATGCGGGAAACCTCCGCCCAATACGTCAAGGACGAGGCATCGGGCAAGTACAAGGTAGTGGGCCATGGTGTGGAATATATCTACGACAAGGAGCATTGCGGCTTCTTTCCGCGTATGTATTCGAGCGAGAGCGGCGGCGGACGTCCGCATGTGGAATACTACCGTTTCTGGAGCGGCACCGATGCCAAGGAAGGTTCGCCCAAGCCGACCGCTTTGGAAAACATGCGCTTTTTGGTGCGATACCATTTCGGCTGGATGTATTTCCGCTACTTCATGTGGAATTTTGCCGGACGGCAGAACAATATCCAAGGTTTGGGCTATAACCGCGACGGCAGCCGCGACGTGCTGCACGGCAACTGGATAAGCGGCATCAAGTTTTTGGATGCCTGGCGGCTCGGCCCGCAGGACAATCTGCCCGGATACCTCAAGAGCAACCCGGGGCGCAACACTTTCTTCATGCTGCCGCTCCTGTTGGGGCTTTGCGGTCTGATTTACCACGGCAAGAAGCACAAGCAAGGCGCTTTCGTGGTGTTCCTGCTGTTCTTCATGACCGGGCTGGCCATTATCCTTTACCTGAACCAACCCAGCACCGAACCGCGCGAGAGGGATTACGCCTATGCCGGTTCTTTCTACGCTTTCGCCATCTGGATAGGTCTGGGCGTGATGGCGCTCACCGAATGGATAGGCAAGAAAGTGA
>CAYVJX010000045.1:2655-10537 GCA_964451895.1 uncultured Bacteroidaceae bacterium | reverse complement strand
TCCTGATGACGCCTATCCACCACCATTTTCAGAAGGCAGGCAGCAAGGAACCCAAGATTGTGATGCGTTTCTTCATCATAGGCCTTATGCTGGCTGTGGTAACATTGGTAACCTTAAAACTCAGATAATTCCGTAGCGATGAAAATGAATATCGAAACATTGGCAAAACAGGGGTATGTCTCGGCCACCATGGCCGAAACCGTGGCGGCGCATATCCAGAACCTGCGCAAACGCGCCATACAGGACAGTTTCCGGGATTTCCGCCAGACAGGGCACCGCATGGAGTATGTGGCCCGTGTGCGTGGGGTCGAATACATAGACGATGCCAAGTCGTATAACGTGAACTCCACTTGGTTCGCGCTCGAAAACATGACCCGCCCCGTGGTGTGGATTGTGGGTGGTCAGACAAAGGATGTGGATTTTTCGGTCTTGCGTCCGTTGGTGGCCAAGAAGGTGTGCCGCATTGTCTGTCTGGGCACGGATAACGCGCCTATCATGGCGGCTTTCGGAGATTTGGTTTCCGATATTGTGGAAACCGACAGTATGGCCAACGCGGTGCAGGCCGCCTATCTGATGGCCAACGAAGGGGAAGTGGTTCTGCTTTCTCCGTCCTGTCCCAGCTTCGATTTGTTTGAAAGCTACCAGGACAAAGGCACGCAGTTCAAGCAGGCCGTTTACGAATTGTAGATAGCGAATCCGTTTCAAGATGTCGAACAAAGGCACGGGCATATTCAAATACTTGCGTGGCGACAAGGGTATCTGGGCCATCGTGATGATACTTTCCTGTATCTCCATCGCGGCGGTATATAGCTCTACCGGACGTTTGGCGTACCTCAAACAAGGGGGCGACACCACTTATTACATGTTCAAGCATTTGGGCATCCTGGTGATGGCCTGGGGCATCATGTACAGCGTGCATCGTGTCAAATACACCTACTTTGCCCGTTTCTCGATGTTTATGATATGGCCGGTGCTGGCCTTGCTGGCCTGGACGCTTACCATGGGCACCGTGAACGATGCCGCCCGTTGGATAATGCTGGGGCCTTTCTCTTTCCAACCCTCCGAGTTGGCCAAGCTCGTGATACTGGTCTTCATGGCGCGGCAGCTTACCAAATACCAGCCTGTCATCAAGGAACGCAGCACTTTGGTCAGGCTGCTGTGGGCTCCTTTGCTGGGCGCGGCCTTGATTTTTCCCGAGAACCTTTCCACGGCGGCCTTGCTGCTGGTTACCTGTTTCGTGATGATGACCGTGGGGGGCGTGGCAGGCCGTTATATCTGGAGCATGGTGGGCGCGGGTGTGTTGTTCGCCGCGTTGTTCCTTGCCATATTGCTCATTGTGCCGTCGGAGAACCTGCCTGGCCGTGCCTCCACCTGGAAGGCCCGTGTGGAACGTTTCGTCGGTGGGGAGAGCGAGGAATCCTACCAGGTTACCCAGTCGAAGATAGCCATTGCCGGCGGTCGTGTGTTCGGCAAAGGGCCGGGCAACAGCACCCAGCGCAATTTCTTGCCGCACCCGTATTCCGACTACATCTATTCGCTGATTATCGAAGAATATGGCATGTTTGCCGGCATCGGCGTGTTGATGCTGTACCTGTGGTTCCTCATGCGCGGCATCAGTATAGCGCGGCGCTGCAAGGGTTCTTTCGGCAGCTATATGGTGCTGGGCGTTACCTTCATGCTTACCTTGCAGGCGCTCATCAACATGGGGGTGGCGGTCGATTTGCTGCCGGTAACGGGGCAACCCCTGCCTTTCCTGAGCATGGGGGGAACCTCGCTGTTCTTTACCGCCTGCGGCATAGGATTGATTCTGAGCGTGAGCGCGGAGGTGGAGAAAAATGAATTGGAAGAAAAAGCACAAAACGAAAAATAAACGATAATGCAGAAGAAAGCCTTAAAGGTGATTATAAGCGGCGGCGGCACGGGCGGACATATCTTTCCGGCCATCGCCATCGCCAACGAGATAAAGCATCGCGAACCCGATGCCGAGATTCTTTTTGTGGGAGCCGAGAAACGCATGGAAATGGAAAAGGTTCCGGCGGCAGGCTATCAGATTGTGGGATTGAACGTGGTGGGATTTGACCGCAAGCATCTGTGGAAAAACTTCTCGCTTCCGTTCAAGCTGGCCAAAGGGCTCCGGCAGACACGCAAGATTATCCGCAATTTTGAACCGGACGTGGTGGTAGGCGTGGGCGGATATGCCAGCGCGCCCACCTTGTATTCGGCGCAGAGGCTCAGGATTCCCACCTTGATTCAGGAACAGAACTCGCTGCCGGGCATGACCAACCGTATCTTGAGCAAGCGCGCCAACTGCATCTGCGTGGGCTACGACGATATGGAAAGGTTCTTTCCGCGCGAGAAGATAGTATGGACAGGCAATCCGATCCGTCAGGATATTTCCGATATCAATGCCAAACGGGATGAGGCCTTTGTGTTCTATAACCTCAAGAAAGATATGCCCACGCTTCTGGTGATGGGTGGAAGCCTCGGGGCGGGCACGATCAACGAAGGCATGAAGGTGAATATCGACTATCTGCTTTCCAAGGGATTCCAGGTAATCTGGCAGACGGGGAAATACTATTACCAGCGTATGCTTCCTTATGCCGAAGGCAAGGAAAACCTGGTGATGCTCGATTTCGTGCGCCGGGTGGATTTGGCGTATGCGGCGGCCGACATGATTGTTTCGCGTGCCGGGGCCATCACCATTTCCGAACTTTGCGTGGTGGGAAAACCCTTGATTCTGATTCCCTCTCCCAATGTGGCCGAAGACCACCAGACCCGCAACGCCGAAGCGCTCAGTTCGCGCAACGCCGCCATCCTGCTGCACGACGACCGCACGGTGGAAGACTTGGGCAAGACCGTGGTGGATCTTTGGAATAACGACCGCCGTCGGGAACTGCTCTCGCAGAATATCTCGCGCATGGGCACCACCTCGGCGGCCAAGATGATTGTGGACGAAGTGATGAAGTTGCGATAGAACATGGAAACGCTTGCCATGACATATCCGTATTTCTTGGGCATAGGCGGCATCGGAATGAGTGCCTTGGCCTGCCATTTCCTGCGTCAGGGATGCAGGGTGGCGGGCTACGACCGCGTTTCTACGCCGCTTACCCGGAAGTTGGAATCCATGGGAGCGCAGATCCATTATACCGAATCGCCCGAACTCTTGCCCGAGGGTATCGACGCGGTGGTCTATACGCCCGCCGTGCCTTCCACCCATGCCGAATGGCAGGAAATTCGCCGGCGCGGGCTGCCGGTTTACAAAAGGGCGCAGGTGCTGGGCCTGTTGAGCCGGCGATACAAAACGCTGGCGGTGGCCGGAACGCATGGAAAGACCACCACTTCGGCCATGTTGGCCTATCTGATGCACGGAAGCATAGGTTGCAACGCCGTATTGGGCGGTATCGTTCCCGATTTAGGCGGCAACTACCTGCACGATGAGGAAAGCCCTTACCTGGTAACCGAAGCCGATGAATACGACCGTTCTTTCCTGCAGCTGCATCCGTGGTTTTCGGTGGTTACTTCCTGGGATGCCGACCATCTGGACATATACGGCGATCTGGAGTCGATGCGTGCGGCTTACGTGCAGTTCATGCGGCAGTCGGAGCGGTTCATCGCTGAGGTTTCGTTGCGGATGCCCCTGCCTGCCGATTATGTTTACGGCATAGCGGGCGAACCGGGGGCGGGCGATGGTTTCCGAGCGGCGCTTGCCTCCAACCTGCGGGTGCAGGACGGCCGCTACACTTTCGATTACACAGGGCCGGAAGCCGTTATCAAAGACTTGAACCTGTCTTGTCCGGGCAGGCATAATGTGCGGAACGCGGTGGCGGCGGTGAGCCTTGCCTTGGAAGCCGGGGTAGAACCGCAGGACATACGGCGGCTTCTGCCGCTTTTTAAAGGGGTCCGTCGCCGTCTGGAACGTTGTTTCTCACAGCCGGGACTGGCGTATTACGATGATTACGCCCACCATCCGGCAGAAATCAGGGCGAGCCTGCGGGCTTTGCGTGATTTCTATCCCGATTATTATATGGCGGTGTTGTTCCAACCGCATCTGTACTCGCGCACGCGCGACCTGGCGGAAGGTTTCGCCCATAGCCTGCGGGAAGCCGACGCGCTTTGCCTGGTGGACATCTATCCGGCGCGCGAAGAACCGATTGCCGGTGTGGACACGCGCCTGATAGGGCAAAGAATCGGGAATATTCCGGTGGTTTACGCCTCCAAGGAAAACGCCATGGAACAGGTGGGGCGGTATCTGGAAGAAAAGGGAAGAACGCGGCGGAAACTCTTGCTTGTAACCATGGGGGCGGGCGACATCGACACTTTGGTGGAACCGATAAAGGCCTGTGTGCGGAAAGGAGGCGGGGCATGAAAAGGATAATCCGCATCGTCTTGCTTCTTTTCTTTTTCGCACTCTTGGCGGGAACGGCCATCGTGATGCTCAGGTATTCGGCGCGGCAGCAGCAGAAAATGCTTTGCACGGAGGCGGAGATAGACATCGATCGGAAAAACTTCGAGGTCTATCTGCAAAACCGCGATATAGAGAAATGGTTGGGCGACCACGGCATCATCATAAAGGGCAAGAAGAGCCGGGAAGTGAGCGCGTCCAATATCGAGCAGGTGCTGTTGCAGAATCCCTATGTGGGGCAGGCGCAGGTGTTCATGACCATGGACGGAACCTGCCACCTCAAGGTGGAACAACGCAATCCGGTGCTCAAGGTGGTCGCTTCCAACGGGCAGATGTTCCAGATAGACCGCAACGGCATCGAGATGCCCGTCAATACAGACTATGCCGTGCGCCTGCGCGTGGCCAGCGGTTATATCCCGGTGGTGCCGAAATATGGCCTGGATGTTACCCGCATTGCCGACACCTTGCGTGCATCGGTGTTGAAAAGGCTTTTTGAAATCAATGATTTTTTGAGCGAAAATCCCTTTTGGGACGCGATGTTCGAGCAGATATTCGTAACCTATACAGGCGAATATGAACTGGTTCCCAAGGTGGGCGGACAGTTGGTGAAGCTTGGCAAGATAGAAGATATAGCCGATTTGGAAAACAAGATGAAGCGTTTGGATCTTTTTTACCGGAAAGGCGTGAACACCGGCGGCTGGGAAAAGTATTCGGTGCTGAACCTCAAATACCGGAACCAGCTGGTGGCTACAAAACGGGCAAACTAAAGAATTTGAAATAATCTAAAACTTAAAGGATATGGCAGAAGACGCGAAATTCGGGACTACTCCCGACGATGATGTGGATGTGGTGGTAGGGCTTGACATCGGTACGACCAAAGTGGTTGCCGTGGTAGGGCAACGCGATTCGGTAACCGGAAAAATCAAGATTCTGGGCTACGGAAAAACCGAATCCACCGGTGTGGTGAGAGGTTCGGTCATCAATATAGAAAGAACGGCGGAAGCGATAAAACGCGCCGTGGAACAGGCCTCGATTACTTCGAATGTGGATATCAACGAAGTGTATGTGGGCATTGCCGGGCAGCATATCCAGAGCGAGGTGCGTGAATACACCTACGTGCGCCAGAACAGCGACGATGTGTTCACCCGCGAGGAAATCGAAAGGCTCAAGGTGCAGGCCAGCCACGGCACCGTGCCTGCCGGCCGCAAGATCATACACGTTATTCCCCGTACGTTCTCGGTAGATGACGAAGGCGGCTTTACCGAAGACAGCATCGTGGGCATGGTGGGTGCCAATATCACCGCGATGCTCAACATCATCACCGCCGATGCGGTGGCGATGCGCAACATCCAGCGCAGCGTGGAAATGGCGGGTCTGGATTTGATCGGTTTTATCCTTGAACCTTTGGTGAGCGCCGAAGCGGTGTTGGACGAAAGTGACAAGGAAGCCGGCGTGGTGTTGGTGGATATCGGCGGCGGTACTACCGACGTGGCGATATTCATGAACGGGATTCTGGCGCATACGGCAGTGATTCCCTTGGCGGGGAACATCATCACCAACGATATCAAGACCGGTTGCACGATTCTTCCCAAACAGGCGGAAGCCTTGAAAGTGAAGTTCGGTTCAGCTCTGCCCAGTGAGAGCAGCGATGAACAGATTGTTTCCATTCCCGGCTTGAAAGGCAAGACCGCCAAAGAAATTTCGCTCAAGCAACTGGCCACGATCATCGGGGCGAGGGTAGGTGAGATCTTCAGCAGCGTTTCCTGCGAGATTGCCAACAGCCAATGCAATCTGGAGCATTTTATCGGTGGTATCGTGCTTACCGGCGGGGGGTCGAAGATGAAACACATCAGCCAGGTCTGCGAGTTCCACACGCAGCTTGAAACCCGTTTGGGAATGCCCAAGGAACATATCACACCCGATTCTCCGGCAGAACTGTCGGATCCCATCTTCGCCACCGCCATCGGTCTGGTGATTTACGGCGTGCGCAGCGAGGAAGAAAACCGCATTATCCATGTGGCCGAACATGGGGCGACCCATGTCCATCAGTCCGAACCGCAACAGCCTGCCGCCGAAGTTCCTGCACAACCGGTGCCCGAACCGCAGCTGGAAGAAGAGCCTAAGGCCCGCAAGAAGGGCGGTTTTACCGCCGCCGCCAAACTTCGCGACTGGGTGGTGGGGATTTTCGACGACGATATTCAATAACGGGAAAAGGTCGGTTTTCAGCCGGCCTTTTTCTATAAACAGACTCTTGTTTATAAATCCTGGCAGAAGTTGAAAAAGCGCGCCAATAGCCGCAGTAATTTTATACGCTGAGAAATACCCTTACGAAAATGAACGAAATGACCAATCAAAGCGGTGACATTCTGAACTTTGTGTTGCCCAAAGACCAGTCTTCCTACATCAAGGTGATTGGCGTGGGCGGCGGTGGCGGCAATGCGGTGAACCACATGTACCGTGCCGGCATCAAAGGTGTTGATTTTATTGTGTGCAATACCGATGCCCAGGCTTTGGAAAGCAGCCCGGTGCCTGTAAAGATACATCTGGGCAAAGGTTTGGGTGCGGGCAACGTGCCGGAAGTGGCCAAGTCCGCCGCCGAAGAAAAACACGAAGAAATCAAGGATAAGATAAAGGATGCCCGTATGTTGTTCATTGCCGCCGGTATGGGGGGCGGAACGGGAACGGGCGCCGCTCCCGTGGTGGCTTCCATCGCCAAGGAAATCGAACTGGTGGGCGATGAGGTAACCAGCATCCTTACGGTGGCTATCGTTACCACGCCTTTTACGTTCGAAGGCCGCAAGCGTATCGAACAGGCCAAGCTGGGTATCGCCGAACTGCGCAAGCATGTGGATGCCATTCTGGTAATCAACAACGACAAATTGCGTGAATTCGGAAAGATGACCCTCAACGAAGCCTTCGCCATGGCGGACAACGTGCTGACCACGGCCGCCAAGGGTATTTCCGAAATCATCACCGTGCGTTCGTATGTTCAAATCGACTTCAAGGATGTGAACACGGTAATGCAGAACAGCGGTGTGGCTTTGATGGGCTTCGGTACGGCCAACGGCGAATCGCGCGCCAAAGACGCGGTGATGATGGCGATGGATTCTCCCTTGCTGAACGACAACAGCATTGAAGGAGCCAAGAATATGTTGCTCTATTTGGGTTACAGCCCCGAATCGCCCTTGTGCATGGACGAAATCGAAACCATTACCGGCTCCATTCTGGAAAAAGCCGGAGACGGCGTGGATTTGATCTGGGGAGCCGGAGAAGACGATACCTTGGGCGGCAACCTGAACATCACTTTGATCGCCACCGGTTTCAACGAACGCAAGGCTTTGGGTGATCACGAGGTGAAGCGCATTTCGTTGGACGAAAGCTTTGAGGAAGCCAAGGCCGACAAGGCCGTTGCCCAGCATCCTGCGCCCGTAGCCCCGGTAGTTCATACGGTTGCCGAAAAAGCCGCTCCCGTGGCGCAGG
>CAYVJX010000045.1:0-2555 GCA_964451895.1 uncultured Bacteroidaceae bacterium | reverse complement strand
TGGATATGGAATCCACTGCGGAACCTGTTTTCCAAGAAGAAAAACCTTTCCTCGATTTTGCTTTGCCCAAGCCTGCCGCAGAAGAAACGGCACCGGTGGCCAAGCAGGAAACGGTGTCGGGCGCGGTGGCCGAAGAAGCCGACGATTGGTTCAACCAAATCCATAATGCCTCGGTGGAAAAGGAAATGACCGTTGTTTCCGACAACAAGGTAAGTTTTAATGAGCCTGAACAAAGCGTGGAAGAAAGCGGTAATTACGGTATGCCCACCATGGTTCAACAACCGCAGATGAGGCAGGAAGAAGACCTCTTTTCCGCCGCTGCCGCACCGATGGCCGAAAAGCAGATGAACGCCCCGGAAAAGGTAGTGGAACAAGCCCCTGCCGTGGCTGTGGCCGAACCCGTGGCGCAAGTGGCGCAGAAAAGCACGGTGGCGGACGGGCTGTTGCGTGGCCGTTGCGAGGCTACCGCTGAGCGCATGCAGCGTTTGCGCGAGTTCTCGGGGCTTATCCGCACGCCGCAAGGTTTGCGCAAGATAGAAGAAGTTCCGGCGTACATGCGTCAGAATATCACGATAGAACCGGTGGTTCCCTCTTCTTTTTCGGAAGTGAACCGCAACACCATCGGCAAAGACGGCAGCGTGAACTACAACACGCCTCCTTTCCTCACCGACCAGGCCGACTAAGCTCCGGCGCACCGGACAAAAGAAAAGAGCCGTGGAGAACTCCACGGCTCTTTTTTATGGCATACAGCAAGCCTGGATGCCGGCAGACGGGCAAGCGGCCTACTCTCCCAAAAACGTCTTGAGGTGTTTGCTGCGGGAAGAGTTCTTAAGGCGGCGGATGGCCTTTTCCTTGATTTGGCGCACCCTCTCGCGGGTAAGGTCGAACTTGGCGGCGATTTCATCGAGCGTGAGCCCGTGGTGGCCTCCGATGCCGTAAAACAGGTTGATTACATCGCGTTCCTTATCAGTGAGCGTGGCCAGGGCGCGTTCGATTTCGCGCGAAAGCGATTCCTTCATCAGCGACTGGTCGGTGGAAGGCGCGTCGTCCGAAACATAAACGTCGATGAAGTTGGTTTCTTCATCCTGCACCAAAGGCGCGTCCATGGAGATATAGCGCGTGGTGATGTTCAGCACCTCGGCAATCTTTTCTTTCGGCATATCGAGGCTGGCGGCCAGTTCGTCGATGGAGGGCGGACGTTCGTATTTCTGTTCGAGTTTGGAAGATTCCTTCTTGATCTTATTGAGCGAACCCACCTGGTTCAAAGGAAGGCGCACGATACGCGACTGTTCGGCCAAGGCTTGCAGAATCGATTGGCGAATCCACCACACGGCATACGAAATGAACTTGAAACCGCGGGTCTCGTCAAAACGTTTGGCGGCCTTGATCAAGCCCAGGTTTCCTTCGTTGATAAGGTCGGGCAGGCTCAGCCCCTGGTTCTGGTATTGCTTGGCCACCGACACCACAAAACGCAGGTTGGATTTTACCAGTTTGTCCAAGGCAGCGGTGTTTCCCATACGGATCAGCCCCGCCAAACGAACCTCTTCTTCCGCCGATATAAGCTCTTCCTTGCCTATATCCTGCAGGTATTTGTCCAATGAGGCGGTTTCGCGGTTGGTAATGGATTTTGAAATCTTGAGTTGTCTCATTTCTCTGGTTTTATGGCGTAATTACTACTTGATTCCTCTTGAATTAAGCTCCCGTTGGTAAGCACGGGCGTTTTCCAAATGTTTGGCGTAACTTTCCGCAAAGGCATGGGTACCCGAAAAGTCGGCTTTGGCGCAAAAGTACAAATATTTGGTGGGTTTATTTTGCAAAACGGCATCGATGCTCGAAACCGAGGGCGTGCAGATGGGGCCGGGAGGCAGACCGCACTGCCGGTACGTGTTGTAGGGAGATTCCGTTCTGAGATGTTCCTTAAGGATACGCCTCAGCCCGAAATCACCTACGGCGAACTTTACCGTGGGATCGGCCTGGAGCGGCATACGCTTGCGGCAACGGTTCAGATAAACCGAAGCGATGTCGGGGCGTTCTTCCTGGTTGAGCGTTTCTTCTTCCACGATGGAAGCCAAGGTGGAAACCTGCACGCGGTTGAGCCCCATGGCGCGCGCCTGTCCGCGGCGGAACGCGTTCCAGAAACGGTTCTGCTCATAGAACATCCTTGTAAAGAATGCCTGGGCATCCATATTCCAGAAACAATAGTAGGTATCGGGAATAAAACAGCACATCACCGTCTGAGGATTCAGCGGCAGGGTGTCGGAAACCTCGTCCGGATTTTCGTATTCCGTGGCCGGGAACCAGAATCCGCCCAGATATTCTTCGTTGCGCAGAAGCTGCACGATGGATGCCGAATCGGCCTCGATCTGTTTGGAAACGACGCTTGCCAGCGATTCCGGCGTGCGCACCTTGCGCAAGGTCAGGCGCACCTGATCCTGCAATCCCAGCCGTAGCTTGTTGACCACCGACATGGCCGTGGAACCGCGTTGCAGCACGTATCGTCCCGGCTTTACGTAAGCAGGATACTTTTTCAGGCGCGAGATGATCTCGAACTTGAA
>CAYVJX010000044.1:0-10543 GCA_964451895.1 uncultured Bacteroidaceae bacterium | reverse complement strand
CTGCTGTGGATGACCTCAGGAAATTTCGACGGCGTGGATGAAAAGGCGCTGGCCAATACACTGACGGCGCGCTGATTAAAACGCTTTTTCTTCGATCGGCAACCCTTGTTGGCTTAGGAGCTCAATAGGCGTTGTTTTTAGAAGCGGCGACAATCCGGTCGTGGAGATAGAGGACGTCCGCGAGCGGGAATTGGAACTTGCCCTGCGTGTTGGGTTCGGCGGTAAGGGTTATCACGAGTCTGTATTCGGGATTCACCAAGACATATTGGCCGCCTTGTCCGTGCATATACACGATTTTTCTTTTTGGGTCACACCACCAGTAAAAACCGAAAGCCTGCCCGTAATAGTCTGTGTTTTCAGAAGAAATCCGTACTTGAATCACCGAATCAACCGAGGCTTCGCCAAGCAGGCGGTATCCGTTCCACAGGCCGCGGTCCAGCACCACCTGCCCGAATTTGGCCAGGTCGCGGGGCGTGAGCGTCAGGCCGAAAGCGCCTAAGGTAACCCCGTCGGGATAGGTGAGCCAGGTGTAGTTTTGGATATGCAAGGGCGCGAACAGTTTCTTTCGGCACCAATCGCCGGTATTCATGCCCAAAGCCGCGCCGAGCATGGCCGATACTAAATGCGGTTCCCCGTCGTTATAATGAAAAACCGTGCCGGGCGTATGGCGCAAGGGCAGCGAGAGGATATAATCCACGCTGTTTTCGGGCTTTCGGCGCAAAAGTTGGTTGGTGTTGCCGTTGAGCCCGTCGTTGTCGTAGCCGATGCCGGAAGTCATGCTGAGCAGTTGCCGGAGCGTGATGTCCTTTTTGTCGGGATGCGCCTCGGCGTAGGCGGGCAGACAGTCGCCCACCGTGGAGGAAAGCCCCTCCACATAGCCTTGTTCTATCGCCATGAACGTCACCAACGCCAATACCTGTTTGGTGCAGGACCATACGGCGCAGGGTCGGTCCCGGTCGGAAAGGTCCTGGCGGTAGGCTTCGGCAATGAGACATCCGTTTCTCGCCACCACCAGACTGCGCGCCTGCCACCAGGCCTCGCGGCTACAAAAATCCTGCACAACGGCTTGCAGGGAAAGGCTGTCCATACCTTGGGCTCGCGGGCTTGAAACCTCCCAGGCGTCCGCCCGTTTTTCCGGCGCGAGGGTAACGAAGCCGTCCCCACCGCCGTCTTCCCGCAGGCAGGAAGACAGCCCAAGGAGCGCGAAAAGCGCGAGGAGTGTCCGACACCTTAGAATGTTCTTTTCCATGCGAGCGAATAACTGAGGTTTTGAAAGCGGTGCGAACGGTGAATATCAAGGTATCGGATGCCGAGGCCGAAGCCATGTCCGGGCAGGGCGGCGGGTTTCCACTCCAAGGAGGCGGTCACCTGCGCATAGGTGTTCAGGCTGCCGAAACGGAGTTCCTGCAAGGGTTTCGCTACAAATTCGCGGAAGCCGAGCCGGTAGAAATAGGGCTCGTTGGAAGAGGTGGAGGAGGCGAAGCCGCAGACGGAAAAGGCGGCTTGCGCTTCAACAACGCCATACGGCGATTGGAACGCATAGGCGATACCGAGCCACAAGGGAATCTCCGCCTGATAGAACAGATGTGAGTTGTGCAGGAAAGGGTACATCTGCCAATGGAACGTCAGGGAAAGGGCGATACGGATTTTGAGGTGATGTGCCTCGTGGAAGGCGAAACAGAAGTCGGCTCCGCTATGGAGGGGTGTGAAGCCGATCGCGTAGGCGGGCATTTTCCGTGCAAAGGCGGCGCCTGCGGTTATATCGGCTTGATAGAACCAACGGCAGAATCCTTGGGTGGGCGTGATGCCGAAGCCGACGGCGATTTCGGGCCCCGAAAACACCAGGCCGTTGTTGTAGGCTTCCTTGAATTGGGCGGCGCCGCCATTCAGGGAAATTTCCTTTTTGAATTTGGCCGCTTTCTCCACAGTCGTGGAATCGGAAAACGCAAGACCTGGCAAGGGGATGCATAAAAGCAGACACCAAATCGGCATTCTCCGGGATAACCTTCCTTTTGTTTTGAAATGCGGAATCATTGGCGAACCCTGCATGGCTGATAAACAGTTATAATAGCTGAACCGATTCTTACAAAGATAAGCAAAGAGATCGTTTCGGGCACTTTGGCGGAAGCGTCTTTTATAGAATTGGAAAAAAGGTGTAACTTCGCTCTCTATTGGAAAGTTGGCAGAGTGGTCGATTGCGGCGGTCTTGAAAACCGTTGAGGCGCGAGCCTCCGGGGGTTCGAATCCCTCACTTTCCGCAAAAAGCGTTTTGGGCAGTAATCTGCTGCGTTGGAAGCCCAAGGTTATCTCGGTTACGTACTTCAGTACGTTCCCTCGAAACCTTGGGCTTCTGTCTTGTATCGCATCCTCCAAAACGCTTTACAAAAATTCCATGCATGCCGAAAATCGGTTCTCTACACTTTTAAGTGCAGCTGCACCTTGATTTCCGGCTTGAGGAAGCCTTTTACCGTGTTGTCGCCGGAGCCGATAGACTGCACGCCGTCCATCAGCGTGTGGGCGTATTTGATTTCGGCGGTGAACCTTCCGAAAGACTTGCTTATCAAGATATAGAACCGCATTCCTTTTCCGTAGAGGGCAGGCGAGGAGGCGGCGTAGCGCAAGTCGTGTTCGTAGGCGTAGATACGGCTGTCGTAGCTTTCGGTATGGAACAAGGCCAGGCGCAGCCGAATCCTGAAGCCTCCTTGTGGCGCGCTGTAGCCGGCATCCTGCAGGAGCAATATCCCTTTGGAGAAATCGCGCAGTTCCAGGCGGCTTTCCGTAAAGAATCCGTTGGGTGCCTGATACAGCGTGTTCAGCCGTAAGGAATGGCCGTTGCGGGTTTTGGTGCGGTCAAAACGGAAACGCAGGTAGGCTGTGAACCGGCGGGGCTCGTAGTAGAGCGAACCCGTAAAGACTTCGGAATGAACCGGCATCCCGGCATCTTTCTTCTCGATGCTTTCCTTGCCCGAAAACTCAAGGCGGAAATCCGCCGGCAGCAGCACCTTGCCCTGCCATGCGAACTCATGTTTTTCCGTGCCCGAAAAGGCAGGGCGCGGCGGACGTTTGTTGCCCACGGCGGCGTAAGCGGCATGATAGCCCGCGCTCTGCCAGGTGTAGCGAATGTCAAAGGCAAAGGTTTCCGCCGGTTTGTATTGGAGGCCTTGCCGCACGGCGACTTGTGCGGTATGCGAAAGGGCGGCTTCCCCGTAAAGATGGAAATGACGGAGGAGCCATTGGTAATACACGGAGAAATTGCCGCCCCGGGCTGGCTTCACCTGCGAATACAGGCCGTTCTCCATGCGGTGTTCGGGCGTATAGACTCCGCCTAACTGATAGCCGGAAGCCAGAAATCCCACCCGTGCGGAAGCGAGATCTTTCTCTATCGCCAGCCCGAAAACCTGCCGGCTAACGGCATCTTTGCCCTTTATCTCGTTGGGAGTGCGGTGATAACCGGTTTCGGGAAACGATTGGATGCAATCCCAGAAATCGGTGGCCTCCGCCAAAGAATCCTGCCGCAAGCCGGCATCGTGCCGGTCAAAAGAGTAGAACAGGCTTGCCTGCCAAGAGGAAGGAAGCTGGCATTGCAGGGCAACCCCTTGCAGAAAACTGTATTCGGCACCGGAAGCATAGGGGCGGATGCCTTGCCCGCAACCCGACAGCACCCCGGTCTGTGAGCCACCAAAGATGCCGCTTGGCGAATGGACATTCAGGCCGAATCCGAAATCCGCCTTGTAGTTACCTATGGTCAGGTTCTTGAGAGCCCCGAAAGATTTTAACGACAGATAGCCCGAATAGAAATCGAAGCCTTGGCGCGTAAAGGCCTCACCCGCGCCTTGTTTGGCGGCGAAACCTACCTGGATGCGGTTCTTGAAGTCGAATTGGTAGCGCAGATAGGCCTGGTCGGGCGTGCCGGCGTATTTGTGCTCGTCAAAGGCCTTCGGGCTTTTGAGCGAACGTCCGTAACGCGCCATGAACTGGTGCTTGCCCTTACTGATGATTTTTCCCAGGGGCGGCAAGGCCTGGCTTTCCGCGCCATCAAGGCAGACAAACGGTGCCAAGGTGCGGAGCGTGCGGGCATCGAAGCCTTTCACGTTTTCGGTCAGTTCTTCCAGCCGCACTATTTTTCCGTAACTGTCGCGGTAATGCAGCAAGGCCTTGATTTGCCAGGCATCCAGAATGCCGAGCCGTTGCAGGTCTTCCGCACAGGCGGTATTGAGGTTGATCGGGCGG
This sequence comes from uncultured Bacteroidaceae bacterium, assembly GCA_964451895.1. Taxonomy (GTDB): domain Bacteria; phylum Bacteroidota; class Bacteroidia; order Bacteroidales; family P3; genus Pullibacteroides. The sequence continues at coordinate 6,313 of CAYVJX010000044.1, read as the reverse complement.
TCGGCGTATCGCTGCAGTTCCGCCAAGGCTTCTTCGTATTCCTCCGGCGCGTTTTCCAGCAGTTCTTCCAAACGTTCTTCCCGCTGTTCCCAGACGCTTTGTCCGGAAAGCGGAAACAGGCTGTCTGCCGGTGTGTCCGGCCGCAGGAAAACGATGCAGAGGGAGAGGATTCCGAACATCGCTCAGGACTTTTTGGAAAAAAGATGCTTTACGGTAACGCCCACGCAGGTTTCAAAGCCCACGGGATTCTGATAGGCAAAGCTGATTTCCGCCTGGAGGCGCCGCCCCGTATAGGCGAACCCTATTTTGTAGGCGGCAGGATGGATGCGGGCCTGGGCGTAAATCAAAAAGGGCGGGGTTTCGCTCCGGGCGGTTTCTACCGCGTAAGAGAAACTGATGCCGCCTTGCAGCGGATAGCGCAGGTCTTTGTAAAGGTCGATGCCGAAATGCAGGGTCTTGTAGAGCCGGCACGCGGTTCCGATACGCAGGAAAAGCGCCTGATTCCATTCTTTTTTCTGGTGGCTTCGGAGCGGAACGCCTTGCCCGCCCTCGAAAGCCAAGGCCCAGATGCCCCGTTTGAACGCGGCGGAAAGCCCTATGTCCAACCAGATTTCACCGGGGCGGTTCTCGATGCGGCTGTCCACGCGGCAGGCGGCAAAGAGCCCCAGTCCCAGGCCAGGCAGCAGGTTGCGCCCATAACTGAAGCCCGTTTGCTGTCTGTGCCAGGCCGAATAGCCTTGGTAGCCGTAGTTGATCCGCCAGTCGTTCTTGCCCTTTGCGAAGGATGCCGAGATTCCGTAATGCCCGTTTTCCTTGATGAATGCGCTGCGGCAGAATGCGCCGAGGGCAAGCGCCGCTGTTTCTTGCGGATAGAGCGCGGAGAGGGCGGGGGCTTGCCCCGACAGTCCTGTGTAAGGAACCTCTTTGCCCAAGGAGGCTTGCAGGACGAAAGGAAGCAGGTAATCGTTCTGTGCGTTCACGTTGGATGCCGCAAGCACAAAACAGAGTGCGCAGGAGATAAAAAGCAATCGCATGGCGTTGGCCCGTCTGAATGGCAGCACGGGTTATATATAGAATCCCGGAATTGCTTTTTTATCGAAGCGGAAAGATGGTTTTTAAGGATTTTTAACAGAAAAACGCCCTTGCAGATATTTGCAAGGGCGTTTTGAAAAGCGTTTATTTCACGCGGAAAGCAAAGTCGATGTGCTTGAGGTCTTCGTTGGCTTTCTTGATTTTTTCTTTCAGGTTCTTTTTGTGCGCCATTACCTTCTTTCGGTAATAGACCGCCGTATCGTCCGAACCTACCGAAAGAATCTGCAAGGCCAGGATGGCGGCGTTCAGCGCCCCGTTGATGGCAACGGTGGCCACGGGGATGCCGGGAGGCATCTGCAATATGGCAAAAGCGGCATCGATTCCCTCGATGCTCGACTTGATAGGCACTCCGATAACAGGTAGCGGCGTAAGGGCGGCGATAACCCCCGGCAGGTGCGCCGCCATGCCGGCCGCCGCGATGATCACGCGGACACCTCTTTTTTCGGCGTTTTGGGCAAACTCGATGACTTCCATCGGGGTGCGGTGCGCCGAGAAAGCGAGAATCTCGAAAGGAACTTCCTGCTCGTTGAGGAATTTGGCGGCGGCTTCCATGATAGGATAGTCGGAAGTGCTGCCCATGATAAGGCTCACCAAAGGTCGTTTGGCTGCCGGACGTTTCTTTTCCATAGGGTTTGTTTAGATTGTAAAGGTACATCTTTACGACTAATCTACGAAGAAACAACTTCAAAATACACGGGTTTCGTGTTGTTTTGGGCGGCTTGGAGTGAATTTTGAGCCAGATACTTGTTTGTTCGGAAAAAAAGTGCGACCTTTGCACTCCATTTCGGCGGTTGGTCGCGGCGCGGCCTTTGTTAACGCCGCGCAATTAAAACATTTACAGTCATGTCGAAAGTTTGTGAAATAACCGGAAAGAAAGTGGTAAGCGGAAACCATGTTTCCCACTCCAACATCAAGACCCGTCGCAAATTCTATCCCAATTTGCAGCTGAAGAAATTTTATGTACCCGAAGAAGACGCATGGATCACCTTGCGTGTTTCGGCCAAGGGTATCAAGAACATCAACAAGAAAGGCATCATGGCCTGCCTGTTGGAAGCCGAAGCCAACGGTCTGTTGAGGTTGTAATAGGGTATAATTGAGAAAAGAGAAAGGCGAGGAGCACTGCTTCTCGCCTTTCTCTTTTTAGGTCAAAGTGTTTTGGGCGGTAATCTGCGGCGTTGGAAGGTTTGTCTTCCTCGGTCACTTACAAAAGTAAGCTCCCTCGTTGCCTGCGCCTTCCGCCTTGCATCTCACCACCCAAAACACTTTGGTGAGGAAAGTAGGTTGGGCGGTAACCTGCGGCGTGGAAAGCTTGTCTTCCTCGGTTACTTCTCATTTCGAAGGTGAAAAAAGCGTTTTGAATGGTGAGTTGCGAGGCGGGCGCAAGAGGATGCGAGGGAGCGTACTGAAGTACGTGACCGAATTATCCTCTTGCGCCCAACGAAGCAGCTCGCCTTCAAAACGCTTTTTTCAAAAAAAAGCCGGATTGCAACGCAACCCGGCTTTCTATACCCCAAAGAAGAACCTAGTTTTCGCGTTCTTTGCCTTTGGCGGTGGAGTAGTTGATCTTTAAAGCGTTCATCTTACGCAGTTCCTGCTTTACATCCGTGAGGATACCCATCTTTACCGATTTGTCGGCCTTGATGGAGGTGGTCATCAAAGGACGGTCCACTTCATCGCGCGACTGGCGTTCCACTTCGATAAACTGGGCTATATCGCGAACTCCCGAAATCTGGTCGTTGAGCTGGATACGCGGTTCGGTACCGAACTTCTGGGCATCCATGGGAGGACCGATGTAGATAAAGCTCACCAACGACTTCTTTTCCAATTTCTGTACTTCGGTCGCGGTAGGCGGGTTGATGCGCACAAACAAGGTGCTTTCACGCATGGTGGTGATAACCATAAAGAAGAACAACAACATGAAGATGATGTCGCTCATACTTCCGGTGTTGATTTCCGGCGTGCCTTTCTTGGCGTTTTTATTGAACTTTCCCATTAGTTTCCTGTATTTACGGCAGCACTGGTGGGTTCTGCCTCTGAAATGGTAAGGGGAATCGCTTTCTGGATGGCTTCAATCTGGGCATCTTTCTTCAAGTCATCGAATTTGATGCCGAACCTTTCTTGCGAAAGTTCATTCCTCAGTTCATGGAAGGCGGCGGTAAGCTCGTTCTGTACCTTTACGTACATCTCATACGAAGTACCGCGGTCGTTACGCAACGAAACAACGCCTTTTGAAACGGGAACGGAACCCAAGCCTTCGATATCCTCTATCTTCTTTTCCGATTTCTTGGGGTCATTAGCCGGGTTTGCCAAAAACTCTTTTGCCATATCGCGCAGGTCGGCAATATCGACACGCGCGCCCTGCACCTGCAATTCATCCCGGAAATTGACGGCAACCTTGAATACGTTGCGGTCATGGATTTCGGGCTTCGGCGCATCGGGGGGCAGGGGGGGCGGCAATTTTCGTGCAATCCCCAAGTCCGTATTGATAGATGATGTCAACAAAAAGAATGTCAACAACAAGAACGAAATATCGGACATGGACCCTCCATTGATGGTGGGTGATTTCTTAGCCATGAGTGTTACTTTTTAAACGGTCTGGCAATTTCGGTACCGATAAGCGTAAGCAAGGTAATGCCGAACAGGATGTAGAACATTATCATGCCCGCGCCGATCATTTTCGATGAATCGTAGTTTCCGCCCACTTTGTCGAACACGGCCTGACTGATGTCGGATCCGGACGAAATCAGGTAGGAAATAATGAAGATAACGATCAATCCGATGATACCGTAGAGCGAGGTCTTGCTTTGCTTGAAATTACCGGCAAATTGATAGATGGAGAAGCCTACGGCCGCCAGGATTCCGAGAATCAGCAGCGCGTAAACCACAAACATCCCTATGTTGATCAATGCATTCATAGTGACAGTGCCTCCTGTATTATTTCTGGCGGTTGTACTTCACAATCAAATCCATGAACGAAATGGAAGCGTCTTCCATCTTGTTGACGATGGCATCGATTTTCGAGCTCAGGTAGTTGTAGAATGTTTGGATAACGATGGCCACGATAAGACCGAATACGGTGGTCAACAAAGCCACTTTCATACCGCCGGCCACAACGGTCGGGGAGATATCACCGGCGGCTTCGATATCGTCGAACGCCTGAACCATCCCTACTACCGTACCCAAGAACCCCAACATAGGAGCCACGGCGATAACGAAAGCGATCCAGGAAAGGTTCTTTTCCAGACGGCCTACCTGAACGCCACCATAGGAGGTAACCGATTTTTCAATCATGTCGATGCCTTCATCGGCACGTTCCAGACCTTGGTAGAAGATGCTGGCCACAGGTCCACGGGTGTTGCGGCAAACTTCCTTGGCCGCTACCAGACCGCCTTTCTGCAAGGCTTCTTCCACGCTGTTGAGGAGCTTTTCGGTGTTGGTGGTGGCAAGGTTGAGATAAATGATACGTTCAAACACCAGAGCCAAACCGAGAATGAACACCAAAAGCACGGGCGTCATCCAGCCTGCACCCCCTTCAATGAATTTCTGTTTGAGGGCTTGATGGAACGATTTGTGCTGAACCTGTACGGGAGCCTGTTCGATAACCGTTTCTTCAACGGCTACGGCGGCGTCTTCGGACTGTTCAACAACGGCTTCGGTTTCTGCCACCTGCGGTTCGGCTTGGGCGGATTCCTGGGCCATCGAAGAGGAACCAAAAACAAACATGGCTCCTACAAAAAGGGATGCAATCAGTTTTTTCATGATGATAGAACTTTTTTCTTTTTTATCCTTTTGTTTTTTTGTTTTCTTGTTAACCGGCGGAACAGGGATCCGGTTGGTTCCGGCATCTTCCGTGCTCCGCCTGTCTAAAGCCGGGCAAATATACGGAAATTTTCGGTTGCTCGCACAACAAAAATTTCCGCTATGGTACAGCCACTTTCCGCACGAACTGCCGTTTGCCTACGGTAACCCGCACGATATAAAGGCCGGCGGAGGGCAGTCGGTATCCGAAACGGTTCTGCCGCACAAAGGTGGCGCAGAGTCGGTTTCCTACGGTGTTGAAGATTTCCACCGCCTCCATCTGTCCGGCCTGGTATTCCACCTGCAGGAAGCGGTCTTCCACACTGATCGAACATTTGTTCCAGAATATCGTCTGGCGAATGTCCAAGGTATCGCTCGGAATCACGGGATTTAGCGTGTCCGCCGGGTTCAATGTGTCCACTGGTGGCTCCGAAGGCAAGGTATCTACCGGAGGCTCCGGAGCGGTCACGCCCCAGGCGAGGGTATCGTTTCCCCAGATCTTTTCCACCAGTTCGGGATAATCGATAAAGGGATTGCGGTTGCCTTGGATCACAAAAACCGAGTCGTTGCGCCGCGTTTCCTTTTCGCTTACCGGATCCTGGCGGTGCCATTTGAGCAGAAGTTCCTTGCTCCATTCGGCAAAGACCTCCTGATTGTTCCCCGCCAACATAGGCGATTCCCAGGAAGCGACACTATCATGGTAGCAGGTAACCATATAAAAGTAAGTACGCGCCAAGTCTCCCTTGTATTCGTCCAAAGGTTCATAAGAGGTACCCGTGTAGCCGGGGAAGGTGCATTTGCCCAGTTTGCTGCCGCCCGTGAATATTTCTTCGGGATTGTCTACTTCACCGAAAGGATGGTTGTTGCGTCGCGAGTTCACATAGCCTGAAACGGGGTAGAGATGGAACAGGTCGGTGTACATCGGCGAGCCTTCCTTGCTTTCATGAAACCAGCTTTTGGGAAACGAATGCTCGCGGTTGTATTTCAAACATTGGTTAGCCTTTGTGCCGGAACTGCCGGTACTGTGCTGATCCCGCTTGAACTTGAACGGACAGTTGTTGTACATATCGATGATATTGCTGTCCGCATCGGCGTCGGTACGCAGGTAGGCATCCCAAAGATCTTTGTACTTTAGTTTTTTATGCTCCTTAATGATATTGCAGAGGGTCGCCTTCAACTCAAAACCGCCTTTGTACAAGGCCGAATCGTAGTAGCCTTCGGGTTCTTCCGCACGGCCGATCCATACAAAACCGCACAATATAATAAGCAGGAATGCGATGCGTTTTTTCATGGCGATAGTTTTTTGCCTTTTAGTTTTCGGGAGCGGTGGATTGGAGGAAAAGCTCGTCCATCTGCGCGGGGCTGATAGGCGAGGGCGATTCGCTCATCACGTCGCGGCCCGAATTGTTCTTGGGGAAAGCGA
>CAYVJX010000043.1:0-10641 GCA_964451895.1 uncultured Bacteroidaceae bacterium | reverse complement strand
AAAATCGTTATATTTGCCCAATTGTACCCATTGGAACCGAACCGGCGGGTACGGTACGCAAAACACTATGGAATACAAAAATCTGTTGATAGAGGACAAAGGTCCGGTAAGGATCCTTACCTTGAACCGTCCTCAGGAATTGAATTCGCTCAATTCCGAACTGCTCTCCGAATTGGATCTGGCCATGGCCGATGCCGCCTCCGACAATCAGGTAAAGGTGATTATCGTTACCGGCGCGGGCAAGGCTTTTGCCGCCGGGGCAGACATAGGTCAGATGGCCACGATGAACGCTTCCGAAGGCAAGGCTTTCGGGGCTTTCGGATCAGAGGTGTTCCGCCGTATCGAAACATTGAACAAGCCGGTGATCGCCGCGGTGAACGGCTATGCCTTGGGCGGCGGCTGCGAGCTGGCGATGGCCTGCGATATCCGTATCGGCTCGGGCAAAGCCAAGATAGGGCAGCCCGAAACCAACCTCGGCATCACGCCTGGATTTTCGGGGACCCAGCGTCTGGCCCGTATCGTGGGCATGGGGCGCGCCAAGGAAATGATTTTTGCCGGAGACCCCATCGACGCGCAGGAAGCCTACCGGATAGGGCTTTTCAATAAAGTGGCCGAACCGGAACAACTTATGGAAACGGCCTTGCAACTGGCGGAGAAGATAGCCTCCAAAGCGCCTTTGGCGGTGCATTATGCCAAAGAAGCCATCAACCAAGGCACAGAAACCGATATTGAGACCGGTATCGCATTGGAAGCCAACCTTTTTGGGCTTTGCTTTTCCACTCACGACCAAAAGGAAGGCATGCAAGCCTTTCTGGAACGCCGTCCGCCCGTGTTCCAGGGAGAATGAGACGCATCAAAAGACAACGAAAACAAGAAAAACATAAATACTATGAAAATTTGTGTGATAGGAACGGGTACCATGGGACATGGCATCGTTCAGACATTTGCGCAGGCCGGTTATGACGTATTGATGAAAGGGCGTTCCGATGCCTCGGTCAACAAGGCCATGCAGAACATCGAAAAAAGCCTGAACCGTCTGGTGGAAAAAGGCAAGATGGAGCAATCCGCCAAGGATGCCGCCATGGGGCATATCTCCACCACGCTGCAATATCAAGACTGCAAGGATTACGATTTGGTTATCGAAGCCATTGCCGAAGACATGGCGGTCAAACTGGAAATCTTCAAGGAACTGGATGCGGTCTGCAAGCTCGAAGCGATCCTGGCCACCAACACCTCTTCGCTCTCGATCACGCAGGTGGCTACGGCCACCACACGTCCGCAACAGGTTATCGGGATGCACTTCTTCAACCCGGTGCCGGTGATGAAGCTGGTGGAAGTGATCAAAGGCCAGTTGACCGACCAAAAGGTCTATGAAACCGTGGTGGAAACTTGCAGACAGGTGGGCAAGACGCCCGTAGGCGTGAATGAAGCCCCCGGTTTTGTGGTGAACCGTATCCTGATTCCGATGGTGAACGAAGGGGTGGGCATCCTGGCCGACGGTGTGGCTTCGCGCGAAGAAATCGACACCGCCATGAAACTGGGGGCCAATCATCCGATGGGGCCGCTCGAATTGGCGGATCTGATCGGCTTGGATGTATGCCTTTCGATTATGGAAGTGCTTTACAACGAGTTCGGCGATACCAAATACCGCCCGCACCCGCTGTTGCGCAAGATGGTACGCGCCGGTTTGCTCGGCCGTAAGACCGGTATCGGATTTTATGACTACCGCAAATAATGACATTTAACCGCCTCGGCAGAGCCCCAGTGTACTAGGAGTCTGCCATAGGCGAGAAAAACAACCGATAAAAAGAACGGATTTTATATGAAAAACAAAGCGATTTGGGCAGGATTGGCATCCCTTCTCCTTTTGATGGGAGCGGACGCCGCCCCCGTTTCTCTCGAAACGGCTAAAAAAACCGCCGAAAAGTTCTATGGCGTACAGCTGCAGCAGACTGCCGTAAAGTCTTTGCCGGCACTTTCGTGTGTCTATCCCAAGGGCACGAAAAACACAGACTTTGTTCCTTATTACATCTTCAATGCGGAAAAGGAACAGGGCTTTGTGATTGTGGCAGGCGATGACAATGCCGCCAGCCTGATTCTGGGCTATTCCGACAAGGGCTCGTTCCAGATCGAGAATATGCCGGAAAACCTCAAATTCTGGTTAGGGTTCTACGAAGAAGGGGTGAGGAACGCCGCCGCTTATAATGGAATAAGCAAACCTCAGGCCAAAACGGATTTCACCAAGGCCGAAGTGATTAAAGCGCCGCTGTTGGATAGCATCAACTATAACCAAACTGCGCCTTACAACGATTTGTGTCCCATAGACCCAACTACGGGGAAACGATCGATGACCGGTTGTGTCGCCACGGCATTGGCCAGCATTGCCCGTTATTACGAATATCCCAAGACGGGGCAGGGGAGCATTACCTACACTACGTCCAAAGGTCTCGAGCTCTCGATGGATTTCTCCCAGAATAGCTACGATTGGGAAAATATGCTCAAAGACTACAATGGCAGTCTGTCCCAATATACCGAAGTGCAACGCACGGCAGTGGCCACGATTATGCGCGATATGGGCTATGCGGTACGGATGGGCTATGGCAGTGATGCCAGCGGAGCCCTCCGGGATCCCACGACCATCGGCACGGTGCAATATATGGGATTCGATTCCATCCTCAACTACAGGGAACGGACGGATTACGACAACGATGATGAATGGATTGCTGTCTTAAAAGACAATCTGGATAATGACCTTCCCGTTTATTATACGGGGCAGGGAGATGGCGGCGGCCATGCCTTTATTTGCGACGGCTACAACGATGATGACTTTTTCCATATCAACTGGGGTTGGGGAGGCTGGGACAACGGCTATTTCTCCGTTCGGAATCTGGATCCCGGCGATGTATCGGGGGCAGGAGCCGGTACTGGAGGAGGTTACAGTTCATTGCAAGCAATCTTGCACAATATGGTACCTCCCGGACATAAACACTGCCAAGACTTATTCTTATTGACCGCCAACAGTTCGATCGAAGCCAATCAAGCGGAAGACAGTACCTACTCTATAAAAGAAACACCTTTGGCAATCTCGTTTCGGGGCATAAAGAACCGTGCCATGTCGCTCTTTAAGGGTAATCTCGCCTTGGCCGCGTTTCAAGATGGTAAAATGCTAAGAATCGTTTCCGAAGAACAACCGATAGAAATCATCAAGCAAAAAACAAACTCGGAAAAGATTTCCTTAACCGTAAACATGGATTCCCTGACCAACGGGGAATATGAGTTATGGGTGGTTTGCAAATCGGAAGCCGAAGATACCCTGTGGCAGAAAGTCTATGCATATAAAGGCAACAGGTACACCAACGACAGTTACGTTCCTGTGCTTATCGAGGATGACAAGTACGAATTATTGAGAACCACCTCTATTCTGAAAATAACCCTAGAATGTGCGGAAAAACGCAACATCAATATGTTTATTTACGTCAACAAAGAACAGGTAGGTGTGGGACAAGTTTCAGCCTCCACAATCGCGCAGTTCACCTTGCGGCATGGAACATATGAACTGCGTTTTTGGACACGGGGATATGACACGGCTTATGCCAATTTGAATCTGACACATGATACGGTCATCAACGTGGTCATGCAGGAAAGGTTTCTTACGCCTTATATACGTGGAGTACGGGTCAATGCCAACAACGCCACCTTGATGTGGTATAAAGAAGCTCCGCAAGGAGAACAAGCGTATCCTACCGGTTTTGCCGTATATCTGGACAGTGTTGAAGTGGCTCAGGTGGGGTCATCTGTTACCGAATATACCTTTGAGAATGTTCCCGCCGGTTCCTACTGGGCCGGCTTACGCTCGATTTACAAGACAGGAGAGTCCGAGATGGTGAACAAACGTTTTGTTGTCACCAACCAGTTATCCAACGAAACGCCTTGGAACGGGGGATGCCGTATCAGCCCCAATCCTTCCGCCAACGGGTATTTCAGTCTGGAAGTGGATAGGGATTGCCGCTTGCAGGTAGCTTCCGTATCGGGCAAGATCTTGATGGAACGCGAATTAGCCGCCGGTACACATCCGGTGGATATGAGCGCTTACCAGACAGGTGTCTATCTGTTCCACCTGAGCGGAAAGAACGGAGAAAGCACGGTGCTGAAAGCCGTTATCCGATAGGGTAGAAATCCTGTCAGCCGCCGTAAGAGGCGCCGATCAATAGGAGCATATCGTTTTCTTGCAAAACGGTATGCTCCCATTTTTCTTTAGGGACCACCCGGTTGTTCAAGGCTACGGCGATGCCGCTTTTTTCGTGGAGTTCCTTGGAACGCATCCAATCCAACAGGCTGATGCCTTGTTCCACTTCTATCTTGTTATTATTGAAAGAGATTTCCATTTTATTGCTTTTTTAGCGCCTTGGGGCTGAAAAAATGGTTCACCGGGCCGTGGCCTTGCCCGATCTGCATATTCTTGCCCGTTTTGATGGCGCGGTAGATATATTCTTTGGCGGAGACCACCGCCTCTGTCAGGTCGGAACCCGAAGCCAGAAAAAAGGCGATGGCCGCCGAAAGCGTGCAGCCGGTTCCATGCAGGTTCTTGCTGTCGCTTTTGGGCGAGGAAACGACCAAGGGCGCGAAATCCGCATCGGCGCAGAGCAGGTAATCGGAAGAACGGCGGCTCGAACCCGCATGACCGCCTTTGAGCAACACCGCCTTGGGTCCCATGTCCAGAATCATCTTGGCGGCACGCTCATATTCCTGTTTTTTGACGGGGAACAGGCCGGTCAGGGCACGAACCTCTTCTAAATTCGGAGTAACGATTTCCGCCAGGGGAAACAGTTCCTTCACGATATGCCGCATCGAGATGTCGGTCACCAAGGCATCGCCCGAAGTGGCCACCATCACGGGGTCGATAACGATATGGGACTGGAGGCGCAGGAGCTTTGCCAAGGGGGCGGCGGCCTCCGGATCGGGGATCATGCTTATCTTCACGGCCTGGGGCTTGATGTCCTCCAACACCGCCTGTACCTGGGAGCACACCGTGCCGGCAGGCACGGGCAGTACGTGCCGTACGCCGAGGGTATTCTGCGTGGTTACGGCGCTTACTGCCGTGGCGGCGTAGCCGCCGAGTGCGGAAACGGTCTTGATGTCGGCCTGCAGCCCGGCGCCGCCGCCGCTGTCTGAACCCGCTATGCTGAGCACGCACGCCGGTTTCCAAGTGGCGTTGGATGCTTTGGAGGGTGTCTTCATAGGATGGAATACATGTTTACAAAGACCGAAGATAAGCAATTTTGCGATTTTTGTTACCTTTGCATTTATATGCCTGAATAGGGCATGGACATAATTATGTATAATCGTAAAACAAACCGATATGAGTTTTAGAATCGTAGTCTTGGCCAAGCAGGTGCCCGACACCCGCAATGTAGGCAAAGACGCCATGAAAGAAGACGGTACCATCAACCGGGCCGCGCTTCCGGCCATCTACAACCCGGAAGACCTGAACGCCTTGGAAATGGCTATCCAGATGAAAGAAAAGATTGAAGGAGCCGAAATCATCGTGCTGACGATGGGTCCCGGCCGGGCTGCTGAAATCGTGCGCGAGTCCATGTACCGCGGCGCGGACGGCGGTTTTGTGGTGAGCGATATGAAGTTTGCCGGTGCCGATACGCTGGCCACCTCTTATACCTTGTCGATGGCCTTGCGCAAGTTGGCTCCGTTCGATGTGGTTCTGTGCGGACGTCAGGCCATTGACGGGGATACCGCGCAGGTAGGCCCCCAGACCGCCGAAAAACTGGCCTTGCCGCAGATTACCTACGCCGAAAGCCTGGTAAGCGTCGATGCCAAGTCGGTAACTATCCGCCGCCGTCTGGAAAGGGGCGTGGAAACCATGAAGGCTCCGCTGCCTTGCCTGATCACGGTGGGCAGTTCGGCCAAGGAATGCCGTCCCCGCCATGCGGTGCGCGTGATGACCTATAAATACGCCGCCACACCGAGCGAAATGGCCGCCTCCGCCGATGAGAAACGCAAGGCCAAGGTAACCGCTGACAAGCGTCTGCAAATCGGGGAATGGACCGCCAACGACCTGGCCGCCGAACCCGAACGTCTCGGTCTGGCCGGTTCGCCCACCAAGGTGAAGAAAATCGACAACGTGGTATTGGTTCACAAGGAAGCCAAAACCATGGACACCTCCGATAAATCGATAAACGAACTGATGCAGGAACTGCTCGCCTCGCACATCATAGGCTAAGCTTCCGGTCAATTAAAATTCAGAAAGACATGAACAACGTATTCGTATATTGTGAAGTAACCGAAGAGCGCGGCATTGCCGACGTAAGTTTGGAACTGCTCTCCAAAGGCCGCCGCCTGGCCGATACGCTCGGCAGACAACTGGAAGCCATCGTTATCGGGCATAAAGTGGTGGATTTGGAAAAAACGCTCTATCCGTATGGCGTGGACACGATTCATTATGCCGATGACGCCCGCCTGTTTCCCTTTACCACCTTGCCCCATACCTCCATCGTGGTGAATCTGGCCAAGGAACTCCAACCCGAAATCCTCTTGTTCGGTGCCACCACCATCGGTCGCGATATGGCACCCCGTGTGGCATCCAACCTGTTGTGCGGGCTTACCGCCGACTGCACGAGCCTTGAAATCGGCGACCACGAAGAAGCCAAGACCGGCACGGTCTATAAAAACCTGCTGTATCAGATCCGTCCGGCTTTCGGGGGCAATATCATCGCCACGATCGTCAACCCCAAGACCCGTCCTCAGATGGCCACGGTTCGCGAAGGGGTCATGAAGAAAGAAATCTACAAGGCCGACTACAAAGGCACGTTGCGCAGTCTGGACGTGAACAAATACGTGGATCCCGCCGATTTCGCATGTCAGATCATCGACCGCGCCATCGAGGCGCAGAAGGTCAACATCAAGGGCGCGCAGATTATCGTGGCGGGCGGTTACGGCGTGGGCAGCCGCGAAAACTTCAAGTTGCTCTACGAACTGGCCGAACTGCTGGGCGGTGAAGTAGGGGCCACCCGTGCCGCGGTGGACGGCGGTTTTATCGAACACGAACGCCAGATCGGACAGACCGGGGTAACGGTTCGTCCCAAGCTGTATATCGCCTGCGGTATCTCGGGTTCGGTGCAGCACCGCGCCGGTATGGACCAGTCGGGCAAGATCATCAGTATCAACACCGACCCGCACGCGCCTATGAACGCCATAGCCGATTACGTGATCAAGGGTTCGTTGCTGGACGTTCTGCCCAAGATGATCAAATATTACAAGGAAAATTCAAAATAAGAGCCTTTTCCGTTGAGGGAAAGGCGCGGCGCGAGGCCGCAAAAGAATAAAAACCGCTTTGCCGGTTGCCGGTAAAGCCAAAACCAAACAGAACATGAATTTTTATAGCGATAACGAGGCGTTGAAATTCCATCTCAACCATCCGCAGATGAAGAAATGCGTGGACATGAAAGAACGGGATTACGCCGACAAGGACAAATACGATTACGCCCCGCAGGACTTTGAAGATGCGATGGACAGTTATGAAAAGGTAATGGAAATTATCGGTGATATTTCTGCCAACGTATTGGATGTAAATGCAGAAGAAGTTGACCATGAAGGGCCTCAGGTAATTGACGGCCACGTGAAGTACGCGCGCGGAACACAGGAAAACCACGATGTGCTGACCCGTGCCGGCGTATATGGCCTGGCTTTGCCCCGCAAGTACGACGGGCTGAACTTCTCGATTGTACCTTACGTGATGGCCGCCGAAATCGTTTCACGCGGAGATGCGGGCTTTGCCAATATCTGGGGGCTGCAAGACTGCGCCGAAACCATCGCTGAATTCGCTTCGGAAGAAATCAAGGCCGAGTTCCTGCCGCTTATCCACCAAGGCAAGACCTGCAGTATGGACCTGACCGAACCCGACGCGGGTTCCGACCTGCAGGCGGTTCAACTCAAGGCCACTTACGATGAAACCAAGGGCATGTGGTTGCTCAACGGCGTGAAACGTTTCATCACCAACGGTGACGCGGACATCAAGCTCGTGCTGGCGCGTTCGGAAGAAGGAACCAACGATGGCCGCGGTCTTTCGTATTTCGTGCATGACCGCAGATGGGGCGGTTTTGTGGTAAGACGTATCGAAAACAAATTAGGTATCAAGGGTTCGCCCACTTGCGAACTGGTGTTCACCAACGCACCTGCCAAATTGGTTGGGGAACGCAAACTGGGGCTTATCAAATACGTGATGGCCTTGATGAACGGTGCGCGTCTGGGCGTGGGCGCGCAGTCGGTAGGGCTTTCGGAAGCCGCTTACCGCGCCGCCTTGAAATATGCCAACGAAAGGGAACAGTTCGGCAAGAAAATCATTCAGTTCCCGGCGGTATATCAGATGTTGGCCTTGATGAAAGCCAAACTGGACGCTTCCCGTTCGGTGCTTTACGAAACCTCGCGCGCCGTGGATTTGAGCAAATCGTATGCCTCCTTGGTGAACGAAGGCGTCAAGCTCACGCCCGAACAGCGTGCCGAGATGAAACTCTACCAGCGCAATGCCGACATGCTGACGCCTATCTTGAAGATGTTCTCCAGCGAATATGCGAACCAGAACACCTACGACGCCATCCAGGTACACGGCGGTACGGGCTTCATGAAAGACTTCCCCGTGGAACGCATGTACCGCGACGCCCGCATCCTTACCATTTACGAAGGAACGTCGCAGTTGCAGGTGGTGGCGGCTATCCGCCATATCCTGAACGGCAATGCCTCCAAATTGATTGAATCTTACGAAGCCGAAGCCATCCGGCCCGAATTCGCCGGCTTGCGCGACAAGCTCAAAGCCATGCACGCCATGCTGAACAAGGCGGTGGAAGACGTGAAAGGCGCCGGCAACGAAGAATTGGTGGATTTCCATGCCCGCCGTCTGGTGGAAATGGCCGGTTACACGATTCTGGGCAATCTGGTGCTGCTGGATGCCGAACGCAATGCCGATATGTTCGCCAAGAGCGCGGAAGTATTTATCCGTCACGGCGAAAGCATCGCCAAGGGACATGCTGAATTCATCGCTTCGTTCGATGCCGGAAAAATCGGTTGCTACAAAGACTAATCCTTTTCTAAGACACGAATGAGTAAACAGAGTATCATCGGCTTGGTGCTGATGTTCTTGGTGCTCTTGGGGTTTTCCTATTGGCAGACCAACAAGATGGCCAAAGAACGTCAGCAACTTGCCGAACAAATGGCGGATGAAGCCGCGGCATCCACAGACACCGTGGCTTCCGACACCCTGAATCCGGTTTCGGTTCCGCAGACCGAAACGGCATCCCCCGAAAAGAACCAGGAAAGCCAAATCGACAAAGCCAATCCTTTTTCGGCTTGCCTGCAAGGGGAAGACCGTTATTTCGAGGTGGAAAACGAGGTGTTCCGGATTCGCTTCCTGAACAAGGGCGGACGTATCGCCGGCGTCACCCTCAAGGATTACCTTACCTATCAGAAAGAAGATCTGGTGCTGTTCGATGAACGGCTTTCCGATTTCTACCTGCAGTTTTTCGCCAACAACCGCAGCATACGCACTGACCGCTGTTATTTCGAGTGCCTCATGCCTCAGACGGCGCAGGTGAGCGGTTCCGACAGTCTCCAAGTACGGATGCGGCTTTATCCGGACCGTCAGGATTCGGCAAGGAACAGCTATATCGAATTTGCCTATACCCTCTACGGCGATAGCTACATGATGGGCTTCGACGTACGTTTTTCGGAAATGCAGGATCTCATTGCCTCCAACACTTCCTTTATCGACCTGGTGTGGAACGCACGTCTGGAGCAGTTGGAGAAGTCCTTGCAGATGGAAAGCATGAACACGGCGGTCTATTACAAGCCGCTCAATGACAAAGTGCGCTATCTGAAAGAAACCCGAGACGATGCCAAGTCGCTCACCACACCGAGCCAATGGATTTCGTTCAAGCAACAGTTCTTTAGCGTGAGCCTGATTGCGGAAAAGGATTTTCCGAGTGCCGAAATCCGCAACTATACGGCCAAGACCGCTCCGGCAGGTTATCTTAAGGATTTGGAAGCCGTGATCGGTTTGCCTTACGACGGGGCGGCACAACAGGAAATCGGCATGTCTCTCTATGCCGGGCCTAACAAATACCGTATCCTGCGTTCTTTTGACCTGGATCTGGAACGCCAGATTCCGTTAGGATGGAGTTTTTTCCTGATGCAGTGGATCAACCGGGTGGCGGTGATTCCCGTTTTCGACTTTCTGGAAAGCAAAGGCCTGCATTACGGATTGATTATCCTTATCCTGACGATTCTGTTGAAAATCGTGATTTTCCCGCTCACCTACAAATCGTATGCCTCTTCGGCCAAAATGCGTGTGCTCCAACCGGAAGTGGCGGAAATCAACAAGAAATATCCCAAGCCCGAACAGGCCATGGACAAGCAGCGCGCCACCATGGCTCTGTATAAGAAAGCCGGCGTGAGCCCCATGTCGGGCTGTATTCCCATGCTGCTGCAGTTCCCCATCGTTCTGGCGATGTTCCGTTTCTTGCCGGCCTCCATCGAATTGCGGCAGAAATCATTCCTTTGGGCCGATGACCTCTCCGCCTACGACAGCGTGCTGAACCTCCCGTTCAACATTCCTTTCTACGGCAACCATATCAGCCT
>CAYVJX010000042.1:0-10815 GCA_964451895.1 uncultured Bacteroidaceae bacterium | reverse complement strand
TTATTTCAACACTACCAAACAGAACAAAAGTTTTGCTTTTGCTCTCAACTTATTTCGTACCTTTGTGCGCGCTATGGAACTCTACTACCAACTCGATATATTGGAATGGCTGTTGTCGGCGGGACTGCTGGTTACGGCCGTGTTGTTCGTTCGTTTCTACGTATGCACGTATGCGGCCATCGCCACGTTTTCCTCGCCAGTGCCGCAAAACGAGAAAAAGCCTGTTTCCGTGGTGCTTTCGGGCAAGAACCAGTACGAGATGCTCAAAAAGAACCTTACCTTTTGGCTGGAGCAGAAATATCCCGATTTCGAAGTGATTGTGGTTTATGAAACCTCCGACGAGGATGTAACCGCCCTGCTTCGGGATTTTGCTCGGCGTTATGATAAGTTAAAGTTAATCAACGCCAACCAAAGCATCAACTTTTTCGACGAACAGAAATTTTCGCTTTCCATCGGCGTCAAGTCGGCCTTGAACGAATACGTCATCATTTCCGACCCGCGTTTCCGCCCTACCGGAGAACACTGCATCGACTACATGCAGGCGGCGTTCACGCCCAAAACCAATGTGGTTATCGGGCATCCCGTGCATACCGAGAAAAAAGGCGGCATCTGCTCTTTCCTGAATTACCGCATCGTGGAAACCGCCATGCAATACATCGGATTCGCCGTCAAGGGCAAGCCGTTCGCAGGGCATCACGCCCTGATTGCCTACCGTAAGGATTTCTTTCTCGAACACCAAGGCTACTCTGACATTTACGCCCTCAACACGGGCATGTTCGACCGCATACGTTCCCATATCGGAAAAGGGGAAGAAGCGGGCGTGCAGCTGGCTCCCGAGGCGGAAGTGCGCTATACGGGCAAGTTCGGGCTGGCTTCGGTGCTCAAACATGAACGCCAATACCTCAACACGCTCTACAGCGAACCCTCGTCCATCAAACGGGAAGTAAAGCTCTACCGTGCGCTTATCCCCCTCTTTTATTTGTTTCTGGCAGGGGGCGCGGCATACTTCTGCTACCGCTTCCTGCAAGGCCATTACCCGCAGTTTCCGCTATGGTTCGTTGTTTTTTGCGGTATCGTATTGATTAAATTTGTGTTGCAAAGCATCTTCATGCAACGCGCGGCCAACGTCTTGCGCGCGGGTCTGCTTTGGATGTGCCTGCCGCTGTATGCGATTTTATATCTACCTTTGCAATTAGTGCTTGTTTTTGGCAAACAACGTGGCAAACGTCGCCTCGGCATTTAACCCACCTGGCAGATGCGTAAGATAGACTGGTATATCATCAAGAAGTTCCTTGGTTCTTTTTTTGCTTCTATCGGATTAATTATCATTATTGTGGTAGTTTTCGACATTTCCGAGAAGCTGGACCGTTTCCTCGAAAAGGACGCGCCTCTGAAAGCCATCATATTCGATTATTACGTGAACTTCATCCCGTATTTCATCAATATGTTCAGCTCGCTGTTCATCTTTATCGCCGTTATCTTCTTTACCTCCCGTATGGCGCAGAACACCGAGATCGTTCCCATATTGAATTCGGGCATCAGTTACCGCCGGCTTATGGTTCCCTATATCCTCTGCGCCCTGCTTATCGGTTCGCTCAACCTGGTGCTGGCCAATTTCGTGATACCCGATGTAAACAAAGACCGTCTGGCGTTTGAACGCCTGTATATCAAGAAGCCTTACCAGAACTCGAATTCCAACATCCATATCCAGTTCGACAGCAACACGTATTATTACGTGGAAAGTTTCGACAACCACGCCGACGTAGGCTACCGTTTTACACGCGAGAAGATTGAGAACAACCGCTTGCTTGAGAAACTGAGCGCGCGCAATATCCGGTACGATTCGGCCAAACAGGTATGGAAACTGACCGATTATGTGAACCGTATATTGGATGAACACGGAGAGCAGGTGGAATCGGGCTACCGCACAGAAATGGCGATGGACATACATCCGTTGGATTTCGCAGCCGATTACATAAAAGTGGATGAACAGAACTTCGGGGAACTCAACAAACTGATAAAAAAAGAAAGATTGCGCGGAAGCAATCTGGTGGTCTATTACCGCTACGAACGCCTGCAGCGTTTCCTGCATCCGCTCTCGGCCGTGATCCTTACCTTGATGGGGCTTTCGCTGTCCTCGAACAAGACCCGGCGCGGCATCGGCAAGAATCTGGCGGCGGGCATCGCCCTGGCGTTCACCTTTATCCTTTTCATGCAGATGTCGAAGGTCTTCGCCACTTCGGGCACCCTGCCCGTCTGGGCGGCGGCTTTCCTGCCGATTGTCATCTACGGTTTCGTTACGGTTTATCTGCTTCGAATCGCTCCCAAATAAAAAAACGATGGCTCTTATCGATTCCTTTTATCTGCGCCTGATGCGCAAACGGTTACGGGAAATCGACGATTTTGCCGTCCATGCGGAAGATATTCAACGGGAGCAATTGTCGTATTTACTCGCTCAGGGCGCGCAAACCGAATACGGAAAAAAGTTCGGGTTCAACGGCATCCGTTCCGCCGAACAGTTCAGCCAAAACGTGCCGGTGGTTTCCTATCAGCAATTACAGCCTTATGTGGAACGGCTCATGCAGGGAGAACACCAGCTGCTCTGGAACGAAAAAATCAGATTTTTCTCAAAATCTTCGGGCACGACCGGCGCCCAAAGCAAATATATACCGGTAAGCCGGCAGGCACTCAGACAATGCCATTACAAAGGGGGGCGCGACCTGTTTGCCCTCTACCTGCGGAACAATCCTCAAAGCGGTGTGTTTTCAGGACAGAACATTTCGATGGGTGGCAGCCTGCACCCTTGGAACTCCAATCCGAAAATCTGCTGCGGCGACGTGTCGGCCATCATCACCTCGCAACTGCCCTTTTGGGCGGAAATGCGCCGCACTCCCAAGCGTAGCATCGCCTTGATGGACGAATGGGAAAGCAAGTTGCGCCTGATGGCGCAGACCACGCTCCGACAGGATATACGGAGCATTTTAGGTGTGCCGTCCTGGGTCATGCTTCTGCTCGAAAAAGTGCTCTCGCTTTCCGGCAAGGAATCCTTACGCGAGATTTGGCCGAACTTTGAAGTGTTCATTCATGGCGGGGTAAGTTTCCTGCCCTACGCGCAGCCGCTCAAGAAACTCTTGGGCGAGAATTGCCGTTTTTGGGAAACCTACAATGCGTCGGAAGGCTTTTTCGGCATTCAATACGGCAACGACAGCGACCTGCTGCTGATGCTGGACTACGGGGTCTATTACGAATTCCTGCCGATGGAAGAGATCGGCGCCCCTCATCCCAAAACGGTGGGCATCGGGCAAGTGGAAACGGGAAAGCAATACGCGCTCGTCATCTCCACCAACGCCGGTTTATGGAGGTATCTGATAGGCGATACCGTTGTGTTCACCTCCACCAAGCCCTACCTGTTCAAGATCAGCGGACGCACGAGGCACTTCATCAACACTTTCGGCGAGGAACTGATTGTGGATAACGCCGACCACGCCCTGGCGGACACCTGCGCCGAGATTCAGGCTGAAATCAACGAATATACGGTGGCTCCTGTATTTCTGGATTCCGACAACTGCGCGCGCCACCAATGGCTCATTGAATTCAAACGCAAGCCTGCGGACATGGCGGTGTTTACCGACCGGCTGGACCGCAAATTGAAGGAACTGAACTCCGACTACGGTGCCAAACGCTACAACAACCTGATTCTGAAGATGCCTGAAATCGTTTCCCTGCCCGAAGGAACATTCTACGCATGGCTGAAAGACAAAGGCAAGCTGGGTGGCCAGCACAAGGTTCCCCGGTTGAGCAACGACCGGCAGTATGCCGATGAAATAC
Source organism: uncultured Bacteroidaceae bacterium (assembly GCA_964451895.1). Classification (GTDB taxonomy): domain Bacteria; phylum Bacteroidota; class Bacteroidia; order Bacteroidales; family P3; genus Pullibacteroides. Next base: position 6,987 of record CAYVJX010000042.1, on the reverse strand, counting down.
TTAACTTCGCATTCCATAAAAACCATGAGCCTGCGTAAAATCTACCTAAAGACATCGGATGCCTTGGTCCGTTTTTGGAAAAGTCCTTACCGCAACTACGCGATCGTTACGTTGCTGTTCGTCCTCTGGATCTTTTTCCTTTCGCCCAACACGGTGCAGAACCAGATCCGCACCCACCGCGAACTGCGCGAACTCAAACGCCGCCGGGATTTCTACCAAAAGGAGATTGAGAAAAACGAGCAGGCCATTCAAAAATTCAAATCCGACCTTGATTTTGTGGAAACATACGGCAGGGAAAACTATCTGATGAAGAAAGACAACGAGGATATCTACCTATTTGAAGAATAAGCGCGGCGGGATAAAAGAAACGCCCTGTATCTCAATGAGTACAGGGCGTTTTTTATACGCTGCGAGTGCCTTAGAACGGCAGGTCGTCCACTTCATCACCACCGGCGGATGCGGCGGGGAATTCGGGCGCGACGGGTGCGGAAGCAGCAGGCGCGGCGGCGGGAGCGGGTGCAGCCGCAGGGGCAGCCTGATAGCCGGCTTGCGGCGCGGGAGCGGCACCGGGCAAGGTGATGCGCCAAGGACGGACATCGGTGTACCAACGCCCGTTGTATTCGCGGCTTTCCAAATCGAACGCCACGTTCAACACATTACCTATCTGCATGATGCTCGGATCCTGAATGGCGCGGTCGCCCCACACCGAAACGCAAATCTTGCGGGGATACTGGCTTTCGGTTTCAAAAATAAATTCCTGTCTTTTCCACGTGCCGTTCTTGCCTTCGCCCGTAACGGGTTCGTTGATCTGAATCAACTTCGCTGTAAAATCCATCTCTGTATGTTATTTCTGATTATTAACAACTTGTTAAACCACGCAAGCACAAGCCACGTAGTCTGCGAAGGTACAAAACACCCTGCATTCTACACTCACGCTCCATATTTTAACTTGAACAACTTATTAACAACATAGACCCACAGGCAGAATCCAAGCCCGTAAAAGCCCTCAATCCTGTTTTTTCTCCGGTTCCGGCGGCATTGGGGCAGTTTGGGCGTTCTCATCCAGCACCGTGCGAGGCGTGAGGCGCACTTCCTGCACCACAGAAGCCACCATGTTTTTGAGCTGGATCATGAACTCGGCGGGTGCGAACTTGCCGTCGGAAATATCGCGGAGTTTCTTTTCCCACTGACCGGTAAGCTCCGCCGACTTAAGCAGTTTGTTGGGAATGGTCTCGATAAGCTTGACCCCCATCGGTGTGGGCAGAATCCGCTTCTTGTCTTTATAGACGTAGTTGCGCTTGATCAAGGTCTCGATAATGGCCGCCCGCGTGGAGGGCCGCCCGATACCGTTGGCTTTCATCAGGTCGCGCAACTCCTCGTCTTCCACCATCTTGCCCGCCGTTTCCATGGCCTTGAGCAGATCGCCCTCGCTCATATACTTGGGCGGCTGGGTCTGTTTCTGCACGATTTCGGGCTTGTGCGGGCCGTGTTCCCCCGCTTGGTAATCGGGCAGTACATTTTCTTCCTTATCGTCCTTTTCATCCTCCTCTCCCCTGCCCTTGGAGGGGAAGACCACGCGCCAACCCGCATCGGTAATCACTTTTCCGGTGGCCTTGAAATCCACGTCTTTCTGACCCGAAGCGCTCAAATCCACCTTGGCCGAAACAGTGGTGTTGGCATACTCGCAATCGGGATAGAAAACGGCGATGAAACGGCGTATCACCATATCGAAAACCTGCTTTTCCTCTTGCGAAAGCGAAGAAGCCGCCCCGAACTCTCCCGTGGGGATAATGGCATGGTGGTCGGTAATCTTCTTATCGTTGAACACCTTGGCACTCTTGCGCAAGGCTCCGCCTGCCAACAGGGGCTGGGTATAGGTGGCGTAAGGCACCAGACCGCGCAGGATGCCGGGTGACTTGGCGTAGATGTCGTTGGGCAGAAAGTTGGTATCTACACGTGGATAGGTAGTGAGTTTCTTCTCGTATAGGCTTTGTATGATCTGCAGCGTCTTGTCGGCTGAAAAGCCGTATTTCTTATTGCCCTCCACCTGCAGCAACGTAAGGTCGAACAGCTTGGGAGGATGCTCCTTGGCCTTTTTCTTTTCCACCTTGGTGATTTCCAAGTCTTGCCCAGCCACGCTTTGGCAAAGTTTCTTGGCGGCATCTTCGGTGCCCATACGCCCCTTGGTGCTTAGGAAAACGCCGCCCCGATATTGGGTCTTCAGTTCCCAAAACTTTTCGGGTTTGAAGTTTTCTATCGCTTTTTGACGTTCCACCAGCAAGGCCAAGGTAGGGGTCTGCACCCGGCCGATGGAAAGCACCTGGCCCGGCAGGCCGAACTTAAGCGTGTAGGCACGGCTGGCGTTCATGCCCAGCAACCAGTCGCCGATGGCGCGCACCGAACCTGCCGCATACAGGTTGTCGAAATCCGAGGCCGGATAAAGATGGGCGAAACCCTCCTTGATAGCCTGCTCGGTAAGCGACGAAATCCACAGACGTTTTACGGGAACCTTGCAACCGGCCTTCTGCATGACCCAACGCTGGATCACTTCTCCTTCCTGCCCGGCATCCCCGCAGTTGATCACCTCCTCGCATTGCGCCATAAGGCCGCTCAGTATCTCGAACTGGTTCATGCTGCCCTTTTCGGGAATCAGCTTGAGCTTGAACGAGGGCGGAATCATAGGCAGGAACTCCATGCGCCAGCGTTTCCAGTCGGGGGTATAATCGTGGGGCTCGAAAAGCGTGCACAGATGCCCGAAAGTCCACGACACCCAATAGCCGTTGCCCTCCATATAGCCATTCTTAGACGCGGTGGCGCCTATCACACGGGCGATTTCCCGCCCCACGCTCGGTTTTTCGGCTATGCAGAGTTTCATGGCTTACAGCAAATCTAACAAAGATACAAAAATGAAGTAAGTTTGCATTCTCACAATTCTATCGGCATTATGGAAGATACCTTAAAGACAAAGCAGTGCTTCAATCCCGGCACGATGATTTATCCCCTGCCCGCCGTGCTGGTGGGCTGCGGCGCAAGCCCGGAAGATTACAACCTCATTACCGTGGCATGGACGGGCATCCTCAGTTCCGAACCGCCGGTATGCTATGTGGCCTTGCGCCCGGAACGCCATTCCTACGGGCTTATCAAGAAATACGGAGAGTTCTCCATCAACCTGACCACCCACAAGCTGGCCAAGGCCACCGACTGGTGCGGCGTGAAATCGGGCAAAGACTTCGATAAATTCAAGGAATGCGGACTGGATGCCCTGCCCGGCATCAAGGGGAAGGCTCCCGTGCTGGCGCAATCGCCGCTCACCTTGGAATGCAAGGTTCGCCAATGCCTGCCCTTAGGTTCGCACCATGCTTTTGTGGCAGACATCGTGAATGTGCTGGCGGACAAAAAGTATCTGGATAAGGAAAACGGCAAGTTCGATCTGGAAAAAGCCGGACTGTTGGTCTATGCCCACGGCTTCTACTTCAAGACCGGCGATTATATCGACCATTTCGGTTTTTCGGTGCGCAAGAAAGGAACACGCAGAAAATAGCCCCGAAAACTATTTCCAACGGGCGCGCGCCCAGGCGTGGAGCAGGTTCTGGGTTTCGTTCAGAACAACATAAGAAACCGTATCGCCCTCGGGCTTGAAGCGAACATAAAAAACGGCCTCAGGCTTGATTTCATGCGCATAGATTACTTCTATCTCACTCATGCGGCGCTGTTCCAAAAACGCAAATTCGTGGGCGTCGATCATGCGCTGTATATAGGAACTTTGGGTAAGATGTCCGTTAAAGTCTATATCGGCGTAGCCGGCCTTGAAACGGCAGGCTTCCGACCAAGTTTCATCCACCGCAAAGCCCGTTTTCTGCTCGCCGCGCGACAACAGAGGCACGCCCGCCGGTATCTGTTCGTGAGAAAGCCCGGCGATGGATTTCATCATTTCGGTGGGACGTTCAGGGCGCATCGTGTGCAGGTTCACCATAAGCCATTCGGTATGGGCAAAAGCGTGCAGATGGCCGTTTTCCTTGCCGTTCACCTTATACAGACGCGGCACCAGCAGCCCGCTCAATTCAGGATTCCAAGTCGATACGGTAATATCCGCTCCCTGCGCCGGCAGATCGGGCATACAGAGATGAAAATGGCGCAACATCCACGTGCAACCCTTTTGGTTGAGCGTGGCCACATCGGCGTTCTGATAAACCGTGTGCATTTCCGCCACATCGTTCAACAGGTCGCACAAGGTCTTTACCCGCAGGAAACCGCTTTTGTCGGTGCAGTGGTTGTAGATGTGGAACGAATGCTTGAAAAGGGCTATGTTTTGAGAAGCTGTCATGATATGCGCGTCCAATAGAAACTCCTTCCGATAAAGCGCAGGCCGATAATGCCCACATAGGCCTTGACCCGCAGGGTGTCTTCATCCTCAAAACGGATAAAGCAACGGTAGGTCTTGCCGGTGGCCGGGTCGTAGATACGGCCTCCCTCCCATTCATGATTCCGGGCATCATAATGCAAGTCGCGCACAATCACCACATGGGTAAGCGGAATATGCCGCAGTTCCCTTTTGGGATTGTTCACGTCCGTCCGAGGTTTGCCCAAATCATCGTCGGGTTGGTCCATCCAGACGATACGGGCTTCGTAGGTGCCGTCATCCGCCTTGTAGAAATTGAGATGCACCGTAACCTGCTGGCTATGCTCGTAGAACATATACGTGCCCAGCAGATCATCGGCGTTCTTGTTTCTGTCCCGGGCTTGAACGCCCCACACAGAGCAGCACAAGACAAAGACAGCCAATATCTTGACGAAAGCAAAAAATATGTTCGGGCGGCTTGCACGCATGGCGCGAAAGTAAATAAAACACTTTCCGTTCTTTTTTCATTTGCCGCCGAAATTGCCGAAAAGCCAAAGGCCATTCCCCATAAGGCGAAATATCTCAATCGCTCTCAACATATTACAAAAAAACTTTCCGGCGGGTGCTTTTTTACCGAAACTTTTCTGACGGCAAGATTTCGGCTTTTTCGTACATTCGCAAGTTAAACACTCCGGAAGTGCGCAAAAAAATCATTACCTACAATGTAAACGGAATCCGCTCGGCGGCGAGCAAAGGTTTTATCGACTGGCTTGCCGGATGCGGGGCGGATGTGGTATGCCTGCAGGAAACCAAGGCGCAACCCGAACAGATTCCCGTGCTGGAGATTGCCGCCGCCGGTTATGAAACCTATTGTTTCTCGGCGCAGAAAAAAGGCTACAGCGGCACGGCGGTGCTTTGCCGGCAGACGCCCGACAAGGTGGTGAGCGGCATGGGGATACCGGCATACGACAACGAAGGCCGTTTCCTGCGTGCCGATTTCGGCGATTTGAGCGTGGTGAGCGTCTATCATCCCTCCGGCACTTCGGGCGACGAGCGTCAGGCATTCAAGATGCAATGGCTGAAAGATTTCCAACGATACGTAACGGAACTGCAAAAGACAAGACCCTACCTTGTGCTGGCCGGCGATTACAACATCTGCCACGAAGCCATCGATATCCACGATCCCGTGCGCAACGCCACCCATTCGGGCTTTCTGCCGGAAGAACGCCAATGGATGAGCCGTTTTCTGGACGCCGGTTTTGCCGATGCCTTCCGCCGCCTGCATCCCGGCCTCAAAGACCAATACACGTGGTGGAGTTTCCGTGCCGGTTCACGCGGCAAGAACTTAGGTTGGCGCATCGACTACCTGATGTTGACCGAGAACCTGATGCCTAAGCTCGAAAACGCGTTTATCCTGCCGCAGGTGGTACATTCCGACCACTGTCCCACCGGCATCGAAATAGATTTTTAAAAACAGACAACCTAATATCTTTCGTATATGAAAACCCGCTTGAAATTCCTTGCTCCCGTACTTGCCGCAAGCCTTTCCGTGCTTTGCTTCTCGTGCGTTTCTTCCAAGAAGTACAACGAACTGTTGGAAAAACAGAACCAATGCACCGCCGCCAACACCCGTTTGGAAAAAAGCAACCAGGAATGTAACGAGAACCTGGTGGAAAGCAAGGCGCTCAATGAACGCCTGCAGAACGACCTGAACGCCGCCAACACCCAAATCGATACCTTGCAGCGCAACTACCTGCTCACTTCCGCCGACCTGGCCGAATTGCAGAAGAACTACAACCGCATCGACGACAAATACAAGAGCACCGTTTCGGGCAAAGACGCCTTGGCACAGGAACTGGCCGTAAAGGAACAGCAGCTCAACGAACAGGCCAAACAGCTCAATGTTCAGGCCGAACGCCTGTCGGAACTGCAGGGCATCCTCAACAAAAAGGATGAGCAGCTCAACGCCCTCAAGGAAAAGGTAACCGAAGCCTTGACGGGATTCGAAGACAAGGGTTTGTCCATCAACACCAAAAACGGCAAGGTGTATGTTTCGGTAGATGAAAAGCTGCTCTTTCCCTCCGGCAGCTGGACCGTGAACCCCCAAGGCCGCGAAGCCCTTTATGAAATCGCCAATGTGATGGCCAAAGACGCCAGCATCCACGTGATGGTGGAAGGCCATACCGACGATGTTCCCTTGAAAGGCAAAGGTGATGTGAAAGACAACTGGGATTTGAGCGCGAAACGCGCCACCTCCATCGTCAAGATCATTTTGGAAAACAAGGGTATCAACCCGGCCAACATCATGGCGGCCGGCCGGGGCGAATATGTGCCTCTGGTAAGCAACGACACGCCGGAGAACCGCGCCAAGAACCGCCGTACCGAAATCATCCTCACGCCCGATTTGGACGAGCTGTTCAAGATTCTGGAAACGAACTAAACGTTTTCATTGAGCCGGGAGCGGAGGCCGAATTTGCCGGTCTGCCGAGACGTAAAAACGCCCCTTGAAAAAGGAGAAGCTATCGTAACGAAAAAAGCCCGTTGATTTTCATCAACGGGCTTTTTCTTTGTTACCTGAACGGCAACGGAGTCAAATCCTATTTGTTCACCTGGAATTTGGTTACACCGTTCTTGATGAAGTCAACGAT
>CAYVJX010000041.1:0-11152 GCA_964451895.1 uncultured Bacteroidaceae bacterium | reverse complement strand
CGGACACCGGCAGCCTATCAAAGGTACGCCCTGCGAAGTGCCTGTTCCCAAAAAAGTAAGACGGTTCATAAAAATTTATCAGTACGCGAAGGTACGCATATAAACCAACATTTTTGCTAAGCCATGCGCAGAAGCCAAGTTTACTTGGATTTTGTAACTTTGCGGCGTTTTTTACTGACGTTCCGATGTGCACGCCGGTACAAGCATGATTAAAAACACTATGGATATGAAAAGCAAAATGTTGTTTACGCTGGTGGTGGCCATCGCCGCCCTGGTGCAGGTAAAGGCGCAGGTAAAATCGGAAAAGATCGAGTTGCCACCCGACCAAGTGATCAGTCATTTCCGCGCCTACAATTCCGGCACGGTGGTTGTGGATTGGCGTCAGGTGGAAGATGACCAGAACGTCTATATCATCGGAACCTACACGCTCGACGGCGACCACAAGAAAGTAATCTACCGCGACAATGCGCATTTCTGCTCCGAAACGCAGATTCCTTTGCAATACTGCCCCGCCCGCCTCAAAGCCGCCGCCGACACGCTGGCCGCCGGCTCCACGCTCAAGGAACTCTACTACCAGTCTGCCGGCCGCGACAGAGCCTACCGCGCCGTGATGCAGAAAGGCAAAGGCAAGAAAGCCGTTACGCGCGACCTGCTGTTTAACGCCAAGGGCGATTTCCTGCGCGAAGAAAAGCCCGAAACGGCACGCATACACCGCTTCTAATCCTCATGCCTTCCAATCTGTTCAAGTTAGATCCGGAAGATTATGAAATACAGCCGGACGAGTTGTTGGTCATCGCCATCCACGCGTCCGGCGTTCCCTTTTATCGGCTGGCTCATTCCCTCAATCAAAAATTACGTTGGAATCTGGTCAACATCAAAAAGGCCTACCAACCGCCGGAATATTCCACCCATCCGATGCTCCTGAATGTGCTCACCCATGTGGTGGAAGAAATCCACGTGCAGTTTTTTCTGGTGGAGAACATTTTCAGACAACAATTCTGGATTCCCAAAATGGCGGATGTGAATTATTGGATTGTGGTCACAGGCCCCGGATTGCAGGAATCCCAGGTGGATGTGGGCATGGATTTGGACAAATTCACGGACCGTCTTACCGAATCGGGGATTTACGCCTCGATACTTCCTTTCGACAGCCCTTCGGGAACCGGCAGAATCTCTCCCCTTTTCAAATACTTCCGTTCTTTCTACGATTTTCTGGACTCCCAGGAATTGATCCAGAGTTTCGAATAGTCTCAAAAAACACCGTCTGTTCTTACAACAGACGGATCAATAGAGAATGTCCGCTTTCCGCTCTCGGGCGTTGATGTAACGCGCCTTGACGAACAGAAAATCCGACAGGCGGTTTATATACGCTTTCGCCACGGATTCCTGCGCGGCGTAGTTTGCCGGCACGCCGGCAAAGCCTGCCATCCTGCGCTCGCAACGGCGGCAGACCGTTCTGGCCACCTGCGCCTGCGCCGCCGCCACCGTGCCTCCCGGCAGAATAAAACGCTTGAGCGCGGGCAAAGCGTTTTCCATTTCGTCTATGGCGTTTTCCAAGCGTTCCACATCGCCCGATACCGGAAAAGGCAGCGTAAAATCCTTACCTGCCGAAAAATCGAAAGAATAAAAGCCGCCTATGCCGAAAAGACAACGCTGTATGTCTTGCAGCAACGCGCTTTCCTGAGGCGTATGCACGGGATAGGCCGCCAACAGCCCCAAGTGGACGTTGAGTTCATCTATCGTGCCGTAAACTTCCACCTGCGCGTCGCATTTTTCAACCCTGCGGCCGCCTATCAAAGACGTGGCGCCTTTATCGCCGCTTTTGGTGTAAATCTTCATGGCTTACATTTTTTGGGCAGGATAGAGGCTTTCCCACCACTGCGGACGGTGCTTCAGGTATTTCTCGAACCATGCCAGGATGGTCTTTTCCCAGTCGATGCGTTTGGCGTAATCCACAATGCCGTGGTCTTCGCCCGCCACCGTAACCATGGCCACTTCCCGGCCTAAAAGCCGCAAGGCCTTGTACATCTGGTAGCTTTCGCCGATAGGCACGTTTACGTCTGAGGTGCCGTGCAGCAGCAAGAGCGGTGTATGCACCTTGTCGGCATTAAAGAGCGGGCTCTGTTCCACAAAAATATCCTTGCGGTTCCACGGAAACGAAAACGGATTGGCTTCCGCTCCGTACAAGTAGCCCCAATACCCTTCTCCCCAATACGAAGAAATGGAACTGATGCCGGCATGGGATACGGCGGCGGCGAACAAATCGGTGCGCGTAACCAGCAGCTGGGTCATGAAACCGCCGTAAGAAGCCCCGATGCAGCCCAGTCGGGTGGAATCCACAAAAGCGTGTTCGTTGCAGAAACGACGCACGCCCGTAATGATTTCGTCCGCCACGGTAATGCCCCAGTTGTTGACGTGCGCTGCCGAAAACTCACGGTCGTAACCGATGGCTCCCGAAGGCTGCAACACCAACACCACATAGCCGTTGGATGCCCACACGCTTTTAGGATAACGCATCGAAAGGGCGCGCGGCGTGGGCGTGGTTCCCGAGTAATAGTAAACGATGCAGGGATATTTCTTTTGCGCGTCGAAATCGGGCGGCAGGTAATAGACCGCCTCGATGTTCCTGCCCGCGGCGTTTTCAAAACTCCAGTCGTGATGCGCGCCGATGGCCACATCTTTCAACTGGCCGCCTTGCGGATCGGCCACCTGGTACACATTTCTGGCCGCCGCAAAATCGTTCTTGGAAGCGCTTCCCTTTACCAAATAGGCGCGGAAAGGCCTGTCGATACTGCTGCCTGTATATAGAAGGGCATCGGAGCAGACATCGAAGCCGTTCACCACATCCACCTGCGCCGGAATAAGCCGGAACTTCTTGTCGGCAAGCCCGTAGGCATAGAGGTTCACTCGGTCGTGGTCGTCGGCATAGAAATAGAGGTAACGCCCCGAAGCTTCCCATTTTACCGATTGCAGGGAAGGCCCGAAATCATGCGTGATCAATTCGGCTTGCTTGCTGTCGATATCGAAAATAAAGGCGTTTACATGATAATCGTTGGGAATGAAGCAATCCTGGCAAGGCACGCTGACACCCGGCGTATGCGGGTCGGCGAACATCTGCTCCGAACCGGTAACCAAAAGTTTCCGGGCATCGGGCGAAAAGACCGCGCTTCCCGGAAAATACGTCTGATAGAGTGCCTCGGCCCGCAGGCTCTGCAAATCCAGGCGATATACGTTTTGCCGCATGTATTGGCGCATGGAATCCGCCACATCGTCGGTGGAGAAAAGCAGGTAACGTCCGTCTTGCGAAATATCCATGAGCGATGCCGAATGATAGCCGTAGGTAAGCGGAACACGGCTGCCGGAAGCCAGATCCAATTTGCTCAGAGCCGTGCGGATACGGTAATAGTGCCATTGATCCATGGCGTTTTCCATATGTTTGAGGCCGTTTTCGGGCGCCTTGCCCGTGGTGGCGGTCTGCAGAATCAGATAGTTTCCCTGCGGATCCCACGCAAAGCCTTGCAGGTCTTCGGCGGTTTCATACACCATGCGCGCCGGCTCTCCCAACTGCCCGGCATAAATCCGGTGGTAGGAGCCGCTTTTGCGCATATAGGCGTATTTATCCGTTTTATCGGCAAAATCAAGACCCGACACGCCTTCCAGTTCCATCACGGCCTGCGGCAGTTCCTGCCCGTTTACATCCGCGGTGCGGTAGATGCGGTGCACGGAAGCGAACTTCTTCTGTTTGGGGCGCGCGTAATTGAAGCTCAGCTTGAAATACTTTCCGCTTGCCGAAAGCCGGGGCGCATAGACCGAGGGAGCGTTCAGGTAATGATACAGACCGTAATCCTCTTGCAGTTCCGCGCCCATCGCCAAATCCGCGTTTTCGGCCATAATCCTTACGTCCAAGGCGGTGTTCTTTTCCTTGCCCGTATAAAGGGCCTTGAGCATCAAGACATGGTAACCGGGCTCTACCTTAAGGCTCGCCGTCTTGGGCTGCGGCACCGTGGTGTCCTGCGCCACGGCCTGGCTCAGCACCTCAAGGCCGTCCATATAGAGCTTAAAGGCCGGAGAGAACGCCACTTTGAGCGTGGCCTGGGTATAATCGGATGCCTTCAAGTAGAAACAATCCAACACCCAGGCGTAGCGCGTGGAATCCACCTGAGGCACGGCGGTCTGGAACTCCGCGGCGCGTTTTTGCCACTGCCTTTCCTTGCCCTGCCAAAGAAAACGCTCGCCCGCGCGCGGACGGGCGTCGGAAGCGCACTCGCCCTCAAAGAAAGCGTAGCCGAAAAGAAAATCCATGCCGAAGGCTTTTCCGTTGATGTCCGCCTCGTGATGGAACACGGGCAGAACAAATTCCAAAGGCCCCAGTTGCAGGTAGTTTTCCAAACGGTATTCCGTTTCGTCGCCCTTGGCGGCATAGGTTTCAACACTCATCGCCAGTGAACAGAGCACCAGCAAAAAACGCGCAAAGACACCCTTTTTCAAGAGTGCCTTTGCGCGACAATCAACCGATTTTATCATGGCTTGTCTTTTATTCCGTGGGGGAAGCCGGAGATTCAACCTGCGGCTGCGCGTTCGTTCCTTCGTTCATGATGATGCCTTCCGGATTGTCGGGATTGGAAGGTTCCACCACAATCTGCTGTTTAGGCTGACGGCGCGAAGCAGGCGCTTCCTCCATATTGTTTTCGATAATCTTGAACTCGGTACGACGGTTCAAGGCGCGGCCTTCTTCGGTATCGTTGGTGGCGATCGGCTGCGCCAGACCGTAACCGATAAAGGTAAGGCGGTCTATGCTGATACCACGGCCCACCAGGTAATCAACCACCGATTTGGCACGGCGTTCAGACAGACCCTGGTTGTAGGATGCCGAACCCTTGTTGTCGGTGTGTCCCGAAATTTCAATCTTGATGGTAGGAACGTCAACCAAGAGTTTGTACAGACGATCCAGTTCCACATAAGATTGCGGCAGGAGGGTCGCCTTGTCGAATTCGTAGAAGATATTGCGCAATACCACGCGGCTGCCCACCGAAACATTCTTGAGCGGGAATTCCTTATACACTTCCTGATATTCGGAAATGGCGGGGATGTCGAAGTTTTCGGAATGGAACAGATAACCGTTGCGGCGCACCGTAATGGCGTAGTTATGGCCGGCGGGCAACTGTATCATGAAACGTCCCGTGCGCGGATTGGACTTGAACACGGCGATTTCCTGCTGCAGGTCGTTATCCACCATCACCACATCCGCGCCAAGGGGATCTTTGGTGTAGTCGTCATACACAAAACCTTTCAACAAGGTAATCGGCGTGATCTCTATCTCGGCGGCGGCTTCGGAAACCGACTCGCTCACCGGCTTGGTGATATAGGCGATCAATTGGTCTTCCGACTGGGTAACCACACCTTTTTCCTCGCCCATATAGGTAATCTTGTAGATGTCGTAACCGCCCACGCTCTCGCCCATGCGTTCGGAGGCGTAGTAGGCGGTCTTGCCTGTGGCGGAGAGGCGGTAGAAAGCATCGTTCTCTACCGTGTTGATAGGCCAGCCCAGGTTCTTGGGTTCAGACCAAGAAGTATCGGTATTGCCTTTCTGGGCATAGAAAATATCCAGACCGCCCATCGTCTGATGCCCGTTGGAAGAGAAGAAGAGGCTCTTGCCGTCCGGCACCACGAAGGGAGAGATTTCATCTTTGGGCGTGTTGATTTCGGGGCCGAGGTTGATCGGTTCACCCCAACCGCCGTTGCCGGAGGAATCCCTGCGCATCATCCAGATGTCGAAGCCACCGAAACCGCCTTCGCGGTCACTGGCGAAATAAGCCACCCTGCCGTCGAAAGTGAACGAAATGGACTGTTCCTGCGAAACGCGGGTGCCGGTTTCCTTCGATTCTTCCTGGCGTTTGGGCTTCTGCCAGCCGGTGGTGTCGAACTGGGAGGTAAAGATTTCACCCTGACGTTTGGCGCCACGGTAAACATAGAACACCGATTCATCGGGAGCGATGCCCGAAGTGGCGTCGTGCCCTTTGGTGTTGACCGGTTCGCCGGCGTTATACACGTGCCAGATCGTATCCACGATGGAGTCGCGGTAGGCGTAGTAGATATCTTCGAAAGACAAGCCCGAATAAACGTCCAGGTCTTCGGTCACCGCGCCGGGACGCAAGGAGGTAAAGTACACCATCTCTTCGTCGGCGCTCACCAGCGGAGCGTATTCGGGATAGGGAGAATTGAAGGTGACACCGAGGTTATCCACAAACAGACGGCCCGGTTTCTTCATCTTGATCTGCGCATACTTGCATTCCTTGATACGTTGCAGGCAGCGATCCACCGCCATGGTGTCCAGACCCGGCTTGCGCAGGCACTGTTCAAAGAGCATGATGGCCGAGTCGAGCTTGTAGCGCGACACATACAGGCGCGCCAAATCGTAACGGGCCTCGTAGTTTCCCGAATCCAGCGCCAAGGCCTTGCGCAGATACGGTTCAGCATCCCAACGGGTCATGGTGGATGCCGTATTGCAATGACCCAAGAGCACGTTGAGCAAAAGGTTGTCGGGGTTCACTTCGTAGGCTTCCAAAAGGTAGGGCGTGGCTTCCACGCGGCGGGCCTGACGGAACAGATCCAAACCAGTCTTGTAGCTTTTCATGGCGGTGCGGTAGGTCTTGCCGTCAACCGAAGAGAGGGCGGCACGCGTAAAAGGCGTACCCACATTCGCGTAAGCACGCTGGGCTTCGGTAAGTTCCCAAGGCCTCTTTACCGGCTTTACGGGTTTGTTCGTGGGATTTTCCTTTTCTTTCTTGGGCAGCACGCCGAAATTATCGGGCAGCACGGTGGGATTATCAACCGTGGCAGCCTGCACCGACACGCCCCCAAGCATCAAAGCCGCCAAAAACACGGCCACATATCTGGATAATTTAAAGCAAACGGATTTCATGATCTGCGGGTTTTAGCGGTTTTCTCTTTTTTCGGTTTTGGTGCATTGCATATTCGAATAACGCTTTGCCTTTTCATTCCCCAACTCAGCGGCTTTCTGCCAGTCTTCGCAGGCTCCGACAGCATCGCGCGTCATTTCGCGGTAATTGCCGCGGTTCAGATAGGCCGCCGCGTTCTTGGGCATCAACTCAACCGCCCGGTTGCCGTCCTGCAAGGCCTTGGCGTATTCAAACAGTTTGTAATAAGCGCAGCTGCGGTTCATAAACGCATAGCCATAGGTGGAATTGAGCTGGATACAGGTGTCGAAATCGGCGATCGCCTTTTCGTACTGCGCCATATCGTAGTAGGTAAGCCCCCTGAGATTGTAGGAACGGTAATTCTTGGGGTCTTTCTGGATGGCGCGCGAATAAACGAGCAGCGCCGTATCGTAATCTCCGGCACGGCGCAAGGCACTGCCCCAGTTGTTGTACATGAACACGTTTTCCGGCTCCAGGGAACAAGCCTTCTTGTAGTCGGCGGAAGCTTCCTTGTATTTTTTCAGCTGACGCTTGGCGCTGCCCCTGTCGTTGTAGGCATAGGCGTATTTGGGATCGGCGGCAATCGCCTTGTCGTAATCGGCCACCGCCTTTTCGTAATTGCCCTTCTCGAAATGAAGCCCGCCACGGTAATAGGCCGCCTGCGCATAATCCGGAGCTATCGCGAGCGCCCTCGTGTAGCTTTCCATCGCGCTGTCGTGCTGGTTGTTCTGATATTGGCACTGACCCAGACCGAAGTAGGCATCCGCCGTGGCATCAATCGAAAGGGAAGTGTGGAAATCTTCGATGGCCGATTCTATCTCGCCCTGCTGCCACTTGATGTTGGCGCGGTTGGTGTAGGCCTCGGTGTAGTCGGGCTTGAGCTCGATGGCTTCATCGAATTTAAGCAGGGCGTTGTCGAAATCGCCCATCTGCATGAATTCCACCCCGGCGTTATAGGCCTTCTTTTCCAACTGCTCGTCGATGGTGCTGGCTTTGATAACCGAATCCTGCGCTTCTTCTTGCGGAGATGCGAAAGGATCTCCGACAGGCCCTACCTGAGCCTGAAGCATGGTGGTCGTTCCCAAGGCGGCCACCAACGTAATCAAACCGAAAAATTTCATATTCTAAATATTCTTTTTATCGCTAAAATAACCGGTTCAAACCTCTTTAACCCCTAACAACCACCGGAAAATCACTGTCGAAACGCAACTGCGGGATGGGTTCCATCACGTAGCTCAGAAAATCGCGGTAGGCATCGGTAACGTTAAAGATGTTCTTGTCGTAATAGGCATCGGGCAAGGGAATGTTGCCGATAGAACCCATATCGATGGAGGAGGTGTTGAACTCTTCCAGCTCGTTGTAGCGGACCACCTTGTTGAGCACCGGCATCTGGCCGTAGGCGTTGCGCAACAACAGGTCGGCCACCTTGTCGGCCAAGGTGGAGGTAAGACGGCGGTCGTATTCGCGGCATTCTCCCGAACGGGCAAAATAACCGCTTACCTGCGCCCGGGCATCCAGCCCCAAACGGCGCGTGATCTCGCCGGCCACCACGCCGCTCACGCCTCCCAGACGGGCGTGTCCGTATTCGTCGGTTTCGGCGCTGGCGTAAACCACATCCGTTTTGCCGGTGGTCTCGTCGTACCAGCGCACGCCTTCCGAAACGGCGATAATCAGGCAACGGTTCTTGTTGCGCATATACTGTTCCTTGACCCGTTCAAAGAAAAATTCCTTGCGTTCGGCCGTCATGGGGCATTCGGGAATCAACACCATATCGGCGCCGCCGTAAACGGCCGTGGCGGTGAGCCAACCGGCGTCACGCCCCATCACTTCCATCACCATAACGCGCTGATGCGATTCGGTGGTGGTGCGCAACATGCTGGTAAGCCTGGCCACCGTGCGCGCCGCCGAGGGGAAACCGGGGCAGATGACCGCCTCAATATCCTGCCCGTTGTAGTGGTGCATGGTGCGGGTGCGCAAGTCGTTGTCGATGGTCTTGGGGAAACCGATCACGGGAATGCCTTCCTGCTCGTAGAGTTTTTTGGCGGCCCCGTTGGTATCGTCGCCGCCTATGGTTACCAGAACATCTATCTTGTAGCGTTCCAGATTCTTGAGAATCTGCGCCACGCGGTTCTCGCCTTCTTTGGATGAAAAAGGATTGGTACGGCTGGAACGCAAGGCCGTTCCGCCATAAAGCCCGTTGTACGGCTGGCAGGTAAGGTCAACCACCTGACCGTCACCCAAAAGGCCTTTCCATCCCTGTTTGATGCCGTAAACCTTGTATCCCAACACAGAGGCCCGGTTACGTACACATTCTATGCTCGAATTAATGGCAGGCGTATCGCCGCCACCCGAAAGTATGGCCAAAGTTTTGCCATGAAAAAGTTTGTGTTCCAACCCCATTTTGTGTTGTTTTTAATTTTAATACAATCAGTTACACAAAGTTCAACATCCATCGCCTCAAGGCAACGGACACCGTCTTTTCAAACCTTCAAATTTACCTAAAAATCTCTTATTTGCCAAACATGAACCCGAGACGGACTCCCGCCTGCATGAACAGGCCGCTGAAATGGTATTGCCAAGGCTTGAGATGGCCTGTCTCCACGATAAGCCGCGAGGCCTCGTCCTCATAGCTGTTGAACGAATGGCGGAAGGCCGCGCCCACATACAGATCCATCAAGGCGCAAGGCCAAAGGCGGAAAGAATATCCTACCTGCAACTGGCCGCCGAAACGGAAAGAAGAGAGTTTATAGAAATCCAGATATACATCGCCGTCCTTACGGTTGTAGTCCTGAATCCTGTTGTAGTCGATGCCCAGACCGGAAGCCACATAGAAGCCTCGCGAAGTGGAGTTCTTCACATAGTAACGCACATTGGCCTCCAGACAGAAGCCGTCGGTCTTGATGTCGCCGTTCTTGCGCTTGCAGTTATACTGCGGAGCAATCTGCAACCAAAGACGGTCTTTGAGACGGCAGTCGAAATCCACACGGAAACCGTTGAACGCCAAGGGAACCGGCACCAGGCTCACCATAAAGCGGTCGCCGTACATGTCCTGCAGGTTGCCCACACGCTGAAAACGGTTCTGCCCCTTTGCCGGAAGCAGCAGGCAGAGCAGCGCGCCGATAACCAAAAGTATGTTCAATCGCCGTTTCATCGTTTCCTAAAATAAAAATCCCACATTCAACCCCAGCACCAACACCGAACCGCCGCGCCCGTAGTCGAAGATATGGCTGTCGTAATGCGGTTCCCGCACCGCCGGATCGCTTATATCCGGCAAAACCTTGGCCGTGTTGTTGTTGAAATTGGCCAGCCAGCGCTGCCCGTAGCCGATAAAGAACTCGAAGTACAGCGGTTTGGCGATATTCTGCCGGAAACCCACCGCCACGTCCAGCCCCGCTTTCTCGATATGCGTCTCGGCCTTGGCCACATTGCGTATATCCAGATAGGAATATTCCACGCCGGCCTGGAAAAACATACGGAAACCCACGTCCGGCAGTTCAAAATAATTGTAGCGGTAGTGCAGGTTCACCGAAAAGCCCAGCATGTTCTCGCGATCAGCCAGACGTTTGGTATGATGGTTCGAGGAGGTATATAGAACCGGGCTGATGCCCACCCAATGGCGTTGGTTGAACACGTTGCGGCTGTAAGAAAGCCCGTAGCCTCCGAAGAAGAGCGGAAACGCCTGCACGCTGAGCGTGTTGTTGCCGAATTTTTCCAGCGAGGGGTTGTAATAGCCCGAACCGGGACGTTGCCCGAAAGCCGTTCCTGCCAAAAGCAGACACAGAGCCAAAGCCATCAAAACACCACGTATCGGATTCTTCATTTCCATCAACTTCTTGCCTCAAAAAGGGCGTAAAGATACGAATATTCCATTAAAGCACCGTTAATTTGCCTGTAGCCGTCCACAAGCCCTTGCCGTCGCGCACACGCACCACATAAGTGCCCGGTTGCCAAGAGGCCCGCAGCGTGTGTACCGCACGGAACACCCGCTCATAGATCGGCTTGCCCGTGCCGTCGAACACCTCGATGATGCCCTCCGCCTCCGGCCTGCCGCTTACACGCACCTGCACTTCCGCGCCCTGCGCCGTGGGGTTGGGGCGCAGTTCCAAGGAGATTTCCTTGGGATAGCCCTTGCGCTTCACGCCACAGCTCATCAAACGCTGCCCGTCCGAGGCGCGCTCCAACAGCACCGCGTAGGTGTCCGATGAGCGCAGGTA
>CAYVJX010000040.1:0-11520 GCA_964451895.1 uncultured Bacteroidaceae bacterium | reverse complement strand
CTCTATCCCTTGCGTCGCCACGCGTTATATTTCCTTGCAATAGCGATACCGGCCACAATGCATGGTTTATATGATACATTTTGCCGTTCATCGCTTGGAATGTTAATTGCTTTGCCGATAACGTTTGCAGGAGTCTTCTTGCTGACCACCTATTTGAAGCAGGCGCAGGACTATCAATCAAAATTGATAAAATAATTTATAAAACAAGATTTTCAATATGTTACAAAAACAACCTTACACAGGCCTAACCGACGAAGAAGTGTTGGAAAGCCGCAGAAAGAATGGGGTCAATATCCTTACCCCACCCGAAAAGGACCCGTGGTGGAAAGAGTTCCTTGACAAGTTCTCCGACCCGTTGATCATTATTCTTCTTGTGGCTGGTGTCCTTTCCATCGGAATATCGTTCTACGAATATTTCGGACTGGATCAGGACTGGAAGGTTTTCTTTGAACCGATAGGTATTTTCGTAGCCATTGGCCTGGCTACCACGCTTGCCTTTATCTTTGAACAGCGGGCCAACAAGGCGTTCCAGATACTCAATCAGGTAAACGATGATGAACTGGTGGAGGTGATGCGCAACGGCACCACAACAACTATTCCCCGAAAGGACGTTGTTGTGGGCGACATCGTCATCATCAACACAGGAGATGAACTTCCTGCCGACGGGGAACTTCTCGATGCAGTAACCCTCAGTGTTGACGAATCGACCCTTACCGGAGAGCCGTTGTGCGTCAAGACGACAGACCCGAAAGATTTCGACAAAGATGCCACTTATCCTTCAAACCACGTTATGCGAGGCACGAAGGTAATGGAGGGACATGGCGTTATGCGTGTTCTAAAAGTGGGGGATTCCACCGAAATGGGCAAGGTTTTTGAGGAAGCCCAGATTGACGATTCGGTGAAAACCCCGCTCAATGAGCAGTTGGACGGGCTTGCCGACTGGATTACCAATGTGAGCTATGGTTTTGCCGGATTGATTATCGTAGGACAACTGATACATTTTCTCGGTTGGGGCAACTGGCAGGCATATACGCTTATCGTTCCAGTACTGATTTTCTTTTGGCTTGTCATCAAGAAATTTGGAGATTGGTCAAAGGGCAAGTGCATGCTGACGATAGTCGGTTTCTTCATTCTGTTTTTTGCGATGGTTATCGGAGCCTTCTCGATGATTACTTCGGCGGCCACAAGCGCAGATTGGTCATTGTTGCTTGCTCACACGCTTAAAACCATGATGGTTGCTGTAACTTTGATTGTAGTTGCCGTTCCAGAGGGATTGCCTATGGCG
This sequence comes from uncultured Bacteroidaceae bacterium, assembly GCA_964451895.1. Classification (GTDB taxonomy): domain Bacteria; phylum Bacteroidota; class Bacteroidia; order Bacteroidales; family P3; genus Pullibacteroides. The sequence goes on along the minus strand of CAYVJX010000040.1, from coordinate 10,235 downwards.
GTTACCCTTTCGCTGGCTTACAGTATGAGCCGGATGCTCAAGACAAACAATCTTGTCCGTAAGATGCACGCTTGCGAAACGATGGGGGCTACCACCGTGATCTGCACCGACAAAACCGGTACGTTGACCCAAAATCAGATGCAAGTCTATAAAGCCAACTTTTTCGGCGAACCTTCCAATGAGGTTCTATATGAGGGCATTGCTGTAAATTCAACCGCCCAACTTGATCTTTCCGGAACCAAGGCTCAGGTGCTGGGCAACCCGACCGAAGGAGCCTTGCTCCTGTGGCTTAAAGAGCAAGGAGCCGACTACCAAGAACTCCGGACTAACGCTACACGAATCGAAGAACTGCCTTTTACCACGGATCGTAAATATATGGCCACCGTCGTTAAGTCAACAACTGGCAAGAACATCCTTTATGTGAAAGGTGCGCCTGAAATCGTGTTCGGCATGTGTAAGAATACTTGCGGTCTTACCAAAGCGGAAATCGATACCCAACTTCTCGAATATCAGAATCAGGCTATGCGTACACTTGGTTTCGCCTATCAAGAACTTGGCGATAAGGAGGCCACCATTGAGAATGGCAAAGTTGTTGCCGATAATCTCACATTCCTTGGCATTGTGGCTATTTCCGACCCAGTACGCATTGATGTGCCCGACGCGGTGAACGAGGTGATTGACGCAGGTATTAAAGTGAAAATTGTTACTGGCGATACACCCGGAACGGCCAAAGAAATAGGCCGTCAGATTGGGCTTTGGAATGACGCAGTTGATGGGGGACGCAACATAATTACTGGTGTGGAATTTGCCGAATTTACCGATGAGCAAGTCCGTGAGCGTGTCGGAGACCTGAAGATTATCGCCCGTGCACGTCCTATGGATAAGAAACGTCTTGTTGAGGCTTTACAGGCCAACAATGAGGTGGTGGCGGTTACCGGCGACGGTACCAACGATGCTCCGGCCCTCAAAACAGCCCATGTGGGGCTTTCGATGGGGGACGGAACATCGGTTGCCAAAGAGGCTTCCGACATAACCATCATCGACAATTCCTTCTCGTCAATCGGTCGTGCCGTTATGTGGGGGCGTTCCCTTTACAAAAATATCCAGCGGTTCCTTCTGTTCCAACTTACCGTTAATGTTGCCGCCTGTTTCCTCGTCTTGTTCGGCTCGTTTATGGGCACGGAATCACCGCTGACCGTTACCCAAATGCTTTGGGTAAACCTCATTATGGATACTTTCGGTGCTATGGCCTTGGCCTCGTTGCCACCGTCTGAAAGTGTGATGAAAGACAAACCTCGCCGTCGCGAAGCCTCCATTCTTTCCAAGCCTATGCTTGGAGAACTTTGTAGTGTTGGCCTTATTTTCTTTGCTTTAACGTTGGGTTTCTACTGGCTTTTCAATCATGCAACGGTAACTTCGATTCCTCAGATGTTTCATACCGTTACTGGAACAGCTCAAGAAATGACTCCTTACGAGGCCACGCTTCTCTTTTCGATTTTCGTTTGGACGCATTTTTGGTATATGTTCGACGCACGAAGTTTTGAGACTGGGCAAAGTGTATTCAGACTTAAAATGAGTGGCGGTTTTTGGACCATTGTAGCGATTATTGTTATCGGTCAATTATTCATTACCGAAATTGCGTACGAGTTCTTCAATGTAGAACCTATGCTCCACACGCTTGACTGGCATTTCAATCCATCCGGAGCTCTCGATTTGCTGATAATTATCGGTGCCTCTTCTATGGTTCTTTGGATTAGGGAAGTTTTTAGGTTTTTCAAGAGATAACAAACCTGACGGAGGCTGAAATTTCAGCCTCCGTCAGGTTCAATATATTCGTTATGAAAATTCCCGGATTGACATTCTCATGGAAACGCGCCTTGGGTACTACCAAAGCCAAGCAACAGATTGCCCGTAAAACCGGCATTCCAACCTCAAAACAAGGATTGGAACGCAAGATAGGGAAAATGGTTATACGGCTGTTGCTTGGAAAATGAAATTTTGTTGAACATAGGTTTCGCTTGAATCCGAGATCTATTTAAAGAGAGATGATAATTATGGAAACACACAAACTTTCGTTTGGAGAGGCGATATCCAGTTGTTTTAAAAAGTTCGCTTGCTTTCGGGGACGGGCACGCCGTTATGAATCTTTGTGTTTTTTTCTGTTCTATTTCTTTAGTCTTGTATTTGTACTATTGATGGAACAAATACCAATAGGTATAATTTATAGGATAGTAGCTGATATTTTTGGAATGGAATATAAGGTTTTTGTAAGGATGGACATTGCTTTGGCAGTAATAATTGTTATCAGTTGGTTCATTCTTGTTGTTCCATTCATTGCCGTTCTTGTACGTCGCTTGCATGATACAGGGCATAGCGGATGGTGGCTCTTGTTGGCTTTTCTTCCGATTGTTAACTTTCTGGTGCTTTATTGGCTCATTCAAGATTCCGAAAAACAGGAGAACCGTTACGGGAAGTCTCCCAAATATGTTGATTCAACAGAGGAAACGTTAAACCCTGATAAGCAGGCTTAGTTTTGTGTTTAACAATAGAACGATTAAAACAATTAAAACAATGAAAAAGACAATTATTCTCCTCATGCTCATTATGACACCCCTTTCATTATGGGCTCAATCCAACACCAAACAGATTACTACGTATGCCTTTACCCGTGGGATGGAGGCTTTTCATGCGGGCAATAATCAAGAGGCATATGACTGGTTTAGTCAAGAACTTTGCAATTCTCCCGATAACGGATATGCATATTGCTACATTGCGTCATTGCGTTATGGCAACGATGAATACGGCAAGGCGTTATCGGCCATCAACCAAGCGATAAAGAAACTCCCCAAGAAAGATAAAGAGTACGTGGCTATGGCCTATGTGATACGAGCGAGGATCTATCTACAGCTGAGAGATACAGCGAATGCGTTGAACGATTACGGTATGGCCATCAAAATAAACCCTAAGAGCACAGACTACTATAATGAGCGTGCCGAAATTTATTTCAAAAAAGGACAGTATGACCTTGCAGATGCAGACTATCTGCGCATGATGGCGCTTGATCCTGGTGATGTGATGGGCTATATGGGGATAGGGCGGAATGCAAAAGAGCAGGGAAAATACGGAGATGCTGTTAAGTTGTTCGATTACGTTATACAGATGGAGCCTGAGTATAGTTCCGGATATTCTTTCAGGGCCGAATGTTACATCAAACAAAAGAAATATTCCGAAGCTATTGACGATATCATAAAGGCTTTGTCTATAGACGGGGATGACAAGGCCTATTATCATCTGATCACTATGGACAAGACATGTCTTCCCTTGATAAGGAACAAACTGCAAATACAGGCCGAAAAGAATCCTAATGAAGCTGATTGGTATTTCTATTTGGGAAAAATTTATCAACGTCATAAACTCTTTAAAGAAGCCATTTCTTTCTATGAACAGGCGAACTATCGTGATCCCCATGCGGCTATTTTAGAAAACATCGCCGACTGTTATTATGATTTAGGCGAATATGCTTTGGCGCTAGAATACATAAATCGTGCTATTTACATGGATGAAACGGATTATGATTTTGTAATGACGAAAGGCAACATTTATAATGAAATGGGGCGTTATACCGAAGCAATCGCCGAACTTGACAAATACATCCAAAGATATCCTGATTATTTCTTCGGGTATTACCGCCGTGGATGGTTTAAAGATGAGGCCAATGATGTTGAAGGTGCCATTGAAGATTATACATTGGCGATAACGCTTAAACCACAATATGCCTATTCCTATTGCGGCAGGGGGAGTCTTTATGCTGAAAAAGGGATGGCAGAACTTGCCCGTGCGGACTTTGAGAAAGTGATAGCTTTGGATACGGTACCTGATCCGGGATTATCATGTGCGCAATATGCTTTTTATTTTCTTGGACAGAAGGAGAAGGCGATTGCCTTTATGGATAGCATTATTGCAAAAGATGAGGATAGGGCTGGAACGTATTACGATGCGGCCTGTCTTTACTCCATTATGAATGAAAGAGAAAAGGCTTTGGATTATTTGAGTAAAGCGTTTGAGCAAGGGTATCGTCGCATTGCCCACACGTATGCCGACCACGACCTTGATAATATAAGAGAGTTGCCAGAATATAAAGCATTATTGGAAAAATATTCCAACAGAATCATTAATGAGGGTATTGAAAACCAAGAAACTTCCTCCCAAGAGAAAAATGAAACCGTAGAAGTTCCTTTCACTAAAGAAGGTGGGGTTACAAAAGTCAAGTGCACCATTAACGGTCTACCGCTACATTTTATCTTTGATACTGGGGCAAGTGATGTATCTATGTCGATGCTTGAGGCCAACTTCATGTTGAAAAACGGATATATCAAACCGGAAGATATTATTGGTGCGGCGCGGTATATGGATGCCAATGGCAATATATCCGAAGATGATGTTATTAACCTTCGTACCATTAATTTCGGAGGTCTTGAACTTAACAATGTTCGTGTTGCCATAGTCCGTAATCAGAAAGCGCCTCTACTTCTCGGACAGTCTGTACTTGGTCGTATTGGTAAAATAGAAATAGATAATTCCAATATGAAACTCATCATAACGCATAAAGTTGTCAAATAATCGTTATTTACATAATCGTCCACCCCGACACGCTCTAAGGCCGTTGGGGTGGAATTGGCGGTTGGCAAGATGTGTTTGCTCTATTGTGTGGAAATCTGAAAATGATTATTGCAATAATCGTTTTTGAAAAATGATTATTGTAAGGATTGTTTTTGCCCGGTATCAGCGTGGTTTTTATGGGGTCGTCTTTGTTGGAATTGGCCAATCCATCGCCGACCTGTCGCGAAGATGTCTCATGTATTTATATCGATTATATTCGCTATATTTGCAAAATAAACTAATGATGGTGCGGTAAAATAAACTAATAACCGTTCGTCAAAATAAACTAATGATGGCCACCCTCTACGAAAAGCTTGCCGAATCCCTGTCCGTACTTAAGGAATATCAGGACAATCACCCGGACAACCTTGTGGTCAAGGGCGTTTCGGCTTTAGGCAGAACGCACACCAAGCGGTTGGTTGACAATGGATACCTTCAAATGGTAGTCAAGGGTTGGTACATTCCGTCAGCCCCGGGAAATGAGGGCGATTCCACCACTTGGTATGTATCCTATTGGTCGTTTGTGGTGGCCTACCTGGACAACAAATTCGGTTCGGATTGGTGTCTGTCTCAGGGATTGTCCTTGTATTTCCACAGTGGAAAGAGTGTCATTCCCACCCAATTGGTGGTGAGGAGTCCCAAGGCATCGAACAATATCCTGCAACTCCCCTTCGATACATCCATCTTAGACATCAAGGCAACCCTTCCCGATGTGGTGGAAAGGGAGTCGCGCTACGGACTGCGTTTGTATCCATTGCCGGTGGCGTTGTTGATGGCCTCCCCCGATTACTTCCGGCGCAATCCCATGGAGGCGAGAATCTGTCTGTCTGCGGTTCGTGATGTCGCTCCCATTGTGGCCGCAGCCATAGATGGCGGATACTCGGCGAAGGCCGGCCGGCTCGCAGGCGCTTTTCGGTCTGTCGGCAAGGCGGATATGGCCGACACGCTCCTTTCCATGATGCAGAAGGTGGGATACGAGGTAAGGGAAGAAAATCCATTCGAAGACAAGGCGGAGTTTCAACTTAGGGAGACTTCTCCGTATGCCTCGAGAATCCAATTGATGTGGATGCAGATGCGCAAGACGGTGTTGTCGTTGAAGCCGGTATCCAAAGGAAGACCTGTCGCCAAAAGGTCTGCCGCCGCGATACTTTCCCAAATGGATTCCGCCTACATCAGGGATAGCTATAACTCTTTGTCGATAGAGGGTTACAAGGTTACGGAAAATCTTTTGGAACGGGTCCGGAGCGGAAATTGGGATCCCAAGAAAAACAAGGAAGACGCGGACAGAAAGGATGCCTTGGCAGCAAGAGGTTATTATCAGGCCTACCAATTGCTTCGTCAATCTGTTGCCGATGCCCTTGCCGGGGAAGATGCGGCGGAAATCTATGCAAGGGACTATCAGGAATGGCATTTCCAACTTTTTGAACCTTGCATTCGTGCCGGTATAATCAAGGCCACGGATTTATTGGGGTATCGCACGCACCAGGTGTATATCCGCGGCTCCAAGCACACGCCCTTGAATCCGGATGCCGTGTTGGATGCCATGAGCGCGTTGTCTCAAATGATGAAACAGGAAAAGGATGCGTTTGTAAGAGCCGTTCTGGGGCATTTCTTTTTCGTATATATCCATCCCTATATGGACGGCAACGGACGGACCGCCCGTTTTACGATGAACAGCCAATTGGTTACAGGCGGATATAATTGGGTGGTGATTCCGGTGGAACAGCGGGAACAGTACATGCAGGCGTTGGAAAAGGCCAGCGTGGAGGAAGACATAGAGGCCTTTGTACGCTTTATCGTTTCGTTGATGTAGAATATTCCGAAATGTGAAACTTGGCCATATTTTGTTTTTGGAAAAAGTGTGTGACTACACAAAAAAAACGAATAGAAATCGTAAATTTGGCGTTGAAACAGAAAGGATATTATGGATTCAAATACCCTTGAGTTTGTAACATATTGTATCAGTAAGCTTTCTGCTTTGCTGGGGCTTTCGCAGAGCAATGTGTATCACCGGCTGAAAACGTCGGGGATACTCTATGGCTATATTGTGCCTTCTTATGATGTGCTCCATACATTCAGTTCCCGCTATCTGATGGAAGACCTTATGGACTTTATGAAGAAGAAAGGAGTGTTCCCGCAATGAAACTGTATCACGCTTCAAATATGACGGTTGAGCATCCCGACACGAAACATTCGCGGAATTATCTTGATTTCGGAAAGGGATTCTATCTGACAACCCTCGAAAATCAAGCCGTCAAATATGGCAATCGGTTTCTCAGGCGCGAGGAAGAGGCTTGGTTGAATGTCTATGAATTCGTCTTCGATATGGCTGATTGGAAAGTACGCCGGTTTGACAGTTATGATATGGAGTGGCTTGAATTCGTTTCCAAATGTCGTGCAGGGGAGGATAATACTGATTATAATATTGTTATTGGTGGCATTGCCAACGACAAGGTAATCCGTACCCTAGACCGTTATTTTGCCGGAGAACTTTCGGCGGATGCCACAATCGGGCTGTTGGGATATGAGAAGCCCAACAATCAGTATTGCATTCGTTCGCAGCGAGTGATTGACGAATGTTTGAGATACATCGAAAGCAGGAAATTATGACCGAAGAAAGCTTGCTTATACTTCGTGGCGACAAATGTGCGGAAATCATCAAAAGTATTTCTGAACTTTTTGGGGTCTCTATCCAAGAAGCGACAGATATTTATTACGAGTCGGACACCTCCAATCTCATAGAAGAAGGTGTTGCCGACCTTCATTGTCGCAGCAACAAATACCTTGCTACCCTTGTATGGGAAGAATACAAGGAACGCCGTTAACTGACTTTTCCGAAAGCAAGTTTTTGAGTGCAAAAACAAAGTAAACTTTGCTTTTGCACTCGACTTTCCGTATCTTCGCTCCGCATATCCGAGATAGTGCAGGTGGGGTGGGAGCCCGTGTCTGCACTATTTCCGTTTATAATTTGGATGACAGAGAGATGAACAAGGACTATTATGTAGTGATTATGGCGGGGGGCATAGGCACCCGCTTCTGGCCGATGAGTACGGTGGCCTGCCCCAAGCAGTTTATCGATGTGATGGGGGTGGGGAAGACGTTGTTGCAGCAGACTTTCGCGCGGTTCGCGAACTTCTGCCCGCCCGAGAATATCCTGGTGGTGACGGGCATGGCCTACCGCAATCTGGTATTGGAGCAGTTGCCTGATATAAAGCCTGAAAACGTGCTCTGTGAGCCGCACCGCAAGAACACCGCTCCCTGCATCGCCTACGCTAATTATAAGATACACGCCGTCAATCCCGATGCCACGGTGGTGGTGGCTCCCGCCGACCATGTGGTGTTGAAGGAAGACGTGTTTGCGCATGTGATTCAGCAGGCGGCCGAGAAGGCGTCGCAGAACGATTGGCTCATCACCCTCGGCATCAAGCCCTCCTATCCGAACACGGGCTACGGCTACATTCAGTTCGATTCCAACAAAGAGATTGACCCGGCTTGTCCGGAGCTCAGGAAAGTGAAGCTCTTTACGGAGAAGCCCGAATTGGAAATGGCGCGTACTTTTGTGGAAAGCGGTGAATTCCTGTGGAATGCGGGTCTTTTCATCTGGTCGCTCAAAAGCGCGATGAAGGCGTTTAAGGAGTATCTTCCCGAGGTGGACGAACTCTTCGCTTCGGGCGTGGACAAATACAACACGCCGCAGGAGGCCGCCTATATAGAGAAGATTTATTTGGTGTGCAAAGGTATCTCGGTGGATTACGGCGTGATGGAAAAGGCCAAGAATGTGTATGTGATGGCGGCCGATTTCGGCTGGAGCGATGTGGGGACGTGGGGTTCGCTCTACGAACTGCGCCCCAAGAACGCCGATGAGAACACGCTTGTGGGCAAGAATATCTTTACCTACGACACCCGCGGCTGCATCGTGAATGCGCCCAAAGACAAAGTGGTGGTGTTGCAGGGCCTGGAAGACTGCATTGTGGTGGAGACCGCCCACAGCCTGCTGGTCTGCAAGCGCGACCAGGAACAGATGCTGCGCCGTATCGTGAGCGATGTGAGCGAGAAGGCGGGAGAGAAGTACGTGTGATGGTCGCAGGATAAATTAATAAAAAATTTGAATAACAGATAAAGCTTTATGAAAAAGAAATTGTTGCTTGTGTGTGCGGCCCTGCTGGCGCTCGCACCGTTTAAGACCCGTGCCGACGAAGGAATGTGGCTTCCGTTCCTGGTTCAGAAACTGAACATCGAACAGATGCACAAGCTGGGATTGAAACTCTCGGCGCAGGATATCTACGACATCAACCACTCCTCGCTCAAGGATGCCATCGTGCAATTCGGCGGCGGCTGCACGGGCGAAATCGTTTCTCCCGAAGGTCTGCTGTTCACCAACCACCACTGCGGCTACGGACAGATTCAGTCGCACAGTACGGTGGAACACGACTATCTGACCGACGGTTTCTGGGCCATGAGCAAGGCCGAGGAACTGCCTTGCCCGGGTCTTACGGTAAAATTCCTCGTGCGCATGGAAGACATCAGCGATAAGGTGCTTGCTTCGGTGAACGACGGTATGGACGAAAAGGAACGCGCCGACAGCGCCAAGGCCGTCATGACCCGTATCGCCAAGGAAGCCGAGGAGGGGGGCCGGTATCTGGTGCACACCAAATCCTATTTCGAGGGCAACGAATACTATATGTTGGTGTATGAGGAATACAAGGACGTGCGTCTGGTGGGCACCCCTCCCGAGGCTATCGGTAAGTTCGGCGCCGATGCCGACAACTGGATGTGGCCGCGCCATACCGGCGACTTCTCGATTTTCCGCGTGTATATGGCTCCCGACGGCACCCCCGCCGAATACAGCGAAGACAACGTGCCTCTCAAGCCCAAACATTACCTGCCCGTGTCGATTGCCGGCATCGAGAAAGACGACTACGCCATGATTATGGGCTATCCCGGTTCCACGTCGCGTTTCATGCCTTCGTGGGGCGTGCAGGAAGTGATCGACTACGTGGCTCCCGCTACGGTCAACACCCGCCGCGCCAAACTGGACGTGCTCGACAAACATATGGCCGCCGACCCCGCCGTGCGTATCCAATACGCCTCTATCTACGCGCAGATAGCCAACTACTGGAAGAACTTCATGGGGCAGGAAATCCAGCTTAAGAAAAACCATGTGGTGGAAAAGAAACAGCAGATAGAAAAGCAATTCGCGGAATGGGCGGCCGACAAGGACGAATACAGGAACGTGCTTGCCGAACTGCAAGCATCCTATGAGACCTTGGCTCCCATGACGGGCTACAACCGCATGATGCAGGAAATCATTTCCGGCCCGCAGGTCTTCATGACCGCTCTCACGAATATGGCTTTGGAGCAGGCTCTCGAACGCAAGGACGCCGAGCAGGTGGCCAAGATTGCCGAAACGAACAAGACCAAGATTCCCGCCCGCTTCAAGGATTACGATTTTGATGTGAACCGCGAAATGGTGGCCCGTATGCTCGAATTCTATTATAGGAATGTGGCTGCGGAACTCCAGTCCGCCGATTTCCGCGCTTTCGTGGCCAAGAATAAGGAGAACTTCGACGCTATCG
>CAYVJX010000039.1:0-11945 GCA_964451895.1 uncultured Bacteroidaceae bacterium | reverse complement strand
GCAAGGTAAAGAAGACAATGGGCAAACGCAACGCTGATTTCCAGGTGGCGCGTTTCAAGACCAACACTTTGCCCTACTACCATTTGTTGGATGTGGATGGCAATCCTATTGTAGAAAAAGGCTACGGCTATGCCGGTGATGTGGAAGCCTTTATCGCTTATCTGCAAAGCGGTCTGGACGCTTTCGGAAGGTAAACGGAAAATCTGGTAAGTAATAAGTAGAAAGAGGGCGGGGCCATTGCGGCCCCGCCCTCTTTCTTAGGCAGACATCGGTACACATTCAGTTGTACTTCTCCGTTATTTAGAAAGGAAAAGCGTCTTCTTCCGGATTGTATTCCGGTTCGTTTTCCAGTTTGGCTGGAACCACGGGAATGGCTTCCACACCTTGAATAACGGCAGGTTTCTCGTTTTTCCGGTTGCCCAGCATCGTCATGTTCTGCGCTTCGATTTCAGTCAGATAACGTTTTTGTCCACCATCTTCCCATGAACGTAACCTGATACGGCCTTCCACATATACCTGATCTCCTTTTTTGAGATACTTCTCGGCCACTTCGGCCAAGCCTCGGAAAAGCACTACCCAATGCCATTCGGTGTGTTCGATACGCTCTCCCTTCTTGTTTCTGTAGGTTTCGGTGGTGGCCACCGCCAAACGGACTTTTTTGTTGCCGTTTTCAAAGGTAAAGATCTCAGGATCCTTGCCTAAGTTTCCGATAAGGATAACTTTGTTTACTCCGCTCATACGTTTAAAAATTTAGAGGTTTACCGATAAAACGCTTTCGCGGAAAATTATCGGGTTTTTGATTGTTAAATAATGTTAAAGTCCCCTAAGAAACGCTCTATGACCCGTGGAACGGCAAATCGGGAAATTTCCTTCGGACAGATTTTAAGGCAGTTTTCCTGTTTTTTCAGGATTTTCCGGGCCAGGGGCGAATTTTCGGGAAGGTGATGGAAATACACTTCCAGACGGCGGTGGGTCAATATCTGTGCGTAATGTTTCAGGAATTCGGTATTGCCGGCATCGCATAACTTGTCTTTCTGTCCGTCCGGTAAGGAAGGTAAGTCGAACATACCTCGCCACAACGCGTCATACCCTCTTTTATGCAACCAAAAGTTTCCTTCAGTATCGGTAATGAGAAGATAGTGTAATTCCAAAACCGGCAAGGATTCCTTCTTTTTCTTTACTGGCAGGCGGTCTATCACCTTTTGGTGCCACGCATGGCAATATGTCGTAAAAGGACAGTTTCCTTCTTCCTGCATGCAGATCGGCGTGCAGGGCGTGCATCCCAAGGCACCGAATTCCATGATGGCTTGGTTGAAGAGTCCGGGTCTAAGGGTGTCTATGCGTTTTTGGAGCAGTTCCTTTATCTTTTTCGTGCAGGCAGGCGATCCAGCCACCTCAAAAATACCTTCCAGACGGCATATAAAACGGATTACATTCCCGTCCACTACAGGATGAACCAGGTTGTAGGAAAAAGAGGCGATGGCGGCGGCCGTATAGTCGCCTATGCCGGGAAGTGCCCTGATCTCAGCGTAGGTTGAAGGAAAAACGTCTTGGTATTGTCGGTGGATTATTTGGGCCGCCGCATGCAGATTGCGGGCCCTTGAATAATAACCCAGTCCCTGCCAAAGTTTGAGGACTTCCGCCTCGGAAGCCAGAGCGAGTTCCTTTACAGAAGGGAAATGCGTCAGAAAACGTTCGTAATAGGGAAGTCCCTGCGCCACCCGGGTCTGCTGAAGAATAATTTCCGAAAGCCATATCCGGTAAGGATCCTTGGTATTCCGCCAAGGCAATGTCCGTCGGTTTTCGTCATACCATCGTATCAATTGTTCCGAGAAATCCACAAATTCAGTCTTCGTTAATTATGCGCAGATGCGAGCTCCGAAGGGCCGGCGTTTTTGTTATTTCGCGAAATTAAAAAAAAATATTATTTTTGCCTCTTGATTTTTCGGCAGTAAGGATTTGAAAGGCTGAAAATTAAGGTTCGAAAAGCGAAATAAAGGCCTACAAAGCGGCCAGAAGCGCGTTTCGTCCGGTAAAAAAGCGTTTGGTTTGACCGTCTTTTTCGGCATTCAAACGTAAGTGTAAACAATTTAAACACATATCACCATGACAAAGGCTGAAGTTGTGGCGGAAATCGCCAACAGAACCGGCATCGAAAAAGTTACCGTATTGGCTACGGTAGAAACGATGATGGAAGTAATCAAAGAAAACATGATTCAAGGAAACAACGTTTATCTGCGTGGTTTCGGTAGTTTCATTATCAAAACCCGCGCGCAGAAAACGGCCCGGAACATCACCAAAGGAAAATCCATGATTGTTCCCGCGCACAAGATTCCTGCTTTCAAACCGGCAAAACCGTTTATGACGGCTGTTAGAACGGAATTGAAATAGTTCCGTTTGCGGGTTCTTATCCGCAACAGACGGGGTTTGCTTCCATCATGAGGCAAACCCTGTGTTTTTTTTACCGTTTGCCGAAAAGGCAGACGTAGCGAATATATAGACACGTGAATAAAGAACTTATAGTGGACTCAACCTCGCAAGAGGTAGTGATAGCTTTGTTGGAAGATAAAGTTCTGGTTGAGCTCCACAGAGAAAAAAACAACACCCAGCATTCGGTAGGCGATGTGTTTTTGGGTCGGGTAAAGAAGATCATGCCCGGACTGAACGCTGCCTTTGTTGACGTAGGTGCACAGAAAGAAGGGTTCTTGCATTTCCTCGATTTGGGACCTCAGGTACAGTTGATGCACAAGTTCACCAACTGTGCCTTGAACGGGGATGCCGCGCAATTGGATATTTCCCAATACAAACTCAAAGAAGAGTTATCCAAAACCGAAAAGATATCTTCGGTTCTCAAACAAAACCAACATATACTGGTTCAGGTAACCAAAGAACCCATTTCTACCAAAGGACCTCGGCTCAGTTCTGAAATTTCTTTCGCCGGCCGTTATGTGGTTCTGATTCCGTTTTCCAACAGGATTTCGATATCGCAAAAAATAAAAAGTCCTGATGAAAGGCTTCGGCTTCGCAATCTGGTGCAGAGTGTAAGGCCCAAAAATTTCGGAGTGATTATCCGTACCGTCGCCGAGGGAAAGACGGCAGCCGAACTACATGGCGATTTGGATGCCCTTTTCCGTAAATGGGAGCATATAAAGAGCCATCTGCATACAGCCACTCCTCCTGTAAAGGTATGTAGTGAGATGGACAAGACCGTGAGCATATTGCGGGATTTCCTTTCCAACGACTTCGATCAGATCGTTACCAACAACGAAGATCTTTTTGAGGAAATAAAGGCTTATGTGGGAACCATTGCGCCACAAAAGAAGAACATCGTAAAATTCTACAAGGAAAAGGAGCCGATTTTTGACCGTTACGGTATTTCCAAGCAGATAAAGGCCTCTTTCGGCAAGGTGGTGAACATCCGTCGCGGCGGTGCATATCTGGTGGTGGAACATACCGAAGCCATGCACGTGATAGATGTCAATAGTGGCCATCGGGTGAATGCCGAACAGAGTCAGGAAGCCAACGCTTTGAAGGTGAACTTGGAGGCAGCCGCCGAAGTGGCCCGTCAAGTGCGTCTGCGCGATATGGGCGGTATCGTGATCGTGGATTTTATTGACCAGCGGGAACCGCAGAACCGCAAGGAATTGTTCGATGGAATGGTGAAAGCCATGGAAAACGACCCGGCGCGGCATACTGTGCTTCCACCCACCAAATTCGGCCTGATTCAGATTACCCGTCAGAGAGTCCGTCCCCAAACACAGGTGGATGTACTGGAAACTTGTCCGGCTTGTGGCGGTACGGGGCGGATACGTCCCAGCGTCTGCATTGTTGACGATATCGAAAGAGACGTGGAGTATTTGATAAAGGATACCAATGCCAGCGGCTTTTCGGTAATCCTCAGCCCCTATGTGTATGCCTATATGCGTCGAGGTTTCAAACGTTATCAACGCAGATGGTGGTGTAAATACCGCCGTTGGATCAAATTGAAGGAGGGCAGCGCCTACGGCTTTTTGGAATATCGTTTCTTAGACAGGAACGGCGAAGAAATCAAGTTATAGCATGAATATAGACGTACAACAGGATGCGCCTTTGATCGATGTGTTGGTGCAGGCTTTTCCGCAAAGCAACCGGACACATCTCAAGAAAGCCGTGCGTTTCGGTTGTGTAAGTCTGCGGGGAGCCGTGGTGCGTCATCCCGAGTTCATGTTGCGTGCCGGTTGGCAGGTAACGTTCAAGAAATACGGAGAAAGGGATATCCATCGCCAAAAGCCTCCGTTCAAGGTGTTGTTTGAGGATGATGCGGTAATTGCCGTTTTTAAACCGGCTGGCATTCTTTCTTCCGGCCGTACCACCGAAAAGATCCGTTCCATGTTTGGTATGGTCAATAAATATGTACTTGAAAAAAGCCATGGCCGATGCCGTGCCTATACCGTGCACCGTCTTGACCGTGAGGTGAGCGGGATTCTCCTTTTTGCCAAGAGTGCGGAGGCACAAGAATATCTGCAGGAAAACTGGACAGAGGTAAATAAATACTACTATGCCTTGGTGCATGGCGTTCCGCCCCGTAAGGAAGACACCCTTTCCTCATGGCTCAAAGAAAACGCCCGTCAGGTGGTGTATTCCGTGCCCGAGGAACAAGAAGGTGCGAAATGGTCGATAACGCATTACCGTCATATTGATTCTTTCGTATGGGATGGCGAGACGGCTCCCAAGGGAGAAGCGCTGTTTTCGCTGTTGCATATCAAACTTGAAACAGGGCGTAAAAATCAGATTCGTGTTCACCTTTCGGATATGGGTTGTCCGATTGTGGGAGACCGTAAATATGGAGGGGATGCCAAAGTAAAGCGGATGGTACGGCTTTTTGCCGCTTCCATTTCATTTCCGCATCCCACCCAGGACCGTCGGGTTCAACTTGAGATGCCGTTGCCTTCCAAATTTACGGTGGTAGGCCGCGAACACGAATATTAATCCGATAAAAGATGCAGGAATCCAAGCCCAACAAATTACAGGCAACGAAAAAAAGTCGTTTTGCCGCTTACATGGATAAATATGGCTTGGGACGTTTGTTATTGCGGCTTATCGACATTAAAATGGTCCGTTTCTTTTTGGTTGCCGGACTCAACACAGCTTTCGGTTACGCGATTTTCGCTTTTTTTATTTTTATCGGTCTGCACTATACGGTGGCAGCCTTGTTCGGGCAGATTATCGGTATCCTCTTCAACTTCAGGACCTATGGGATTTTGGTTTTCCACAATAAGAAATACAACCTTTTACCTCGGTTCATCCTTATCTACATCATCACTTATCTCTGCAACATAGGAGGCATGTATCTGCTTAAATATTATCTGAGCGTTAACGATTACGAGGCTTCCGCCATTATGTGCATACCCATAGGTTTCTTAGGTTTTATACTAAATAAAACATTTGTTTTTGAACGTTTTAAAAAAGAACAGAAAGGAATAGCATGAAAGCGAGGATCGTGCAATGGGTGAAGGATCTTGCCGGCGATAAAGCGAAAGCCGTCTTTATCTTGCTTGCCTTGGCAAGTTTGGGTTTTATGGTTGCCGGCAGTTTCGGTGCGGGTATGTCTGGCGATGAGGAGATCCACAACGTTCAGGCCGGTCATATCTATGACTTTTACGCCACTTTCGGCAAAGACGACACGGCCGCGGTGCTTACGGACAACTATAATCTTCCGCTTTACGGTCAGGTTATCGATAATTTCGCCTTCGCGGTTGGAAAATGGTTCGGCATTTCCGACATCATGCAGGTGCGCCACACCATCAACACCCTTTGCGGCTGGCTGGCGATACTGTTCACGTCTTTGATCGCTTTCCGCATTGCCGGGCGCAGATATCTCCCCGCTATCCTTACTTTCCTGCTTTTTGTCTTATCCCCGCGTTTCATAGGTCATTCGTTCAACGACCTCAAGGATGTGAACCTCGTTACCTTTATGGCGATGGGGCTGTTCTATATGGTGGTTTTCCTACAGGATTTTCCCAAGGTAAAGACCTCCACCATGGTGATGCTGGCCGTCAGCATCGGTTTGGCGATGGCCGTGCGTGTGGGCGGTCTGATACTGATTGCCTATTTCGGGCTTTTCGGCTTGTTGCGCTGGCTGCTTTTGTGCTGTAAGTCCAATACGGAACAACTCGGCGGGATTTCCAAAGGGGTGGCTTTCTGGCGGCTTGTCAGATACGGTTTGCTTACCGCAGTGGGAGGTTATCTGTTATGCGTTTTATTATGGCCCTACGCCATGCAAAAACCGATAGACCACGTTTTGGGTTCGCTCTCTTCCATGAACGCCTTTGCCATCAGCATCCGTCAGTTGTTCGAGGGAAAATTGGCCATGAGCAACACCTTGCCCTGGTATTACACGCCCAAGTTCATCTTCATGACCATTCCCGTGGCGGTGATGGTGGGGGCGTTGGTGTATCTGTTCACCGGCTGGAGCAGGAACCGCTGGTTCTTCACCGCTTTTCTGCTTTTCTGCTTCGTTTTTCCCGTCAGCTGGATTATCTATACCAAGGCCAATGTATATGGCGGCTGGCGACACAGTATGTTCTGTTATCCCACCTTGGTGGCGATGGCCGGCATGGGCTTCTATTCGCTTTACGAAAGGTTCCGCCGTCCGGTTCTCCGCTGGGGTTTGGGCGTGGCCCTTCCAGTGGTGCTTTTAATCGCTCCTGCCGCGCATATCTTCGCCAATCATCCCTACGAATACGTTTATTTCAACGAACTCGCCGGCGGCGTTAAAAACGCTTACGGCAAGTACGAATTAGACTACTACTACCATTCCACGCGCAAAGCCACCGAATGGGTCATGCAAAACGCAGATATCTCGCGTCTGGAATCCGGTAAAAAGTTCAAGGTCGCTACATGGCATGTGCCTTCGGTGGGTTATTACCTTAAGAAAGATACGGCGCATTTCCGTCCTGTCTTCTCGCGCATCTACCAGATGGGAAACAACGATTGGGATTACGCGGTGTTCACCGTCACGGGCATGAACCCGGATTGGATTACGAACAAGAATATGTTTCCTCCCGTCAATACGGTGCATGTGGAAGAAGTGAACGGCAAGCCCATCTGCATCGTGCTGGAACGCGCCGACCGCAACGATTTATACGGCTACCGCGCCATGAAAGCGGGCAAGGCCGACAGTGCCAAGATGTATTTTTACCGGGCGTTGGAATACAATCCCTATAACGAACAGGCGCTCGAGAATCTGGCAGACCTCTATCTGAACGAGAACAATGCCGACAGCGCGTTTGCGGTAGCCTCTTTCTGGGCTTCCAATGTTCCTTCCAATATCACGGCGCTCTCGCTTTTGGCCAATGCCTGTTTTGCCAAGAACGATATTTCCGGAGCGGCTGCCGTGGCCAACAGCATCAAGAAAGTTTCTCCCAACGAGATAACGGGCTATTGGTTGGCGGCGCATTGTTATCTGCGGCAGCAGAACATGCAGATGGCCTTGAACGAATTGTTGGCCTTGGTGGAAATACAGCCCTATGGCCCGGCATACCGTCTTTTGGCACAGATCTACCAATCCGCAGGGCAGACACAAGCCGCCCAGCGGTGCATGCAGATAGCCGCCCAGTTGCGTTAGCCTGCCTTATTCGGGGAAATAGATATCCTGTATGTTGAGCTGGATGGAAGTATTGCCGTTAAAGGTGTTTTCTTCCAGATGATAGCAGATATCGAAAGAATGCCCTTCCTTGATCTTCTCAAAAGCTTCTCCCTGCTGGAAAGCGATGCCGTCGAGCGGTTCCGAGCGTGATTCGGGCTGGAACATGAGCAATTTGAGGTGGTTGTTGCCTACCACACGCGAACCGGGAGCGCCGGGCGTGTTGGCAGACTTGACATGCTTGCTGGCGAATATGGGGTTGAGGTTACGGGGGCCGAAAGGCGCGAAGTTCTTGAGGGTGGTTACCAATTCCTGATTGATTTCCTCAAAGCGCAATTCATCGTCGATTTCTATTTCGCGTTGCAGTTCCTCGCCGTTGAGCCGTTTTTTCACTTCTTCTTCGAAAGATTCCTTGAAGTGTTCGAGGTTCTCCAGTTTGATGGTGAGCCCTGCGGCGTATTTATGCCCGCCGTAATGTTCCAAGAGATGCCCGCAGGCGGAAATGGCTTCATAGATGTTGAATCCCTTTACCGAACGCGCCGAGCCAACCAAGGTGTCTTTGCTGCCGTTGGCGGCGGTGGTGAAGACGATGGTGGGGCGGTAGAAGGTTTCGATAAGCCGCGAAGCCACGATACCGATAATCCCTTGGTTCCACGATTCCTTGAAAACCACCGTGGTGGCTTTTCCTGCATCCTGCAAATCGTGGCTGATCAGTTCGAAGGCGTCTTCGGTGGCCTCTTTGTCGAGGTTCTTGCGGTCGTTGTTGTTCTCGTTGATCAGTTTGGCTATCTGTTGGGCGGAAGGCAGGTCTCGGCATAAGAGCAGACTCACCGCGTTCTTTCCGTCCTGAACCCTGCCGGCGGCGTTGATGCGCGGGCCGAGCGAGAAAACAAGGTCGTTATTGGTTATCTCACGGTCAAAGACACGGGGTCTTGTCTTGCTGCCCCTGGCCAAAGGCGGCGGCATGTTGCGGTTCTGCGCCGGATTGTAAGCCTTGATGTTGGCGTAATTGAACAGCGTGAACACGCCCGGACGGGGCTTGGTGTTGATGAGCATAAGCCCGAAGTACGACAGCACGCGGTTCTCGCCCAGAATAGGCACGATATCGGAAGCGATGCTCATGGCCGCCAGATCCAGCAAAGGATAGATATATTGGCGCAGATCCATGTTGTTCTTGAGCGCGTACGCCCAAACCAGCTTAAGCCCCACACCGCATCCCGAAAGGTCCTTGTAGGGGTAGGGGCAGTCGCTCCGTTTGGGATCCAGCACCGCATAGGCGCGCGGAATCTCCCCTTCGGCAAAATGGTGGTCGCACACGATAACGTCTATGCCCTTTTCTTTGGCGTAGAGCACTTCTTCGTTGGCCTTGATGCCGCAGTCGAGCACAATCATCAGGCTCACCCCGTTTTCATGGGCGTAGTCGATGCCCCGTTTGGAAAGCCCGTACCCGTCCAGATAGCGGTCGGGCACGAAAAAGCCCAAGACATTGGTATCCGGAACGATTTTTTCCAGAAAAGTATAAACCAAAGCCACGGCTGTGATGCCGTCCACATCGTAGTCTCCATATACGCAGATGCGTTCTCTGCTCGTTACGGCACGCTGCAGGCGCTCCACCGCCTTGTCCATGTCCTTCATCAGGAAAGGGTCGTGCAGTTGGTTCAGATCGGGATGAAAAAACTTATCGGCTTCCTCTCGGGTCGTGATGCCCCGTTGGAACAGCAGCCTCGCCACGTGCGGATTGTCGTGCAGGCCGTCCGGTATGTCTCCGTCTGATTGTTTGGGCACCCAATGCTTGTTCATACTGAAAAATCTCGCCAAACAACAAAGATAGCCTTTTCCGTTATGCTTTGCAAACACACGGCGGCAACCGGATTCAGGGCTTTCCGTTAAATTTTTGACAAATAAAAAAATAAGTGGATCCGAAAAAGTGCAAAACTTGATTGGCTCGTAAATTTTTCGTAACTTCGCGTGTTTTGCATATTTTCCGGAATATTCCGGTCAAGGCTTAAAAACCGAACTCCGATGGAGAAACCGAAAATACTGTTTGTCAGCCAGGAAATATACCCCTACACGCGGATGACACAGATGTCCAAGATGGGGCGCTATCTGCCGCAGGGTATCCAGGAACAGGGAAACGAAATCCGCACGTTCATGCCTCGCTACGGGCTTATCAATGAACGCCGGAATCAGCTTCACGAAGTGATCAGACTTTCCGGGATAAATCTGATTATCAACGACTCCGACCATCCGTTGGTGATCAAGGTGGCCTCTATCCAGGCCGCCCGTATGCAGATATACTTCATCGACAACGAAGAGTTCTTCTACAAGAAGAATATGTTCACGGACAACAGCGGCAAGTTCTACGCCGACAATGACGAAAAGTGCATTTTCTTTGCCCGTGGCGTGTTGGAAACGGTCAAGAAGCTGGCATGGGCTCCCGATATCATCCATTGCAGCGGCTGGTTCACCTCCCTGTTGCCGTTCTATGTACGCAAGTTCTATCAGGACAGCCCGGTGTTCGCCAACGCCAAAATCATCACGGCCTTGTATAAAGATAGTTTCAAGGGCAATTTCCCCGCTTCTTTCGGAGACAAGCTGCTTTTCGACAACTTTGCGGAAAAAGACATCAAGAAATACGGCAAGTTCTCGCACGAAGACCTGACGAAAATGGCGATAGATTACTCAGACGGCTTGATGTATGCCGATAAAGAAGTTTCCGACCAGGCTTGGCTCAAGACCTTGGTGAAGGCATCCAAAAAACCGGTGTTGAGCTTTCCGGGCGAGGATGGTTACGTGGAAAAAGTGAACGCGTTCTATGGAAAATTTCTCAAAGCAAGCAAGTAAGGGCATGGCTCGTGTTTTTTTTCCATTGTTTGCCTTACTGTTGCTGTTTTCTTGCCAGACCGACCCCAATTCCATTTTGGGAAAGAACATTCATCCCGATGATGATTTGGTTTCCAAATATGATACGGCGTTCAGTATAGAGGCATTCAGTATCAGCGATGATTCTCTGATTATCCAGAATTCAAGTTCGGTTCTGTTGGGTACATCGTTCAGCCCCGTTTTCGGTTCGGAAACCTACAATCTGGCGGTTCAGATACTTACGTTGCGCGTGGATGGCGATGATTCCTACTCATACTATTCGGGAACGGATCTCGGTATTTCCAGCCAAGTGGATTCGGTGGTGCTCAACTTGCCGTATTCCGGTATCTTTCCGAAACACAAGCGTATGGATGGGAGGAAACTCGAGCTCAGCCTGTATGAAATCACCAAAGAATTGATAGACGGGGAAGGTTACGACAGTGCCTACTGCTCCAATCACGAGCCGACTTACGACCCTACTAAGCCCATCGGGGAGATCCTTACTGTATATCCCAAGCCTTTCGATACGGTTTATGATTCTACTTTGGGGGCAAAGACTGTTCCCGACCTGAGGATTCATCTGGACAAGGCTTTCGGGAAACGTCTGTTGAACTATGTTTTTGAAATGACCGATGATGAAAAGGCTGATTTGGGAGCGATGCGCAAATACATCAAGGGGATTTACCTCAAGGCGCATCCTTGCGGAAGCGAGAAAGAGAGCATCGTGTTTTCGGTTTCCAACCTGTTCTCGCTGGGGGCGGACATCACCGTTTATTTCAACGGTTCGGAAGCGTCCGGAACTTCTTACCAAAAGTTTGTGCTGGGACCGCTTCGTTACACGCATGTAAAACGAGACCGCAGTCTTTCCACAGACAATCTCTATAAATCGCAGATGCAACAGGAAGGTGATACCGCCGCCGGTTCGCAACGTCTGTATGTGGAGGGGTCGGGGGGAAGCCGCATACGTTTCAGGATTCCCGGTTTCCAGGATGTGGTTTCGGGTAAAGTGGTCATCAACCAGGCGGTAATCGTGTTGGAAAATGCCGATGCATATCAAGAAGCAGATATCAATGTGCCGGCGCAACTGCAATGCGTGCGTTATTATAACCGGGGTTCGGAAGCCGAAATCCTGGATGCCTCTAATCCCGGAGGAAAATACGACAGCCAAAAGGGGCAATACCGTCTCAATGTTACGCGCTACTTGCAAAGGCTTGCCTATCTCACCACCGTGGATACGGCCAACCGTAAATTATTCGACAACTATCTGGATATCATTCCCGAATCGGATGAACGTTACGAGCAACCGACCCGTGCCATTTTTTACGGGCCTGGCGTTTCTAAAAACGGCATGCATCTGGAAGTGATTTACACGGTGGTGAACGATACCGTACAAAATTAGTTTTATCAT
Source organism: uncultured Bacteroidaceae bacterium (assembly GCA_964451895.1). Taxonomy (GTDB): domain Bacteria; phylum Bacteroidota; class Bacteroidia; order Bacteroidales; family P3; genus Pullibacteroides. The sequence goes on along the minus strand of CAYVJX010000039.1, from coordinate 51 downwards.
GTGTGGAATTGTTGCTTACGTAGGAAAGAAGCAGGCTTATCCCATTTTGAT
>CAYVJX010000038.1:0-12151 GCA_964451895.1 uncultured Bacteroidaceae bacterium | reverse complement strand
ACGCGATCCAGTCCGACCGCGTTCACACGATAAACCAGCTGCTCAAAGCCTACGCCTTGTTTGAACGCGATGTAGAATACGTGGTGATCGACAACGAGGTGAAGATTGTGGACGAGCAGACGGGCCGTATCATGGAGGGCCGCCGTTATTCGGACGGGCTGCACCAGGCCATCGAAGCCAAGGAAAGGGTCAAGGTGGAAGCCTCCACGCAGACCTACGCCACCATCACGCTGCAGAACTATTTCCGCATGTACTCCAAGCTTTCGGGCATGACCGGTACGGCGGAAACCGAAGCGGGCGAGTTCTGGAACATCTACAAGCTCGAAGTGGTCTGCATCCCCACCAACCGTCCCGTTATCCGGCAGGATATGGACGACCTCATCTACAAGACCAAACGCGAGAAATACAACGCCATCATCGAAGAAGTGGAACGCCTGATCGGTATCGGTAGGCCGGTGCTGGTGGGTACCACCTCGGTGGAGGTTTCCGAATTGCTGAGCCGTATGCTCAAGGGGCGCAACATCAAACACAATGTGTTGAACGCCAAACTGCATAAGAAAGAAGCCGACATCGTGGCCGAAGCCGGTCTGGCGGGCACGGTGACGATTGCCACCAACATGGCCGGCCGTGGTACGGACATCAAGCTCGGGCCGGGTGTTAAGGAGGCCGGCGGTCTGGCGATTATCGGTACCGAACGTCATGAGAGCCGCCGTGTCGATCGCCAGCTGCGCGGTCGTGCCGGACGTCAAGGCGACCCCGGAAGCTCGCAGTTCTACGTATCGCTCGAAGACAACCTGATGCGTCTGTTCGCCTCCCAGCGTATCGCCGCCCTGATGGACCGCATGGGCTATCAGGAGGGAGAGAACATCCAGGCTAAGATGCTGACCCGTTCCATCGAGAAGGCACAGAAGAAAGTGGAAGAGAACCATTTCGGCACCCGCAAGCGTCTGTTGGAATACGACGACGTGATGAACGCCCAGCGCGAGGTGATCTACACCAAGCGCCGCCACGCCCTGTTCGGGGAACGACTCGGGGTGGATATCTCCAACATGATGTACGACACGGTGGAGAACTATGTTTCCGAATTGGCCGAAGACCGCGATTTCGAAAACTTCAAGAGCCGTCTTATCCGCACTTTCGGCGTGGAATGCCCCGTATCGGAAGCCGAGGCGCTTTCGGCCAAGCCTGCCACGGTAAAGACAATCTTCGACGCCGTGTATTCGGGCTACCGCCAGAAGGCCGAACAGATTTCGCAGCAGGCCCTGCCCATCATCAAGCACGTGCAGGAAAACCACGGGGCGCGCTTTGAGAATATCGCCATACCCATCACCGACGGCCGCAAGACCCTGCAGGTGGTGGCCAATATCCAGAAGTGTCTCGACAGCAACGGCCGCGAGATCACGGGTGCGATTCAGCGCGGTCTGTGCCTGGCCATGATAGACGACAGCTGGAAAGAGCACCTGCGCGAGATGGACGACCTCAAGCAGTCGGTGCAGAACGCCTCCTACGAACAGAAAGACCCGCTTCTCATCTATAAGTTCGAGGCCTTCAACCTGTTCAAGCAGCTGCTTATCGACATGAACCGCGACGTGAGCGAGTTCCTTTCGCTGGGGCATCTGCCCTCTCCCGACCCCAATCAGATGCAGGAAGCCCGCCAGCAGCGCACCGACATGAGCCGTATGCAGACTTCGCGCGCCGGCATCGGCGGCAGCGTTCCCGAAAAACGCGCGCCCCTGCAGACCAACCAGGGCGAGGCACCGCAGAAACCGCAGCCGGTGCATGTGGAAAAGAAGGTGGGGCGCAATGACCCCTGCCCTTGCGGAAGCGGAAAGAAATACAAGAACTGCCACGGAAAAGGCGCAGCATAATCTGAGATATGTACGACAAGGAAAAACTGGAAGCGTTGTCCACGCGGGTGGAAACGCTGAGGAGGTGTCTTTGACATTGCCGGTAAGGAACGATTCATAAAGGACGAAGAGGCCAAGACTCAGGCCGCCGGCTTTTGGGACGACCCCAAGGAAGCCGAGAAGATACTGAAGGGCATCCGTCAGAAAAAAGTATGGATAGAGGCTTTCCACACGGTGTATTCCGAATGGGAAGACACCGGTGTGATGGCGGAGATGTATGATAGCGGCGAGGTTCCCGAACAGGAGATGGAAGACTGCCTCTCCCACTTGGAGAAATCCATCGAGGAACTGGAGTTCAAGAATATGCTTTCGGGCGAGGAAGACCGCCTGAGCGCGATGGTTACGATCAACTCCGGTGCCGGCGGAACCGAAAGCCAGGACTGGGCGGACATGCTCTACCGCATGTATATGCGCTGGGCGGAACGCAAAGGCTACAAGATCACCACGGTCGATTATCAGGAAGGGGAACAGGCGGGCATCAAGTCCGCCACGATAGAAGTGGAGGGCGATTTCGCTTTCGGATACCTCAAGAGCGAGAGCGGTGTGCACCGCTTGGTGCGTATCTCGCCTTTCGACGCCGGCGCGCGGCGGCACACCTCTTTTGCCTCGGTGTATGCCTATCCCATCATCGACGACAATATCGAAATCGAAATCAATCCCGCCGACCTTACCTGGGATACTTTCCGGAGCAGCGGCCCGGGCGGACAGAACGTCAACAAGGTGGAGACCGCCGTGCGCCTCCGGCACGCGCCCTCGGGCATCATCATCGAATGTCAGGTAACGCGCTCCCAGTTGCAGAACCGCGAAAAGGCCTTGCAGATGCTTAAATCACAGCTCTACGAAATCGAGTTGCGCAAGAAACGCGAGAAGATAGACGCCATCGAGGGCAGCAAGAAGAAAATCGAATGGGGAAGCCAGATCCGCTCCTACGTGATGCAGCCTTACAAGATGGTGAAAGACCTGCGCACCGGTTGCGAGACCTCCAACGTGCAGGCGGTCATGGACGGCGACCTCGATGATTTCATCAAGGCCTATCTTATGGAATTCTCCAAAACCAATTAGTAAGCCGCCAAAGCGGCCACTTCTCAGAAGGCGGCTACTTTGGCCACGCCCGAACTGTTCACTTTCGTTTTGGGCATTCCATCGTAGAGCAGTACCGCCGCATCTTCCACGGTGGCGTTCAAGGTAGCGTTCACCGTTATGCCGGCCGTGGCGTTGTTCGACATCTTGGCATCCAGTTTGTCGGTGCGGAAAGACCGGGCTTCCAGTTTGCTGGCGTCTTTCTGGGTCAGGTTCACCGAAGGCGCGTAGCCGCTCAGCTGGGCGGTGGCATAACCGGAAAGTTCCATCTTGCAATACTTCACGGCATTGATGGAAGCCTTCAGGGAAGCATGGCCTTCCACTTCAACGCAGACACTTTCGGAGGCGCGGATTTCACCCTCGAACGCGCTTTCATCCTCCAATTCCAACGAAAGCTTCTTGCTGGTGAACACGCCTTCCAACTTCATCTTGGCCGCACCCTCCAGACTGATTTTTTCCGGGTTCTTAAGCGTCATCTTCACCTTGAAAGGATCATAGGAACGGGCATCCTTGTCTTTTACCGAAAGTTCGAAAGACTTGCCGCTCTGTTTGGCTTTCATCTTCATAAACACTTCGGCAGGCGCCTCTATCTCCACCTTTTCTTCCAATCCCTGGACCACCTGCACGTCAAAACGGCCTTCCACATCCACAGAAAGTACATCCTGCAGCACAATCGTATGGGTGCTCTGCGACCACGCCATCGATACGGGCAAAACGCCGACAACTCCTAAAAACAAAGCTTTTACAAGAAATTTTTTCATATCCTTAAAATTTTGGCACGGCTGTACACAGCCATGAGAAAGCAAAATTAAAGAAATTTTATTGCATGAACACGAACTGCAACAGGTTCGTGCCCATTTCCAAGGCCTTGCGGTGGGCTTCGGGCGAATCGCCGTGCACCTCGGGGTCTTCCCAACCGTCGCCCAAATCACACTCGTAGGTATAGAAACAAATCATGCGGCCCTCGTAGAACAGGGCGAAAGCCTGCGGCCGTTTGGCATCGTGCTCGTGAATCTTGGGCAGCCCCGTGCGGCTGTAGTCGAATGCCTGCCGGAACACGGGATGCGAGGCCGGCAGCTCCACAAAATCCAGTTCGGGAAAGACTTTCTCCATCTGGGTGCGCACGAACTTGTCCATGCCGTAGTTGTCGTCGATATGCAGGAATCCGCCGCCGATGAGGTAGGTGCGCAGGTTCTGCGTTTCGGAAGCGGAGAACACCACGTTTCCATGCCCGGTCATATGCACGAAAGGACAGCCGAACAAAGCCTGTCCGCCCACTTCCACCGTTACCGGCTGCGGATCCAGGTTCATGCTTGCCTCGCGATTGGCGAAGGCTATCAGATTGGGCAGGGAGGTGGGGTTGGCATACCAGTCGCCGCCGCCACCGTATTTGAGCAGCCCTATCTGCACCTGCTGCGCACGGGAGAATCCGCCGGGCAACAGCATAAGCGCAATTACCGTCCATAGAATGAATCGGGTCTTTGCCCCATGTTTTCTTAGAAATTCAGCCGACATTCCGATAGGTTTAGCGGTTTTCCAAGCCCGACAGGTAAGACGGCGCCCAGGCCGCGAACAGCGCCGCCGTTTCGGTGCGGAGCCGGGTGTCTCCAAGGCTCACGGGAACATAGCCTGCCTGAACGCATTGCGCCACTTCCGCAGGCGAGAAATCCCCTTCCGGGCCAATCATCACCTCCACTTCCGTTCCGGGCCGCAGCAGGCTTAAAAACGATTTCCTTTCATATTCTGCGCCGCAGTAGGCAATGAATTTCTGCACGGGGGCATCCTTGCCGTTCTGCTTTTTCAGGTACTCGCCCAGCGAACACATCTCTTCCTGCACCGGCAGATAGGCCTGCTGCGACTGCTTCATGGCCGCCACCAAAATGGATTCCACGCGCTCGGGCTTTACCTGCTTGCGTTCCGAATGTTCGGTACGGATAAAGGAAACCTTGCCCAGACCCACTTCGGTGGCCTTTTCCAAAAACCACTCGGTGCGTTCCATGTTCTTGGTGGGCGCCAGCACGATATGCGTTTGGGGGCGCAGGTTGCCTTCTTCTCCGGGCTTGCGCAGCACCTTGAGCACGCGCGCCAGACAGGCCTTGTCGCTCACCACCGAAAGTTCCGCCGCATAGAGGAACCCTTCTCCGTCGGTTACCCATACCTCCTGCCCCGGCACAAGCCGCAGCACCTTGGCGCAATGGTGGCTCTCGGCAGGCGAGAACCGGCATTCGCCGTTTTCGGCATGGGGCGCGTAGAACAAGAACATCGGGCTATCTTACGTGAATGAGGAAATAGTTCTTCTTGCCTTTCTGCACGAGCACATACGCGCCGTTGAGCAGCATGTCGCGGTTCACGGGCGTCTGTTCGGTGGCCTTTTCCTTATTTACGGAAAGGCTGTTTTCCTTGAGCGCACGGCGCACCTCGCTCTTGGAGGCGAAAATGCCCGTCTTATCGGAAAGCAGGTCTATCAGCGAAGTGTCGCCGTCGAATTCGGAGCTTTCCACCTCGCTGCAGGGAACGCCCTCGAACACGGAAAGGAAAGTTTCGGTATCGAGTTTGCGCAGGGATTCGGTGGTACTCTTTCCGAACAGGATTTCGGAGGCTTCCACTGCCGTTTCGTAGTCTTTCTGCGAATGAACGCGGATGGTGAGGTCTTTGGCCAACGCCTTCTGCAGCAGCCTCAGGTGCGGCGTGGCGGCGTGTTCCTTTTCCAAGGCTTCGATTTCCTCGCGTCCCATCATCGTGAAGATACGGATGTATTTGGCCGTGTCGGCATCCGAACAGTTAAGCCAGAACTGGTAGAACTTATAGGGAGAGGTCTTGGCGGCATCCAGCCAGATGTTGCCGCTTTCGGTCTTGCCGAACTTGCCCCCGTCGGCCTTGGTGATGAGCGGACAGGTAAGGGCGAAGGCTTCCTTGCCGGTGATGCGCCGTATCAGTTCGGTTCCCGTGGTGATGTTGCCCCATTGGTCGGAACCGCCCATCTGCAGCTTGCAGTTCTTGGTCTGCAACAGGTGCAGGAAGTCGTTGCCCTGCACTAACTGATAGGTGAACTCGGTAAAGGACATGCCGTCCGTGCCGGCTTCGCCCGAAAGGCGTTTCTTGACCGAATCCTTGGCCATCATGTAGTTGACGGTGATATGCTTGCCGATGTCGCGGATAAAGGCCAGGAAACCCATGTCTTTCATCCAGTCGTAGTTGTTCACCAACTCGGCGGCGTTGGGTTCGGTGCTGTCGAAATCGAGGAACTTGGCCAGCTGTTTCTTGATGCATTCCTGGTTGTGGCGCAGGGTCTCTTCGTTGAGCAGCACCCGTTCCGCGCTCTTTCCGGAAGGGTCGCCGATCATGCCCGTGGCGCCGCCCACCAAGGCCAGCGGCTTGTGCCCGCATTCCTGAAAATGCTTGAGCATCATGATGCCTACCAGGTGTCCTATATGCAAGGAATCCGCGGTGGGGTCGATGCCCACGTAGGCCGTTACCTGTTCTTTCTGCAAGAGTTCTTCGGTTCCGGGCATCATATCCTGCAACATGCCCCGCCAGCGCAGTTCTTCTACGAAATTCTTTTTCATTTCTTACCTGAATTCAGAGTTTTAAAATAGGTTTCAAACAAAAAAGGCTGCCTATGTTATGTAAGCAGCCCTTTCTGAAAAAAGCGATTCCGATTATTTAATCGGCGCTTTGCGGATAGGACGAACGTACATATTCCGCTTATCGTTCTTCTGGAAATATCCGTAACGCTTGTTGCCGGAATAATCCGTACCGTCACCTACATTCGAGAGGCAGTACCAGGCGGATTGCGCGTTGAATTCAGAAGAAGACCAATAGGCATGGCCGTTTTCCCCCCCAATGGGCGTATAGTACTTTTCGTTTACGAAATTCGAAGCCTTATTACCGTAGAGTTTGTTGATTTTATCACGGTTCTTCATCAAATCACCCAATTCTTCGATGGAAGGAAGATACCATTCTCCTTTTGTTTCCACCCATTTTTGAGCGATGGGATCGTTGGCGTCCAACTTATTGGTGCCCCATTGTCTTCTGTAGTAATCGCGGCAGAGTTTAGCGGCATACACTTTAGGAACCGTAATTGTGGTGTCATCTTTGGCGGCTTTCGCAAACAACTCGATAATCTGCGTCGTGTTGGTTTCGCCGTCCACACTGTTGATGATGCCTCTTGTCTTTATAACCGTATCCATAACCGTCACCCCATTTTCTTTCTTTTCCGTAATGGTAGTGTCGCGCTTGGAAGGAACGGTAAGTCCCCACATCATCTGCAACGAGAAATAACCTTCGCCTTCATAATAACTGTAGGTTTCCTGTTCCAAAGGTTTGTCAGCACCTACAATCATGGCATCGGTAAAAGCCACCAGATAGGCTGTTGTGCCGTCTTTGGAAACAGCAAAAACGATACCTTGTGCGTCTTCATTCTTTTCTACAACACCGTCCACCCCATACATTTTTCCTACCAACTTGTGGGAAGTATTGAGCTGTGAACCTTTAGGCTTGTATCCGCTGTCATAAGGATTGTGCGGATCTTCACCATTGTCGCATGCCGTCAAACCGAATGACACCGCCAAAGCGCATGCCATGAATTTAAGGAGCTTTTTCATGCTTAAAAAACTATTTTGTTATGTTTTTCAACTAATTAACTTCAATTTCCCCAATTCGGGAACGTCAAAGATAACAATTTTTCGGCTTCTGCCAAAGCGCGTACCCCAAAATTATCGCATAGCAGGGATAAAACAGCAGGTAGGCGGAACCGTAGCCGAAGGCATCCACCAGACGGCCGAACAGCAGCGGCAGCAAGGCACCGCCCACGATGGCCATCACCAGCAGGGAGGAACCCAAGGAGGTGTGTCTGCCCAAGCCCTCGATAGCCAGTCCCCATACGGCAGGCCATATCATGGCGTTGGTGAGGCCCAGCCATACCAGGATATAGACCGAGAGGATGCCGGAACACAAAAGGCTTGCCGTAACCACTACCAGACATCCCGCCGCCGAGAGAATCAAGGCCGTGCGTTGGCTGAACCAGCGCGGAATGCCCGCGATGCCTATCAGGTAGCCTATCAGGAAAGCCACCATAGACAAGGAGGGGAATATCTTGGCCGAGTAGTTGGAGATGCCTAAGGAAGCGGCGTAGTTGATGAGGCTATCTACACTGATCACTTCCGCGCCCACATAGAAGAACAGCGCCAGCACGCCGCCCCATAGGTTGCCGTGCCGGAAGATGGAATCCTTTCCGCCTTGAGCCGTTCGGGAAACCGTTTCGTCTTTCTGTATATCGGGCAGGGAGACCTGGCGGATAAACAGCGCCAACAACGCCAAGACTGCCACAATGCACAGGTAGGGAACCACGCACTGCATGGCCAGATGATCCAGTATCTGCGCCCGTGCCGAGGCCGTCAGCGCCGGGTCTTGTATCTGTTGCAGCACCGCATCGGCGCTCTTTAAGGTTACCGATCCCAGCACAAGCGGCGCCAGAATGCCGGCGAACTTGTTGCATACGCCCATGATGCTGATGCGCTTGGCCGCCGTCTGGGGTGAACCGAGTACCGCCGCGTAAGGATTGGCCGCCGTCTGCAGCAGCGCCAGCCCCGCCCCCATCAGGAACAGACCCGAAAGGAAAAACAGGTAGAAACGCGAACAGGCCGCAGGAATGAACAGCGCCGCGCCCGCCGCCATCACGCCCAGCCCCACCGAAATGGATTTCTTGTAGCCCCACCGGTCAATGACCCGCGAGGAGGGGATGGCGAAGATGAAATAGGCGATATAGAACATGAACGTAACGAAGTACGATTGGAAATTGTTCAGTTCGCAGGCGATTTTGAGGAAAGGCACCAGCGTGGAGTTGAGCCAGGTAACGAATCCGAAAATAAAGAACAGCGCGCCGATAACGACCAGGGGCGATTTCTTGAGCATGGGTCTGTGGGTTGTGTGTTAAAAAAAAGAGACCGGCGGGCAGAACCGCCGGCCTCCCGATGGCATGAGGAACGTGCCGCTTTTAGTATTCCCTTACCTGCAACTGGAAATACGCCTGCGGATGCTTGCAGGTGGGGCAGGTGGCGGGAGCTTTCTCGCCGTAATGGATATGCCCGCAGTTGCGGCAGTACCAATACACCTTTTCGTTCTTCTTGAACACCGTGCCGTTCTTGAGGTTTTCCCACAGTTTGCGGTAACGTATCTCGTGTTCTTTTTCCACGCCGGCAACCTGGGTGAACATCGTGGCGATGTCGTTGAAGCCTTCTTGTTTGGCTGTTTCGGCAAAGGCGGGATAGAGTTCGGTCCATTCCTCGTTCTCGCCCATGGCGGCGGCTTCGAGGTTGGAGAGCGTGTCTAAGATCTGTCCGGCCGGAAAACTTGCCGTAATTTCTACGGTTCCACCTTCAAGCGCCTTGAAGAACAGTTTGGCGTGTTCTTCTTCCTGTCTGGCCGTTTCTTCAAAAATGGCGGATATCTGTTCATACCCGTCTTTCTTGGCTTGTTTGGCAAAAAAAGTGTACCGGTTCTTCGCCTGCGATTCCCCGGCAAACGATTGGAGAAGATTCTTCTCGGTTTGAGAGCCTTTGAGGTTCATAAGCTTAAGTTTTTAAAGGTTTTTTTAAGCCCGGCGGAAGCGGCTTTGGCCACTCTTGCCGGATTCGGAAGCAAATTTACATTTTTTTCCGCCATATTCCGCCACAGGAAACTATGGCAGCACCGTCCCGCGCGTGATCTCGCGTTTGCCCTCCGGCCCAGGCAGGCGTTCCACGGCAAAGCCCGCCGCCTTGAGGTTGCGGCGGAACTGCCCTTGGGCGCAGTAGGAACTCAAGAAACAAGGCTGGGCGGCGGCCTGGCGCAGTTTCACAAAGATTTCGGGCTGCCAAAGCTCGGGCTGCACCGAGGGCGCGAAGGCATCGTAATAGATGGCGTGGAAACGGTTTGGCGGCAGTTGTGCCGTCTGCATCTCACCCTGGATTTTCGTGAGTTTGAAAAAAGGCGTGATCGGGTGCGGCTTTTCATCGAAAGCCTGTGTATGCAGGGCTTCGAACAAGGCGGGGTCGAGGCCGATCTGTGGCGGATAGTTGAGCTGCCGCCATATTTCTTCCGGCAAAGGAAAGGCTTCAATGGCGGTGTACTCCACCACAATCTGCCTTTGGTTTGCCTCTTGCAGCGTGAGCGCGGTGTTCAAGGCCGTGCCGAAACCCATCTCGAACACCCGCGCCACGCCGCCGGAACAGGCTTCCAACGCAGGCGAGAGCGCCGTTTCGATATAGACTTTGCGCGCCTCCTGCACCGAACCGTGAACGGAATGGTAGTGTTCGTTCCTTTCTTTCCAGTAGAGGGTGTGGCTGCCGTCTTGGGTCTGCTGAATCTCTAAGCTCATTATTTTTTGTAAATTTGCAAGTTCCGTTTTATCGTAGATTCTTGCGTTTGTGAACGCGAAAATACGCAAAAGCCTGCGGATGTGGCGTAATTGGTAGCCGCGCCAGACTTAGGATCTGGTGCCGAAAGGCTTAAGGGTTCGAGTCCCTTCATCCGCACAAAAACGCCCGCTATGGTCATCACCCCCCATAACGTACTTCTGATACTTTCCCTGCTGTTGTTCTTCGCCATTCTGGCGGGAAAGACCTCCTCGAAAATCGGCGTTCCGGCCTTGATTCTGTTTCTGGGTATCGGCATGTTGGCCGGTTCGGAAGGCCTCGGCGGCATCCAGTTCGGCTACGAACAGGCCGAAGTGGCGCAGTTTATCGGCGTTACGGCACTCTGTTTCATCTTGTTTTCGGGCGGTCTGGATACCAAGTGGAGTTCCATCAAACCCATTCTCGGCAAGGGAATGACCCTTTCCACCTTCGGAGTGTTCCTTACAGCCGCTTTCGTGGGGCTTTTCGTTAAGTGCGTCAGCGATTTCTCCTGGACGGAGTCTTTCCTGCTCGGTTCCATCGTGTCTTCCACCGACGCGGCGGCGGTATTCAATATCCTCAACGCCAAAAACCTCTCGCTCAAGAACAACCTCAAGCCCTTGCTGGAGTTCGAGAGCGGCAGCAACGACCCGGTGGCTTTCCTGCTCACCACGTTTTTCGTGGGCATGGTGGGGATGGAAGACTTCTCCTTGCCGATAGCGGTGCTGCGCTTCCTGCTGCAGCTGTTCCTGGGGGCGTTCATGGGCTTCGCCATGGGCAAGATTTCCACCATCATCATCAACCGTATCCGTATCAGCTACACGGGGCTCTATCCGGTGCTGGCCATCGCCTTGATGCTGTTCACCTATTCGTTTACCGACTTTATCGGCGGCAACGGCTTCTTGGCGGTGTATATCTCCGCCATCGTGCTGGGCAACCGCAAGCTGGCCCACCGCAACCCGATTGTGAGCAGTTTTGACGGTTACGCCTGGCTCATGCAGATAATCCTTTTCCTTTCATTGGGCTTGCTGGTGTTTCCCAGCGACGTATGGGAAATCAAATGGACAGGGCTGATCATTTCGGGTTTCATCATCCTCGTGGGGCGACCGCTGGCGGTGTTCCTCTGTTTGCTGTTCTTCAAGAAAACGCCGTTCAAGGATCAGATTTTCATCTCCTGGGTGGGGCTTCGCGGGGCGGCGCCTATCGTGTTCGCCACCTATCCGCTCATTGCCGGGCTTGAAAAATCGAATACGATTTTCAGTATCGTGTTCTTTATCTCCTTCCTTTCGATGGCCTTGCAGGGAACCTCCATTCCCTGGATGGCGCGCAAGCTGCATCTGGCCATTATCCTGCCGGTGGGCCTCATGGCGCGCCGCAATCTCGACACCAAGACCGAGATGTTCGAAATCGAGGTGGAAAGGGATTCCCCCTTGGTGGGAAAGACCCTTCTGGAAGCCGGCCTGCCCGAAAAGACGCGCATCACGATGATTCTGCGGCACGGAGACTATATCGTTCCGGTGGGGGATACCCGCCTGCAGCAGAAAGACTATCTCTATATCCTCTGCAAGGACCCCGAGGAAATCAAGCGGATCCTTTCCGCCGAAGAAGGGGTCTGAAAACATAGGCGAGAACCCCGGTCATAGTTCGGGCGTTGGTAGGTGTGGCGGAATGCGCCGTGCGGCAAAATAAAAAAGGCAGGTCAGAAAACCTGCCTTTTCGTTGAGAAAATACGCACCTTATTTGAGCGGCGTGTTTTCGAGGGTCGCCACCAAGTAATCCCAGAATTTCTTT
>CAYVJX010000037.1:0-12410 GCA_964451895.1 uncultured Bacteroidaceae bacterium | reverse complement strand
AACTGCTAAAGGGGAAACGGATAGAAAGTTATCTGTGGAACAAGCTCTTTCGGAGAGAGATTATCGATTTCGTGTTTCCTGAGGGTATGACTTTTGAAGATGTCTATGTTACACCCCTATGGATACGGAACGTCAAGAAAATGGTCTGTGCACCCGATGTCCTCTATTCGTATCGCAAGCGAAAGGGAAGCATCACCAAACGTTTTGTCGAAACCCGGATAGACTTCATCCATTCGATGCTGCATTGCGCCCGTAGCCTCCGGGAGATGGATCCCGAAGGCGTGGCCGAAAGTGCAGCAAATGGATATATATGGAAAAGTATGGTAAACGCGGGAAAATGGATAGCCCGGTACGAAGAAAATCCGACAACGAGGAAGTATGCGATTAAAAAAATAGCAGAATTAGCAAAAACGGCACCCCAACCAAAATCGAAATACCTCAGACCAAAACTATGGTGCCGCGCCAGACTGCTGTGTGATTTTCCCTCTGTATTCGTAAAGTTGCTCCGGATACAACTCAGGAAAGACCCCGCGCACAGCAATCTGTTTTGATTTATAAACCGCGTTAATAAAGATATGATGTATCTTTGTGTTTGGTGAATTGATTATAAATATTTTTTGATAATGAGTATAAACAATATCGAGGCCGCTTTTCCTATCGATGCCGTCATTACTTGGGTGGACGGCAACGACCCTGCCCACAAGGCCGCCCGTTACAAATACAGTCATAACGGCAAAGAATTCAAATATGAAGATGTAGCCTCAGACATCCGCTATACAAGTTTAGGAGAGATAAAATATTGCGTGGCCTCCTTTCTTCGCTTCGCTCCATGGATCCGAAAAATTTATCTGCTTACACCCGGCCAAGACCCACATCTTGACGATTTCCTGAATAAAAATTTTCCGAATCGAACAACTGAAATAGAGCTTGTAAACCAAGATGTTGTATTTCGCGGATATGAGCAATGCCTTCCTGTATTCAATTCCCTCTCCGTCGAAACCGTAGTTTGGCGTATCCCTGGATTGAGCGAACACTACATCTACTCGAACGATGATTTCTTTTTGGCCAAACCGGTTGAACCCTCCGATTTTTTCAGAGATGGGAAATTGGTGGCTTATGTATGTCCTTACCGTGTTTCAACTGTACGCAGAAAGAAATTTTTTAGAAGTCTGCTTCCCGGTCACCATGTCATCAAATGGCGGTATTGTATGGAAAATGCGGCAAAAGTTGTCGGTGAGAAAAAACGTTTCCCGCATATCCGGCATATCCCTATGGCGCAAATGAAAAGCCTTTTCGAAAAATTCTATGCGGATCACGAAGATGTAATGATTCGGAATATGAATTGTCGTTTTCGGGAGATGCACCAGTATCATCCCCAAGTTTTGAGTTTTCTTTTGGCTGAACGTCAAAATCTTATCATTGAACTCTACGACAATGACTATGCCCTCTACGTTCATCCCAAACCCAAACGCGGCAAAAATTATTTCAAGAAAAAATTGGAAAAATTTGACCAAAACACCCTTGCTCTCTTCGGATGTTTCAATTCTTTGGATCGCGGTTCGGAAAAAGACAAGGAAATGGCTTTTAACTGGATTCGTCGGAGATTGGATATAGTGGATTGATTTATGAAGAAGATTGCCGCTATCACGATGGTACGTCACGACGAGTTGTTTCTCTCGTTGTGGTTACAGTATTATTCTCGGGAAATCGGGGCGGAAAACCTTTATGTAATCCTGGACGGAGAAGATTTGGAGGTTCCCGAACGGGAGGGCGTACATTTCGAAAAAGTGCCACATCGGATATTGCCTGTGGCCGAGGGCGACAAGGCGCGCATCACCCTCATCAACGAAAAAGCCCGTCAACTTTTAGAAGTATATGATATAGTGATAGGTTGCGATGTGGATGAATTTCTTGTGCTCGACCCCCAAGCCGGTACATCGCTTTCCCAATATCTCAGCGAAAAAAAGATAAAAGTTTCCTTGTCGGGACTTGGTCTGGATATCGGGCAAAATCTCCACACGGAACAAACCTATCTGCCTGAAAAGAATGTTCTTGAACAACGTCGTTTCGCCGTGCTCTCCACCCGCTACACAAAACCTGTGGTAAAGGTCGCACCCGTGGCGTGGGGATCGGGTTTCCACCGCATGAAGGGACATAATTTCCATATCGACAAAAACCTGTATCTGATTCATTTGGGTTGTTTCGACTATGCCTATATGAAACAGAAAATCGCTTCGTCGGGGAGATTGAAAGAGGGTTGGGAGAAGCATTTCAACAAACGCATCCGCACCATTCGTTACGTTACCGACCTCCGCGCCGGAGGCGAGCGACGGCTACGGACGGCACGCCTCCTGCAGACGTTTTTCCGTCCGCCCTATGCATGGAACAAACCCTCCATGTTCGGTCTGCATTGGGTGGTGACGCTACCCGAAAGGTTAAAAGCTATTTTATGAAACAGTTATGGCCTGCTGTTCCCGTCTCTTCCGATAACGACAATCCTTTGGATTTTGTGATTACATGGGTGGACGGAGAAGAGGCGCGACACAAGGAGAAGATGCGGGCGTTTCTCTCGCCCGATATGGCCACACGGGACGATGTGGCCGGCCGCGCCCGCTTTGTGGAGTGCGGGGAACTGTATGCCTGTGTGGGGTCTATCCTGCGCTTCGCTTCGAAAGTGGCGCGCCGCATCATTTTGGTGACCGACGAGCAGACCCCTCCTGTAGCCGCTTGGTTGCAGGAGCACTTTCCCGATGCGCGCATTCCCGTTTTCCTTGTCGACCACAAGGAGATTTTTGAGGGCTACGAACAATATCTGCCTGTCTTCAACAGCATTTCCATAGAAACGATGTTGTGGCGCATTCCCGGTCTGTCCGACCACTATGTCTGTATGAACGACGATTTCATGTTGGTGCGCGAGGTAGAAGCTTCCGATTTTCTCCCCCACGGTATGCCGGCCGCCTACACCACGCCTTTCCCGGCTTGGCTGGTGCGTCTTATCGGAATGTTCAACGGACACAGAATCACTTTCAAGACCACCATGTTCCATGCTACGGACATTTTAGGAAAGTCGTATTTCGAAAAGTTGAACCATGTGCCTTATACGGTTTCAAAGACATGGTTTGCGGAAAATTTCGACCGTTTGGACTTGGTGCGCAACCTGCGGCACCGTTTCCGTGATTCCGAGCAGGTAAACACACAGTCTTTGTTCTATACGGCGGCTTTGTCGGAGAAACCTCCGCTTGCCGAAAGAGTGAGCGCAAAAGGGAAAGTGGTTTTTCTGCATTGCGGAAGCAAGAAAAAGGATTATTTAGTCAAACATCTGCAACGCATCGACCGTACACCTTCCGTGCGTTTTGCCTGTTTCAACGATGTGTTTCTGTTGTCGCTTTCCGATTTGCAGGTATATGAAGCGTGGGTGAAGGAAAAAATCGGTATCTTTGAAGACGCTGAAACAATAAAAACACGATAGATATGGACAAGAACATCTCCGCGCTCAAGCCGCAGAACGTATGGACCAACTTCTACGCGCTGACGCAGCAGCCACGCCCCTCCAAACACGAAGAAAAAGTACGCGCCTTCCTGGTGGATTTCGCCAAGAAGCACAACATCGATGTGACGGTGGACAAGACCGGCAACGTGATCATGCGCAAGCCCGCCACCCCCGGCATGGAAAACCGCAAGGGCGTGATTTTGCAGGCGCACATGGACATGGTTCCGCAGAAGAACGCCGACAAGAAACATGATTTTCTCACCGACCCCATCGAAGCCTACGTGGACGGCGAATGGGTGACCGCCAACGGCACCACGCTGGGCGCCGACAACGGCATGGGTGTGGCCGCGGCCATGAGCGTGCTGACTGCCGACAACCTCAAGCACGGCCCTATCGAAGCGCTCATCACCACCGACGAAGAAACGGGCATGACCGGCGCTTTCGGCCTGGAAGCGAATGTGTTGAAAGGCGATATTCTCTTGAATCTCGACTCCGAGACCGAAGGCGAACTCTATGTGGGTTGCGCGGGCGGCCTCGATGCCACGATTACGCTCGGCCTGGATTTCGAGGCCGCCCAAGGCGGAGCGTTTAAGTTGAGCCTGACGGGATTGAAAGGCGGTCACTCGGGTATGGACATCATTCTGGGCAGAGGCAACGCCAACAAACTCATGAACCGTCTGTTGCTCCGTCTGGCCAAGAAAGCCGACGCCCGCCTGGCCAGCCTCGACGGAGGCAGCCTGCGCAACGCCATTCCGCGCGAATCGTTTGCGGTCATCACGGTACCCGCCGGCAAAGAAGCCGAAGTGAAAGCGGTTGTGGATGAATTTTTTGCCGAAACCAAGGCCGAATTGAGCGCGGTGGAACCCGACTACACGCTCCGATGCGAGAAGACCGACATGCCCAAAGAGGCGCTTACCGCCGCCTGCACGACCCGTCTGTGCAATCTTGTATACGGTATCCCCGACGGTGTGATGCGTATGAGCGACTCCATGCCCGGCCTGGTGGAAACCTCCACCAATATGGCCATTGTGAAAGTGGAAGGTAAGAAAGCCGTCATCATGTGCCTGTTGCGCTCGTCGGTAGACACGGCCAAATACGACCTGGCCGCCCAGATGCAGGCGGTGGTGGACCTGGCCGGCGCACAAGCCGAATTCACGGGCGCCTATCCCGGCTGGAAGCCCAATATGGACTCGCCTATCTTGCACACCATGCGCGACGGATACAAACGGCTCTATGGCAAGGAACCTGCCGTGATGGCCATCCACGCCGGTCTGGAATGCGGCTTGATGGGCGGTGTGTATAAGAACTGGGACATGATTTCGTTCGGCCCCACCATCAAACACCCCCACTCGCCCGACGAGAAGGTCAACATCGCCTCGGTGCAGAAGTTCTGGGACTACTTAGTGGACACCTTGGAGAACATCCCCGCGAAATAAGCGGGGATGTTTATGGTTCTCTATCTTGACCGCCACCATAGAGATGCCGAAATAGACGGCAGTCTGTATAAGCAGTATCTTCAACATGGGGGCGATGCTTTCGAATGCGGCGCCCGAACCCGCCAGATTGATGTAGGCCCGTGTCCCGAAGGTGGAGGGAAAAACATAGGAGAACATATCCCAGAATTTCGGAAAGCAAGCCTGCGGCCAGGAAAAGCCGGTGAGGAACAAGGCCGGAAGCGTGAGGAACAACAGGGCGACAATCGGGGTTTCCCTGTGTTTGATAAACGTGCTGCACGCCATCGAGAAGAAGATGCAGGCGGTGACGTATATCGTCAGAAACAACAGGGTGGTGGAGAAATCGCTCACGAGCGGTATATCGAACATGAGCGGCACCAGGAACACGATATACATGCCTATCATCATATAGATGAGCCAGTATGCGGCACCTCGGCCGAAGACAATCCTGCCGGAAGCCCCCTCTATCAAGCCTTTGTTTTCTTCTCTGCGTGTGCCGGCCAACATTCCCATGCCATAGAACATGGTCTGCTGAATCACAAGCATGAGCGCGGCCGTGATGAAGAAGAAGTTGAAAGCGTTGCTCCGGTTGTAGGGATTGTTCTCTTGATACTCCATCGGCTTGACCTGCGGCGATATCTCGCCGAACTCACTCAACATGACCAGATTGGCCGCCGTCATCAGATTCTTGTAGTAGAAGAAACTGCCCATATCGCAGAACACGCTCAGGGTGGACTGCCTCTTTTGGGCAATCCTTTCCCCGAAATCGCCGGGAAAGTAGAGGATGCCGTGACATTCCCGCCTTTCCATCAGTTCCCGAGCCTCCTGCATCGTGGCGCAATAGCCCGCTATCCTCACTTCGGGGGTGGCGTCCACCTCGCGTACAAACCTGCGGCTTTCGGTGCAGTCCGCCTCGTCGACCACCACCACGGGAACATCCTCCAACGTGCCGTTTTCATAAATCAGGTTATAGAGAATGGGATACCCCAGACCCGCCACGAAAAATATCACAAGCACGCCGCTGTCTTTGAATATGGCGCGGATTTCGTCGCGGAAAACCCTTGAGAAATCGTGCCGGAATGTTTTGAAATATCCCATAACCTAATCCTTTTGATAGTCCATATCCCTATATGCCCGTTTCAACCTCGGAAGGAGGGGTAGCGGGGCGAGCAGAAACAGCAGGTAGTGAATCACCTCTTTCCACCAACCAGCAAAACCACCGGCGAAGATGGTCTCGCTCACATAGAATTTGTAGTAAGGGCGCAGGGGAAACATATTCGCCATGCCTCTGAAAAAGCCCGGCATCTGCTCCAAGGGAACAGTGAAGCCCGAAAGAGAGAAGGCGAGTATGCCGAGAAAGGCGCCGATACACACGGAAAGCCGGCATACGGGCAACAGGGACACGATACATACGGCGAAAGCTTCACTTGCGAGCACCATGAGGACGATGTTGAGCATCATCGCCCCTATCGAGCCTTCAAGCGGAAAATGCGCGGGGCCGTACAAGACCAGAACGAGGATACACCCCATGACCGAGAACATGGCGGTGAACGGCAATAATTTGCCTGCCAGCACGGTGGTGATGGAATTTTCCGCGCTTTCCAGAAGGGCGGCGGCGGTGCCGTACTTGAGCTCCGTGCTGAGCGAATAGACCACCGTGATGATGACCAGCAGTTCCAACAGACCGGGCAGGAGGATGTTGGCGAGATAGGCGGTGTAGTCCGTGGTGGGATTGCCTATCTGATGCACATCGAGCTGGATGGGCTGGATGGAGGCCATGATGACGTCTTCCGCCATGCCCATGGCCCGCATGGTCTCGCGCTGCACCGCACCGACGGAAAGGTTGAACATGGTGAGCAGGTTCTTGTAGGTCATCATGCCGCCCACGTAGTACATTGTATTAATATAAAACGTAGCCACGGGTTTTCTGCCTGCCAACACATCCGAGTACATATTTTCGGGAAGGACGCATATCGCCGTCACTTCCCCTTTCTGCATGGCTTCCCTGGCCTGGCTGTAGTTGACGTAGCGGACGGTCTTGCCGAGTTCGGTGGCGTCGAGTTGCCGGATAAAATTCCGCGTCAGGGAGGAATTATCCTTGTCCACCACGGCGATGGGGAGCTCGGTGGGGGTGCCGTGTCCGAAAAAGGTGAGGAAGAAAAGCGAGCAAAACAGCATGGCACCCAACGGAGCCCATACGTAGACCGGCCGTTTTTTCCACAATTTCAGTTCCCTCTGTATGATTTCTCCAACTCTTCTCATTTCACTATCACTGTCATGCCGGGAAGAATACCTGCCACGGAGGTTTGGGGCACCGCCCTCACTTCGAAAGTCTTGGCATCGTAGGAGCCGGTTTCTTTGCTGGCTTTCCATGTGGCATACGATTCCCTCACAGCCATATAGGTAACTTTCGCCTTGATTTCCTTGCCGTCCATCGCCGGCACGGAAAGCGTCATTTCGTCGCCTCTCCGCATACCGTGCAAATCATCCTCCCTCACGTTGAAAGTAAACCATATGTCGCTTGTATCGGTGATGCTCATGATAGGAGCTCCCGTGCCCACCAACTCGCCTGCTTTCGGGTAGACGGCCGACACGATGCCGTCGCAGGGTGCGGTGAGGTAGAGTTCGTCCATATAACCCATCACTTCCAGCAAAGCGCCCTCGGCCTGTCCCACGACAGCCGCGGCGGCGGCCTTGTCTTCCTCCCTGGCCCCGCCGCGCGCCATATCGTATTGGCTTTTCGCCGCCTTTGACTGCGCTACGGAGGCATCGTACTTGGCTTTCACTTCGTCGTATTTCTGCGCCGACACCACTTTCTGCTCGTAGAGGTTGCGCATCCTTTCGTAAGATTTCTTCATCACTTCCTCCTGCACGAGAGCGGTCTGCCATAACTGGTAGACTCCTTCGACCTGCTCTTTCTGAGCGCCATTCCGCGCCTTGGTGCTCTGTGCCTCGGCGGCTTGCTTGAGTGCGTTTACTTGGGCGAGTTTGGCGCGGACCTCGGGCGAGGCGATGAAGACCACCGTATCGCCTTTGTGCACATAATCACCCTCTTTCGCAAAAAGAACCTCGATGCGGCCGGGCACCTTGCCCGACACGCGGTATTCGCTTGCCTCGGCCTCGCCCTGCACGGTGACAGGTTTAGGTTTCGATACAAAATAGCCGGCTATGCCGATGATTCCGATAATGACCACAAGTCCGATGATTCCTGCCGTCAAACTGCTTTTTTTCTGTTCCATATTCTTAGGATGTTCAAAATTGATTATTCCGTGATGTCCTTATGCAAGTCGCCTTGCGCCCTTTGCAGGTCGGAGGTGGCCATCTGCAACGCGATGCCGGCGTCTATATATTCCGAATGCGCTTGAAGCCAGGCGGTCTGGGCGGCCAAGGCGAGGTTGGCTTCCACCACACCCTCGGCAAAACCCACCGTGGCGGTACGCAGATTCTCTTCGGCGTTCTCCATGTTGGCTCTCGACATTTCCAGTCTTTCGATGGCTTCCTGCCGTTCGTGGCTGATTTTAGACACTTCGAGAGAAACCATTTCTTTCGTGTCCAGCAACTTTGTTTTATATAAGGCGGCTTCGGCCTTGGCCTTTTTGGTCTTGTAGCCTGCTTCGTAGGCGTGGAAAATCGGCACGTTCACCACCACACCCGCGGCGAAACGGCCCCCGAAGCGATTGCGGAAACCGTGGTTGAGATTGGGATTGCTCACCAGGTAGTTCGCCGTAACGGCTACGGTAGGCATCATGTCGGCCCGCGCCACCTTGATTTTATTGTCGTAGATCTGCGAGGCTATCTGCAAACTTTTCAGTTCCGGCCTGTCGCCGAACACTTCCTCCATCGGTTTGCTTTCGGCCAATTCCGGCAAGGGGATTTCGTCGTTACCCTCGTCGGCAAGCAGGATATCGCTGTCGAGAGGCAGGCCTATCTGCTTGCACAGAAGCATTTTTGCCAGCGCAAGACCGTTGGTGGATTTGGAGAGCAGCAAATGGGCTTCGTTGGATTTCACTTTCACGGCGAGCAAGTCGGTTCGGGTGGCGACACCTTCGGCCACGGACAGGCTCATATCCTTTTCCATCGTATCCAAAAGACCGGCATAGCTTTCGGCCAGTTTCTTTTTGGCCGCGATAGAGACAATCTGCCAATAGGCACGGTCTACCGTCACGATAACTTCCTGATACTTGGTGTCGTAACGGCTTTCTTCCAAATCCTTGGCAAGGGAGGCTATCTTGTTGGCCGCTATGATTTTTCCACCGGCGAAAACAGGTTGCGTCACACTCACCACGCCCACAAAGACATTCTGTATATCAAAATGCAGGGCATCGTCGATCTGCGAGCCTATCTGGTTGAGGGCGGCGGAAAGGTCGGTCTGCGACAAGGCTCCTATCACCGTCTGCCACATGGGACTGCTCATATATTCCTGCGCCGCGGCCGGATTGCTCATGATGGCCTGGGTGAGTTCGGTCATCTTTCCTTGAAATTGATTCTGGACAAGCGTCCCTCCGTTGCGGAGCATGGACGAGGCATCGTCGTCTATCAACGATATGTCGCTCGCGTTATAAAAATACGCCCCTTGCGCACTGATTTTCGGAAAATAATTCGCACGGGCCACACCCCGGTCGCAGGCGGCCATCTCCTTTCGGATACCGCTCTGTATGAGCTCTTTGTTGTTCTCTACCGCCATCTTCCTGCACGCTTCCAAAGAAAGCCGCTGTTGGGCGACGGCAGACAGGGGCAACGCCGCCATAAGAAAGATGCATGTCTTTTTCATTCTCATAATGCACACGTATATTTTTATCACGATTCTCCTCGCTGCAAACCTTAGGCCTATTCTGTCGTTATAGATATTCAAAAAGACTTTATGATTATCCGATTTTCTTTTTTATGGACTTTTGGATAGTTACCAAGGAGGTATTGATTATTTTTGTGACACGACAACCCCGACAATATGACCGACATATACCACGAAATCAGCCTTTCCACATTGGCCGCCATGACAGGGATGGCAGAAAACGAAATCCTGTCGGACGATTTTATGATAACGCGGATGAAAGGCAAGAACCTGACCGACTTTCTCCGCTATCCTGTACGGCTCAACGCTTATGCGGCCCTCTACTGCATAAGAGGCGGTTTCCGTGCGGATATAAATGTAAAATCCTTTGATGTGCGCGAGAACACCATGCTTTTCTATGTGCCGGGAAGCACCGTCAAGATACACGGCAACACCGACGGAAACAACGAGGTGGTCCTTATCGCCGCTTCCAAGGCTTTTTTGCAAGGTGTGCCCGTCAATTTCAACGGTCTGTACGAAAAAAGCCTAAAAATCCTCGAACATCCGTGCATTACCGTCGACGAGGAGGGAAAGACGATTCTGAAAGGCTATTATACCTTGGTGGCGGATATGTGCCGCTCCGGCCTTGCGGGAAAGGAAGAGGCGATACGCTTCATCGGCTCGTCCCTGCTCTGTCTGCTCGACAATCTCTGGACGCGGGAATTGTCTCACCCTGAATTGAGAAACAAGGGAATACCCGCACGGACCAACATGCTTTTCGAGCAGTTCCTCAAGTTGGTGGCGGAAAATTTCATGACACATAAGAACATCGGATTCTATGCCGACCAACTCTACCTCACGCCCAAGTATCTTTCCGGTCTTGTAAAAACCGTAAGCGGGCGCAGGGCTTCGGAATGGATTGATTCTTTCGTTATTCTGGAAACAAAAAACCTGCTTAAATATTCGGATCTGACGGTAAAGGAAATCGGCTACAAACTCAACTTCGCCTCCATCCCTTCGTTCTTCAAGTTCTTTAAATCGAAAACCGGAATGACACCGACCGAATACCGCTTCGGGGAAGAATGATGGATTTTGCATAATTTTGCGTCCACTCTTTTTTGCAGAAATTCTTGCAAAAGACAAAAACAGAGAGATGAAACAATTAAAAGATTTTATAAGAGAGAACGGTTATCTGAAAAAGGTCTTTGCCACACTTTGCGTTTTGTACGGAATAGGTTTCCTTGCCATAATCCGTGCGAATATTCTGTACAGAGACGACATAGTGCGCGCCTTTACAGGAGGGCGTTATTGGGGGTCGACCTGGAGCCGGTACGGTTCCGATATTCTCAGCATGCTCATCCATACGGACAAAACCCTTTCCGATATTTCGCCTCTCACACAAATTATTGCCATTCTTTTTCTTGCGCTTGCAAGCACCCTTCTCATCCATATCTTTTACGAAAAGAAAAACTTTTCTTTCCTGACTTGTTTCGCGGTTTTGCCGCTTGGATTGTCCCCCTATTTTTTAGAATGCTTCTCCTTTAAATTCGATGCGCCCTATATGGCCGCTTCTATCTTGGCGGCGGTGCTTCCCCTCTTGTTCTGCCAATATAAAGACACAAAGACCCTGATAGGCTATGGCATAGCCTGCGTTCTGTGCGCCATCTTCATTTGCTCCACCTATCAGGTTTCGCTCGGGATTTTTCCTATGGCGATTTTCTTTTTGGCCGCAAGAAGAATCCAAAACGGAGAAAAGATAAAGGAGGTCTTGAAGTTCATGGGCGTTTCCGCCGCTTTCTATATGGTCGGAATCTTGCTTTTCAAAGTGTTCCTGATGAGGACGGTAGATGCCGGCTATACTTCCAACCAACTTCTTCCTTTGAAAGAATTGCCATCGGGATGTTTCTCGAATCTGAAAACATATTACAGCGTGATGTGGGAGGATTTGAAATCCGGCTGGAAAATTCTTATGGCGCTTATTTTTCTCTGTTACATAACATTGTTTACCCTGAAAAGCCAAACGAACAAAATGGCGGCATGTTTGGTTTCGGTCTTGGTGCTGCTGTTGTGCGCGGTGCTTTCGTTTCCCTACATCATATTCGATAAACCGCTGCTTTCTCCCAGAGGTTTGTATGGGTGGGGCGCGTTTTTGGCTCTCACCGCGCTACAGTGTTGTAATTTGTCGCGGACTCCTGTTGCAAAACTCCTTACTTTCTGCCTTTCGTGGTGCTTTTTCTCGTTTGCGTTTGATTTTGGGAATTCCCTTTATCAACAAAAACAATGGAAAGACTTTAGGTTGCAGCTCGTGGTTGCAGATCTGAATGAGATTATGCAGGAAGAAAACACCTATATCCTGCAAGTTTCCGGCTCCATAGGGAAGGCTCCAATCATTGCCCAAAAGAAACGACATTCCCAAATTCTCGACAAGCTTGTGTGGGATGGTTTGTATGACTTCTGTTTACAGAACTATTTTGGCTTTCGAAATTCTTTCTTGACAGATGAATCTGTGGACTTAAACAACTTAGGGTTGCCTGTCATTAAGGAAACAAGATATCACACCATAAAAGGCGACAACGAACATATTTTGGTGCTTTTGAGGGAATAAAAAAAGAGAATGCCGGTTAAGTGACATTCTCTTGCGGGTGCAAGATGGGATTCGAACCCACGACCCTCGGAACCACAATCCGATGCTCTA
>CAYVJX010000036.1:0-12583 GCA_964451895.1 uncultured Bacteroidaceae bacterium | reverse complement strand
AGGCACGTTGCATTTTCTCGAACAATCCGGGCGGATAAACCGGATAAGACTCCCAGCGGTTCTCCATGCCTTTGCGCAAGGCAGGACCCGTGCCGAAAAACACGCGCTCGCTCAGGCGCGAAGAAGGATGGCTTACCGAATCGCTATGCACCATCAACGCACCCGTCTTGGCCAGTTTCTGCAGGAAGTAAAAATCCTCACCGCTCTTGAAAGGCGAGATTCCGCCTATCTTCCGATAGGCTTCCATGCGGCAGGCCATCGAAGACCCCACCGCCGTAAAAGCATACGGATGTTCGTTCAAAAGCATGTTGAGCGCGTAGGCGCGCATATACACCTCGTAACGGAGAACGGCTATCTGTTGCGCTTCGGGCAGGTTTTCCTGTTCGGGCGTATGGTAATAGGGGTTCGCCAGCCCCACCGCCTGTGGATAGGTGTCGAATTGCTTTTGAATATTTTCCAGATAATCACCGGGATAACGTGTGTCGGCATCGGCGCATACCAGAATATCACCGTTTTCCGCTGCAGAATGCCGCGAGAGGAAATCCATGGCGACCTTACGCGCCCAGCCCACACCGAAATGCTTGCCGCTCCAAGCGTTCTGCGGACTGAAACGGTCTATCACCTCCAGCTCAAAAGCAAAACGGCATTCCGCCTTGAATTGCCGTATCCGCTCGTAAACCTCCTGATTGGTCTGGCAGATACGGGCATGTTGCGGAATGCCGTCCGAATGATATGATTGCGGTTGGTTGATGCACACGCAGACCGTTTGGGGAAGCAGACTCTGCCGGTTCAGGTCAAGAAGCCTATCCGGTAAGTCCGGCTCGTCCATAGCCGGCAAAGCGATATGGATCATGCTTTTTATCTAACCGTTATCCGTTTGGAAACGCTCGCCTTGCCAGTATCGACACGCAGCACATAAGTGCCGCTCTGGTCGATTCTCATTTCGTGCAGGCCGGTTTCGAGTTTCCGGCGTTTCAGCAGCGAACCGTTGAGGCCGAACACCGAAACCTCGGCGGTTTCGGGCAATTCCAGATAGAAATTACCGTTATTGGGATTGGGATATACCTTGATGCCGGCGGTTTCTTCGCTCTCATTGGCCACACCGGGGTCTTCCGTAATTGTGTATCTGGCCGTAACTACTTTGGAGTCTTGCATCTCTTCCTTGCTGGCGATGGCTTTGAGGGTCATTTCCCGGTTGATGGTGATCGGAGAGACATATTCCTTATCGGTAAAGGTGGGTTCACTGCCGTCGGTGGTATAGTAGATAATGGCGCCGGGCGTGGAAGATCTGATGGTTACTTTCGTGCCTTTTTCCACGGCTCCCGCCTTGGGGCTGAAGACAGGAGGGGCCACCCTTTCCGCCACCGGGTCATCTTCCTTAAGCGTATAGATCGCCGTGGCTATTTTGGAATCCGCCATACCGTCTTTCACGGCGATGGCTTTCAAGGTAACAGCTTCGGTTATCGCCAGCGGCGAAGAATAGCGGGTGCTCGCCGCACTGGGGTCGCTGCCGTCTTGGGTGTAGTAGATAACGGCATCCTGCGTGGCGGTGGTGATGGTTACTTTCGTTCCGGAAACAACCGTACCGCCGACAGGACTGAACTCGGGCATCCTTACCGGAACAGGATCCTCGCTCGTGCGCACGTTGCCCAGATTATCGCGTATGATATTGCTTGGTTCTATGAACACAAAAGATACGCCGCCCTCTTCCATTTCCTCTATTTCGGTAATCGGCTTGCCGGTTTTCTGTCCCGAATGGGAAGTGGCTGCCGGAGCGGTTTCATCGGTAAAGGAAGTTTTGTTCCTGCTGCCGGGAAACGGTGTTCCCGAACCCATGCTTGCCTCGGAATCCTGGCCGCCGTTGGCCTGCTTGATATAGAAACCGCGGTTGTCCGGATCGCAGTTGATGCAATTATATTCCCATGCCGAGACGTTATATCTGCCGTATTTTATCTTCACGTTTTCATTGACCGCAAAAATCAACATGCCGTAACCGGGAATATATTCATCCCATTTGCTTTCTTCTCCGCGGTAATCCAGCACAAAGTATTCACCCTCCACCGGCGTGTTGTAATAAAAAGCCTGCGTAGCTTCTTCAGCAGGATAGAGTTCTACTTGACAGGCCTCCGTCAGTTCCACTTCATCCAACCATCCCATCTGAATCCGCGACCAGGCGTTGTGCAAAGGAGGCGTCTTGCTGTCATTGTTGTAGGAACCTTGGTCCATCACATCGAATTCATCGGGCGTGATGGCTACCCCTCCATTGTCGTCGTAATCGGAATCGTATAGGTCGGGCAGGCCGAAAACATGGCTTAACTCATGCACCAAGGTGCCGATACACGCCCAATCCCCTTCGTAGGAAAATTCCGCCGAACAGGAATACACGTCCAACTGCTTGCCGTCTAATTCTACGGTTTCATCCACATTCCACATATGCGACCAGATGGCATCCTTTCCACCGGAAGTTTCTTCGCCTTTTCCGGGAAAGATGATATGCACGCCATCCACATAACCGTCATCATCAAAGTCGTACTGGCTGAAATCCACGCCGCTTTCCGACGCCAAGCGGCAGGCTTCGGCCGCCATTTCCTGCGGGTGCGAATCTTCACCGTCACTGTCATTTCCGCCATAGTATTTCATGTTTTTCGAAAGCGTCACAGGGCCTATCACATCGGCTTCAAAACGAAAAAAACCACGGCTGTTGTCTAAGAAATAATCGCGGAAAGAACCCGTGCAACCGTTTTTGGTATAGTTGGTGGAGTTTACCAACTCGTCGTAATTCTCTTTGGGTGTGGTCATCTTTTTGTCGGCGAAGTTCACCAGAATGATGGGGGCGCGGCGGACCACCGTTTCGGTAAGGGTCTTGCGGGCCTTGAAAGCCTTGGCGAGCGAACTGTTGGCCAAAGTGCGCGCCGGGCTGTTGGCCAAAGCCACCGGCCCTTTGGCGCGCTTCTCCGACATTTGCTGCGGGGAATAACGCAGCTTGGGGGGCGTTTTCCGCAACAGTTTCTTTTCCTGTCGGGTACGCTGGTCTTGATTGTGCGCTTTCACCTTGGATGCCACCATGTTCCCGTCTTTATCCAAAACGGCATAGTAGAACTGGTCTTCCACTTCCAAAAGGCTGTAACCGTCTAAGGATTCATACCAATGGGTGCTTTCATCCCCCCTGAGGTAAAGGGTGATGGTTGTACCGTCGGCCTGTTTCAGGGTTATCGGCTTTTTGATGGCAGGAACCGCCAGCAGCATGTTCCAAGCGAAAACAAACGCCAAGACACAAAGAATTGCCCTTTTCATACGCCAAATTTTTTAAAGCAGGCAAAAATAATTATTTTTCGAAACAACAGGTCAGCGCCACATAGTCTTGCACACTCAGTTCCTCGGCGCGTTTACCCAACAATTCCTGCGGCAGATCCGACAAAGGCAAGCCCTTTTCTTCCGCCAAAGACTGCAAGGCGTTGCGCAGGGTCTTCCGTCTTTGGTTGAACGCCCTTTTGACGATACCGGCAAACAGCCCTTCATCACAGCCCAGACCGTCGGTTCGGTTGCGCACGAGCCGGATTACGCACGAACGCACCTGCGGCGGGGGCGTGAACTCGAAAGGTTCCACCGTAAAAAGATATTCGGTCTTGTAGAACGCCTGCAACAGCACGCTCAAGATGCCGTAGGCCTTGCTGCCGGGATTGGCGCAGACCCGCTCGCCCACTTCTTTCTGAAACATGCCGGTCACCAGGGGAATCCTCTCCTTGTTTTCGAGTACGCGGAACAGTATCTGGCTCGAGATGTTGTAGGGAAAATTGCCGGTCACCACAAATTCCTGCGGCTTTCCCGTGCCTTTATCCACAAATAGGGTATCAAGATCCATCTTGAGGAAATCGGCAGGAATGAGCCGCCCGTTCTCCAGTTTTTCGGGAAAATGCCGCGCCAGATAAACCACCGATTCGGCGTCTATCTCCACCAGATGCACGTTCAAGGAGGTGTCTTCCCACAGGCAGACGCTCAGAACGCCCATGCCCGGCCCTATCTCCAGCACATTGAGCGGCGCGCCCGAACCGGCGAACTCGGCGGCATCACGGCTCAATCCGCCGGCTTCCAGCATATCGAGGCTGCCGTCGGGCATCAAGGCAGGTCTATATTGGGCGTGAACGCAACGGGCTATCACACGCGCTATGGCGGTGTTGTTCAAAAAGTGCTGGCCCAGGTTCTTTTTGGCGCGCACTTCGGTTTTTGTATGCGGTCTCTGTTTCATCGGATGAGTTTTCAATCGCCGCGCAGCCTCCGGTAAGCCTGCCTTGCCAAAGGAGCCAGCGAAGAAGATTTGAATTCCAGGAACAGTCTCTGATACAGTTTCTTAGCCCTGTCTTCCTCGCCTCGCTCCCGGTAAATCTCCGCCGCTTCAAAAAGCGCGTCATCCGCCAAGAGGTCATCATCGGGATAATCATACACCCGTTGCAGGTATTCCAGACAGCGGTCTATCGAATCCATCGCCCGGTAGATATGCGCCTTTCGGAAATACACCTCATCGAACAAAGCGCCCTCCAAAGGCATCGACAACACTTCGTCCAGCAGTTCCAACGCCGGCGCATACAGATGGCGGAACACTAAAAAATCGGCTCGGGCCACCAAGGCCAGCCCCTCGTAGGTACTGTCGGGGTTCATGTTCTCGCGGATCAGGAGCGACAGCTCCATGGCATCGTTGGCGATAAGTTTGGCCGTGGCGGCACGCAGCACGTCCAGCTGGCTCTTGGCCCATTCGAACTCGCCGATATAATACGACAGCCGCGCGTTCTGCAGTTTGGCGTAGAAGCCTATCGGGTCTTGCTTGAAGTCTTTCTCCACCTGGCTGTAAAGCAGCGTGGCATCCCAAACCTTGTTGTAGTAAAGCAGTATATCTGCCAGATCTATCTTAAACTGCGCTTTCTGCACCGAAGAAAACCGCCCCGTCTGGATGCCTTTTTCGAGCCACAGCCGCGCGCTGTCTTTCTCCTGCAGGTAATAGGCGTAAATCTTGGCCAGATTGCGGTACATGCCGAAAGTCTCCGGGTCGTGGCCCAGTTCGCCGAGCAGTTTCCGATACGAATCCTTGAGTTCGCGCGCCTGATTCATATCCTTGCCGCGCCGCACCTCCAGCTGCGAAAAATAGAGGTTGAGCAATTCGATACGCGCGTTGCGGATATGCTGCGGAGCCACTTGGAGGCTCGGATCGGCCGCCGCTTTCAAGAAATCCTCGTATTGCGAGGCGGCCTGGTTGAACATTCCGTTCTGAGCCACGGTGCGTATGGTTTCGAGCCATTTCAGACCGCCGTCCCCGAAGCGGCGGCTGTACGCACGCCCCTGCAGCAGCGCCGTTTCAAAGTCTTTCTCTTGCAACAGCACCCATATCAGCAGGTCTTGCACCGCCATGTCGTCCGATTGTTGCTGGATACGGCGGTAAAGGGCGCGTTTGATCGACTCGACGCGCTTTTTGTCCGTATTTCCCTCCTTGCCTGCCAAGAACGCCTGCAAACGCGCGTAAACCGTGGATATTTCGGAGGGATTCTGCGATACCAGCAACAGATATTCGTCTATCATGGGCTCAACTTGCCCATTGCGGCGGTACAGATCCGCCAAAGACTCGGCGTAAAGGGCGTAACAGGCTCTGTTCTCAGGTTCGCCGCACTCGCTTTGGCGCGCCTTCTTATAAACCGCCACCGCCACATCGTAACGCCCCGTTTCCTGCACGATAGCCTGCGCCAGTTCCTTTACCGAAACGCCGCCCGAAAGGAAATCGGCCTTCTGCACGATTTCGTTGAAAACCGCCTCGGCCTTCTTGTTCTGCCCTGCCTTGATGTAGTTGGAGGCCAAGTCCACCTTGACCAGCGGCACGGCATACGAGGTCTTCAACTGCCGCCGGATCACTTTCTCGGCCTGGGCGTAATCGCCCAATGTCTGCAAACACTTGATGTATTCCCGATAGACGAATGTCTGCGGGTCTTCCTGATATAATTCCCGGTAGAGCGAGAGCGCCTTTTCGCTTTCGCCGTTTTCCATAAAACGCCCCGCCAGCTGCAAGCGGTTCTGCACACCGCCTTTTTCCTGGGCGCACAACGGAACCGCCACCGCGCTCACGCCCCAAAGCAGACAACACAGCCACTTGCGCAGGTTCATACGTTCCTCCTCGAAAAACGGCTTAGTTCAAGTATTCAAAGCCGGTATAAGGCACAAGTGCTTTGGGGATACGTATGCCCTGCTCAGTCTGATGGTTTTCCAGAAGGGCCGCCACCACGCGCGGCAGGGCGATGGCGCTGCCGTTGAGCGTATGCAGAAGCACCGTCTTACCCTCCGCGTTCTTGTAGCGCAGGTGCAGGCGGTTGGCCTGATAGGTCTCGAAATTCGATACCGAGCTCACTTCCAGCCAGCGTTTCTGTGCGGCGCTGAACACCTCGAAATCGAAGGTGAGCGCGGAAGTGAAACTGATATCGCCGCCGCAGAGCCGCAGCACGCGGTAGGTAAGCTCCAGTTCTTCCAACAATCCACCCACGTGCCTGCACATATCTTCCAAGGCGGCGTAGGAATTTTCCGGTTTTTCGATGCGCACGATCTCCACCTTGTCGAACTGGTGCAGGCGGTTGAGGCCGCGCACATCCTTGCCGTAGGAACCGGCCTCACGCCGAAAGCAGGCCGAATACGCACAGTTCTTTACCGGAATGTCCTTTTCCTGCAACAGACAGTCGCGGTAGAGGTTGGTAACGGGCACTTCGGCGGTGGGAATCATATAGTAGTTGTCCAGGCCGATATGGTACATCTGGGCGTCTTTGTCGGGCAACTGCCCCGTGCCGTAGCCCGAAGCCTCGTTGATCATCAGAGGCGGCTCTATTTCGAGGTAACCGGCGGCGGTGGCGCGGTCCAAGAAGAAATTGATCAAAGCCCGCTGCAGGCGCGCTCCCTTGCCCTTATATACCGGAAAACCGGCGCCTGTAATCTTGTTGCCGAGTTCAAAATCGATAATGTCGTATTTGGAAGCCAGTTCCCAATGGGGAAGCGCATCCTGAGGCAGATGGTCTATCTCGCCCACCTGTCTTTCCACCACGTTGTCTTCGGCGGTGCGGCCTTCGGGAACGCTCTCATGGGGCGTGTTGGGAATACTGTACAGAATGGTCTGTATCTCCTTGTCGTATTCGGCCACCTTGGCGGTGAGTTCCTTGTTCGTTTCCTTGTACTGCGCCGTCTTTTCCTTCAAGGCGTCCGCCTCGGCTTTCATACCCTGGGCAAAAAGCTTGCCTATCTCTTTGGAACCTTTGTTGATCTCCTGCAAAACGGCCTCCAGTTCCTGCTGGGCGGCGCGGCGGGCGGAATCCAGTTCCAACAACTTTTCAATCTGCTCCTTGGCGGGCGCATAGTGTTTCTTGGTGAGCGCCGCAATCACTTCCTGCGGGTTCTGACGGATAACTTGCAACTGTAACATGGCGGAAATTCTTTTTAAACACGCGAAGTTACTATTTTCCGAAAAATAACTTAGATTTGCTTCCCGGAAAAACGATACATCCATGCAAAAGCACAGAACCAAGTTCATCTTCGTTACCGGGGGTGTGGCCTCTTCGTTGGGAAAAGGCATCATTTCGGCCTCTTTGGCGCGTTTGCTGCTTTCCCGCGGCTACAAGACCACCATCCAGAAGCTTGACCCCTACATCAACATCGACCCCGGAACGCTCAACCCCTACGAACACGGGGAATGCTACGTTACCGAAGACGGCGCCGAAACCGACTTGGATCTGGGTCATTACGAACGTTTCACCAACATCCCCACCTCGCAGGCCAATAATGTCACCACCGGGCGCATCTACCAGAGCGTTATCGAAAAGGAACGCCGGGGCGACTACTTAGGCAGCACGGTGCAGGTGATTCCGCATATCACCGATGAAATCAAGCGCCGCGTACGCCTGTTGGCGCAGAACAACGAATTCGACGTGATCATCACCGAAATAGGCGGCACGGTGGGCGACATCGAATCGCTTCCCTATATCGAAGCCGTGCGCCAGCTCACCTGGGAAATGCAGGAAGACGTGATGGTGATTCACCTCACCTACGTGCCTTATCTGGCGGCGGCGGGCGAGCTCAAGACCAAGCCCACCCAGCACTCGGTAAAGACCATGCTGGAACAAGGCTTGCAGCCCGACATCATCGTCTGCCGCACCGAACACCCCATCAGCAAGGGCATCCGCTCCAAAGTGGCCCTTTTCTGCAATGTGCGGCCCGAATGCGTTATCGAAAGCCGCGATGCCAAGAACATCTACGAAGTGCCGCTGATGATGCTCAAGGAAGGCCTGGACAAACAGGTGCTCAAAATCCTGAAACTTCCCTACGGTGGAACACCCAACCTGGGCCCGTGGCGGTCTTTCCTGCGCAAGCTCGAACACCCCAAAAGCGAGGTGCAGATTGCCTTGGTGGGCAAATACGTGGAACTCAAAGACGCCTACAAGTCCATTTTAGAAGCCTTCCTGCAGGCCGGGGCGGTGAACCAGTGCAAGGTGCGCGTCAACATGATACAGTCGGAGCATCTCACGCAAAAGAACGTGGCCGAGAAACTGGGCGGCAACCATGCCGTGCTGGTGGCTCCCGGCTTCGGAAACCGAGGCATCGCGGGCAAACTCGTGGCCATCGAGTACGCGCGCAAGAACCGCATTCCGTTCCTGGGCATCTGCCTGGGCATGCAGTGCTGTGTCATCGAGTTCGCCCGTAACGTGCTGGGCTGGAAAGATGCCGATTCCACCGAAATGAACGCCAAGACCCAACACCCTGTGATCCATATCATGGAAGACCAGAAAAAGGTGGAAAACTTAGGCGGAACCATGCGTCTGGGCGCTTATCCGTGCCGGTTGAAGAAAGGCAGCCTGCTGGAAAGGATCTACGGGAAAGACGGGATTTCGGAACGCCACCGCCACCGCTACGAGTTCAACAACCGCTATCTGGCCGAATTCGAGAAGGCGGGCATGAAAGCGGCGGGCATCAACCAGGTAAGCGCCAAAACCAAGGTGAACCGCGTGGAAGCCGTGGAAATTCCCGGCCATCCGTTCTTCGTGGGGGTCCAGTACCACCCCGAATACAAGAGCACGGTGGAGAACCCGCATCCGCTCTTCATCGCCTTTGTGAAAGCCGCCATGGAGTTCCGCGCCCAGGAAAAGCCGGCCAAGAAAAAATAAGGCGGAATCCCGATATAAGAGAGGGGGCGCAGGAAAATCCTGCGCCCCCTCTCTCTTTCCTCGCCTAGCGCGCTTAGCGAACCACGATACGGCGAACCGAACCGCCATAGACGTTGGTCACACGCACAAAGTACACGCCCGAACGGGTCAAGGTGGTTTCAAAGCGGCTGCCCACGTGTTTGCGACGCAACACCAAAGAACCTTTTACCGAAAAGATTTCCACCAGGTTGTCATCGCTCGTCATTTCAAGCACGAAATCGCCCGACGTGGGATTGGGGTACATCCGGAATTCCGCGCCCGTAAGCGTCTCAACACTCACATAGGGCTCTTCCGGGTCACCGGGATTGGGCAAGGCATACACGAACGGCGTGGTCTGTTCGCCCAAATCATCCTCTCCTCGCCAGAAGTTGGTCCACAAGGTATAGTTTCCCGTTTCGGGCAGTTCCACAGTCTTGAGGGTATAGCGCGCAATTTCATTACCATCCTTGTCCATAATCGCCACGCGGCCCATCACATCGGCTTTGCGCACCGTATCGTTGGCAACAGGATAGAGCACCTTAAGCTTGCAGGCATCCGTCAAATCCGGGTTATCGGGATTGTCAGGATTATCCGGGTCATCTGGATTGTCAGGGTCATCCGGATCATCAGGATCATCGGGGTCGTCAGGATCATTGGGGTCGTCGGGATCATCGGGAATGTTGCCGCCCTTGCCGGAAGTAACCTTTACGCGGTCAAGGATAATGCGCGGTTTTCCCGCCGCCGAAATGGTGAGCCGAGCCTTGCCGTTGGCGGTAAGCGTAACGGGATCCAAGGTTTCGTATTGGTCAAGTCCGGACAAATCCTCTTTGCTCTTGGTAAACGAAAGGGGCTGCGAAGCCTGTGTGCAGCCTTCGCACTTAAGCGTGAATTCCTTTTCGCTCGCGCCCCAGCCTTTTCCGCTGATATTTACCGTAAACTCGCCGTTTACATCGAATTCTTTAAAGACAACCGAACCCTGACTGCTTGCACCCAACCGCACTGCCGATGTTCCAGACAAAAATACCTTGCCGTCAAAAGATTCCACATACTGCGCGCCTGTATTTTCTATCGTTGCTGCTGTTCCGTCATCCACTTTCTTACTTGCCACCTTAGGAAAATCCTCATCGAAAATCACGGTTTCCTCGCCTGCCTTGGTCGCGGCTTTCTTGGTATCGGGAACCTGGATGGTCAGCGTATGGTCGCTTCCTTCCACGGTCTTTCCTTCGGCATCATGGTATTCATACCATATTTCATAGGTGGTATAAGTGGTGGGGTCTTCGGGATCATCCGGATTTACGGGGCCGGGATTGAAAACCGTATTGTCATCGCCCCAGATCTTTTCCACTAATTCGGGATAGTCGATAAACGGATTACGGTTGTGCTGATAGCCATATACCGCCTCGTTGCGGTCTATTTCCTTTTGGCTCACAGGATCCTGACGATGCCACTTGAGCAGCAGATCCACCGTCCATTGCTTGAAAGAAGCCTTGTTGTTGCCGTCACAAACGGGACAAGCACTCCAATTGGCAATCCGGTCTTCATAGCGCGTGGCCATATAGAAGTACGAGCGTGCGAAATCGCCTTTGTATTCATCAATAGGTTCAAAAACCTTATCCGAATAGCCGGACGTGCTGTTATTGCCCAATTTGGAACCGTTGTGACTGGTATAGGTGGGATTTTTCACCTCGCCGAAAGGATAGTTGCTACGCATGCCGTTCACCTTGCCGTCGGTGGGATAGAGGTGAAACAGATCGGAATACATGGGCTTGGCGTCGTTGAACCAACTTTTGGGAAACGAATGTTCTCGGTTGTAGCAGTCGCATTCATCCTTGTAGTTGCCGCAACGGTTGTCGAAGCTAAAGTTGCAGTTGGAATACATATCCCAAATCTTGCCGTTTTTGACATCGGTTTTCTTATAAGCATCGAACAGACCGTCGTAACTGACCACGGTGTGATCCTTAATGATGTTATAAAGTGCTGTCTTAAGCGTGTAACCGCTCTTGCCGTATGCCGATTGGTAATAACCGTCGGGTTCCGCCGCCCGCAAAAGAGAAAACGAGAACAGGATTCCCACGCTCAGGAACCATGCCTTGAAGACCTTTGTTTTCATGGTTTTCAAATTTTGTTTAACCTCTGAGATAAAGCAAAGATACTGATTTTAAAGAAAAGGGGCGCTCTGAATCAGATGCGCCCCTTTTTCAAGTAAAGAAAGGGTTTTACCTTACCACCACTTTGGTGCGAACCACGCCTTCGGCCGTGCGGAGTTCCACGATATACATACCGTGGGCAAGACCGGAAAGGTCAACGCGGGCATTATCCACCAAGCCTTCGCGGCGCATCAGCTGCAGACCGTTGGTGTTGTAAACGAACAGGCTGAACTGTCCGCCTTCGGCCAATTCCACATTCAACATGCCTTCGGTCGGGTTGGGATAAACCGAGAAACGTACGGCTTCATTGCCTTCCACCGCAGTGCCGGGACCGGGAGTGTTGTTTGCAGAAATATCGCTCTTGTCACGGAGAATAAGCTGGCTGTTGCCGTTGTAAACCCCAACATAACCGGTAACAGAAACCTTTTCTTTGGGAACCGTTTCTCCTACAATATTGTCGGTGGCATATACATGCAGATCCATATATTTACCGGAAGGATCCATCATACGGTAATTTTTATTGGCTTCAAAAGTCTTGCCGTTATCATCGGAAATCTGCACATCGGAGAACTGCACCAAGGCAGCGTGATAGGAGTTGTCTTTATAAACGTCGGCTATCGTGGCTTTGGTAACCACTACATCGGCGGTGCCGTTTGCGGTGATGTTGTCGGCCAGATACTGCATTTCGAACAAGGCATTTTGATAGATGGTGAGGCTACCGGCCACATTGGTCAGCACGGTGCCTGCGGGGAATTTGCCTTCATAGGTCTTGGGCTGATCGTAGAGCAAGAGGGAGTGACCCTTGGTGGTTTCGCAACCTTTGTCCTGTACATAGATGCTTGTGCCTACGTGAGCCACAACCACCACTTCACCTTTGATACGGTATTGCTGGGCGTTTACATAGGTATCGCGCAGAGCCAGAACAGCAGCGATGTCGTCCACTTCGATGGCACCGAAAGTAAAGGCATATTTAAGGTTGTCGGTGGCGTTGCCGGCTTCATCCTTCACACCGTTCACGGTGAGTTCATAGGCAGTGCCTTCGGTCATGGCCGAAGTAGTGAGAGTAACGGTTTTGTTGTCTTCACCCAGCTTGGCAGCACTTACGGTGAGATTGTTGTTAAGGGTGTAGTTGGCAACGGTTTCGGCGGAAGCCTTATCCAAAACTTCGCTGAAATGAACCTCTACCGAGGTGGGGGTAGCCGAAGCCGTTACGACAAAGCTGATTTCAGGAGCGGTTTCATC
>CAYVJX010000035.1:5973-12842 GCA_964451895.1 uncultured Bacteroidaceae bacterium | reverse complement strand
AATCCGACCGACAGGACGGGCAGATGTTCGGCTACACGCCCAATTACCTGAAGGTGCGCCGCGCTTTTGACGAAGGGAAAGTGAATACGGTTTGCACGCACACCTTGGGCGGCTTGGAAAAAGATGCCGGCAAGGATTGGTGTTTCGTGGCGGATTAAATGTATCTTTACGGACAACGGAACCGTCCGTGAAGATACATGCAAAGTCGGGGTTTCTTGGAAAGGCTTGCATGATGTATCTTTACGGACAACGGAACCGTCCGTGAAGATACATGCCGGTTCGGTGTTTTCTGGAAAGGCTTGAATGATGTATCTTTACGGACAACGGAACCGTCCGTGAAGATACATGCCGGTTCGGTGTTTCCTGGAAAGGTTTGAGTGATGTATCTTTACGGACACAAAAAAATGGCGGGAAGATGGCGGAAAAGCGTAAGTCGAGGGTATTGCGTAGCGGACGGCTCAATTTCATATTGATTTCGTTCTCGATTCTTATTGTGGCGGCCACCCTGTTTTTTTCGCGCAGCCTGGTGGAGCAGTTAAAGAAAGAAGAGCGTGTGCGGGTGCAGAACTGGGCGATCGCCAATTGGCGGCAGATGGAGGTGGCCAACCGGGTGCGCGGCATCTTCGCGCAGATGGAGACCGAGGAACGCCAGTATGCCACCGTTTGGAGTTATGTCTATGAAAGGGTGTTCAGTCCGGTATCGCCCACGCCCAAGGATTTCGACTTCCTGATGCGCATCATGTCGAGCAACAACCGGCCGTTTATTCTGGTGGGCAAGTCGGGAAAGATTGTGGAATCGCACGACCCCGATATCCGGCTTACCAAAACCCGGGAATTCACGCCCGAAATCCAAAAGGCGTATTCGGCCTATCCGCCTATCGCCGTGGATGCCCAAGGGCTCAAATACAGCCTTTATTTCAAGCCCTCTGAGGTGTTTCTGAACCTGCGGCAGATGTTTTCTGATTTAGACAGCTCTTTCAGCATGGAGTCTTTCAACAGCATCGCCTCCATCGCCAATCCGGTGCTAGTTACCGACGACAGCAAGAAAACGGTTCTGATGTACCACAATCTGGGAGAGGGCGAGTTCTATTCGCAGCGTACCATCCAGGCGCGTTTGCGCAAGATGCAGGATGCCAACGAGCCTATCGAGCTGTACTTGCCGGGCATGGAAACCAAGACCTGCTACCTGTTCTACGAATCCTCGGCTTTCCTGCGGAACATGAATTTCTTTACAGTGGCCTTGCTGCTGGCCTTGCTGGCGATTATCGGCGGAGTGCTCTCCTTGCTCAACCTCTCGCAAAAAATGGCGCAGAACCGGGAATGGTGGGGCATGTCGAAAGAAACCGCCCACCAGTTGGGAACGCCGCTGTCTTCGCTTTTGGCTTGGATAGAGTATTACAAGACCAAGGAAGACGGCGCGCCGATGGAAAAGGCCGATCTGGCGGAAATCGAAAAGGACGTGAAGCGGATAGAGGTGGTCACCAACCGTTTCTCCAAGATAGGTTCGATACCCGAACTGAGCTGGGACAACGTGGTTCCGGTGGTTTACCGTTCGGTGGAATATCTCAAGGCGCGCAGTTCGCGGCGTATCCGCTATACGATCAATGTGGCTCCCGATGCGGTCATCATGGCGCAGTTCAACGCGCCGCTTATCGAGTGGGTGTTCGAGAACCTGTTCAAGAACGCGCTCAACGCCATCGGCGACAACGAGGGGGAAATAAGCATCTCGCTGAGCGAGAACAGCGAGGCCGTGATTATCGACGTGCACGATACCGGCAAGGGTTTGCCCAAGAACATGTTCAAGAAAGTGTTCGAGGCCGGCTATACCACCAAGCAGCGTGGCTGGGGCTTGGGGTTGACCTTGAGCCGCCGTATCGTGGAAGGCTATCACAAAGGCAGGATTTTTGTGGAGAGTTCCTCGCCCCAGTCCGGCACGGTGTTCCGCGTGGTGCTGACCAAGAAAGTGCGCAAGCAATAACCGGGCGGCATGAAAACGGGCTTGTACATACACATACCTTTCTGCCGTCAGAAATGTCTTTATTGCGCGTTCTATTCGGTGGCCGCGCGTGCCGGGGAATATACCCGGACCTATGCCGGAGCCTTGCTTCGGGAGGCGGCCTATTTCAAGGCGCGTTTCTTTGCCGGACGGAAAGCGGAGATAGCCACCTTATATATAGGCGGCGGCACGCCCTCGCTGCTGCCCGTTCCGTTCTATACCGACCTGATTGAAAGACTGCACTGTATCTTTGATCTGTCGGCTTTGGAAGAAGTGACTTTCGAGGCCAATCCCGAACATCTTTCGTCTGCCTACCTGGCGGATTTGTACCGCTATACGCCCGTAAGGCGACTCAGCATCGGCGTGCAGTCGTTTTCGGATGCCGATTTGAAAATCCTCAACCGCCGCCATAGCGCGCAGGAAGCCTTGGATGCCGTGGAAAACGCCCGTCGCGCGGGTTTTGAGAACCTTTCCATCGATTTGATTTACGGCTTGCATCCCGATGGCGAACCGACTTCTTGGCAAGACAACCTTGAGACCTTGAAATCCCTGCAACTGCCGCATTTCTCGGCATACGCCCTTACGGTGGAGCCGGGCACGATGCTGGAACGCAGGCTGGCATCGGGCAAGCTGGCGATAGCGGAGGAAGAACAGGTGGAAAGGGAATATTTTCAGTTACAGGAATTCGCCTCAGAAAACGGCTACGAAGCCTACGAGATTTCAAACTACGCCCGGAACAGCGCCTATGGCCTGCACAACCGCAATTACTGGCGTGATGTGCCGTATATCGGCCTGGGCGCGGCGGCGCATTCGTATCTGGGGGAGGAAAGGCATTGGAATCCGGCTTCGGTGCAGGACTATATACAAGACCCCGTTTCGGGAAAACAGGGTGAATGTCTGAGCGAGCGCGACCGCTACCACGAGTATGTCATGACCGCCCTGCGCACCGTCTGGGGCATAGAGCAGGAAAAGATAGCGGCTTTTTCAGAACCTTTGCGGCTGGAATTTTACCGACGGGCGGAAAAAGAAATAAAATGCGGAAATTTGCAGCGCAAGGGGGGGGCCTATGTGGTGCCAGCGGCTAGACGCCTGTTGACCGACGGCATCGCCTCCTCGTTTTTTTAGACCCACAGAGCATGAGATTCTTCAGATACATCTATGGTTTCGGGCTGTCGCTTGCCCTCGCTTGCCTCGGAGGCTTCGTTCTTCGGGCGCAAGGCACGGCGGCGGGCGTGGCGGAGATTCCGGTGCAGGAGAACGAATCCCCGTTCCGTGTACTTACGCTCGGCAAACTGGGCGTGCTGGTGATGATGGAGCAGAACGACCTGTTTTCTTCCACTCCGCAGCGAAGCCTGTATTTTTACGATGAGAACCTGCATAAACGCTGGCAGAGCGATCTGGCCATCGAGAGCCGTTTTCACTATGCGGGCCAAAGGGTAGAAGAAGACAGCCTGCGTTTTGCTTTGGTGGCTGTTTCCGACAAGAAGGGCGGGCCGGAGTTCTGCGAGCTGGCACTCTGTATCGCCGACGGGCAATACGCGCTGTACCCGCATAAAGTGGCGGCGGATGCCTTGGCGAAAGCGGAGTTCGCCGAGTTCAAACTGGAGGGAAACCGGTGGCATTTCGTGGTGTTGCAGAAAAACGAATACGTCTATTGCGTGCTCGATACCCGTGCCGACACGCTTTACCTCCATACCGTGGCATCCGCCAAAGACTATACCTGCTGCGACTGGCAGGTGGATGGCCAAGGCAACGCCTGTTTTGTGTTCCGGGATGCCAAAATCATCGAAACCGGGCTTTATTTCAAGAGAATCTCGCCCTATGGAGAGGAATTGGAACAGGAAGTGATTGCTTCTCCGAGGCAGGATATCCGTTTGGTGGATGCCCGGCTGG
Organism: uncultured Bacteroidaceae bacterium; assembly: GCA_964451895.1. Lineage (GTDB taxonomy): Bacteria > Bacteroidota > Bacteroidia > Bacteroidales > P3 > Pullibacteroides. The sequence goes on along the minus strand of CAYVJX010000035.1, from coordinate 8,953 downwards.
CGGTGTTGGGCGGCGGCGATTTTATGATTGCCGGAAGCTGGAACATGGCGCGTGCCCGGCAGACGGTTTCCAACTATGACCCGGGCAGCGAGACGGCAGGGCTGTTCGCCATGCGTTACAGGAAAGGGCAGGTGCGGGATTTCTGGATGAAAGGTTATCTGGAATACCCTGCCTTGGATACCCTTTTGGGCAGCGAGGAAAGCTACCGCTTTACGCAAGCCATGCAGAAATCCAACGGCCGGATGGTGTTGCCCGATTACCTGAGCCTGTTGCGTTTGCAGGCTCAGAACGGCAGGTTCCGCCTGTTCGGGGAAACCTACGAGCGGGTTATCAGCACCACCACCGAAGTGTCGTACGATTTCTACGGGCGCATGATGCCTTACACGCGCGTTACTTTTGAGGGCTACCGTTACAAGAACGCCTTTTATTCGGAATTCGATTCAGCGGTGCGCAACCTGCGCAATTCGGTGTTCGACTTGGAACAACCGCAGCTCTACGACCGTCTTTTGCCGCTTTCGGCGGCGGTGGAGGATCCGCAGGGCGATTTGCTCTACGGCTATAACCACCAGACGCTGATATATTACCGTCAAATCCAAGGAGAGGAGGGTATCGGTGCTTTGAAGAATTTCGGATTGACACCGCTTTTGCCCGGCGACCGCCTGCAACGGGCCTGGGGCGGAGCGCTCACCGAATGGTTTCCGGGATGCCTGCTGGCATACGGGTATAAACAGATAAGCAATCCTCGCCGGAAAGGCAAGAACCGCCAATTTGTCTTTTACATGAACAAGGTAATGGCGGAAACTAAGCTGTAAGCAGGATACGGCAGGCATTCTTGGCCATGCCGAACAGACCGCCCTCGATTTCGAAAAACTGTTCCTCTCCTTCGTGGTCCACTAAGCGAACCTTGCCTTTGCCCAAAAGGGAAAGGATAGGGGCGTGGCGGTCCAAGACTTCGAAAGAACCGTCGGCGCCCGGCAGTTGCAACAATTTGGCTTCCCCTTGGAAGATAACCTTGTCGGGGCTGGATATCGTAACGGTCATCGTTTAGGCTTCGGCTAAGATTTTACGGGCTTTTTCCTTTACATCGTCCAAGGTGCCCACCATGTGGAAAGCCTGTTCGGGATATTCATCCATTTCGCCGTCCAGAATGGCCTTGAAACCGGCGATGGTGTCTTCTATCTTCACGAACTTTCCGGGCAGCCCCGTAAAGGATTCCGACATAAAGAAAGGTTGCGAGAGGAAACGCTGTATCTTGCGCGCGCGGTTCACCACCAGTTTGTCTTCCTCGCTGAGTTCTTCCATGCCGAGAATGGCGATGATGTCCTGCAGCTCGCTGTTGCGTTGCAGTACGTTCTTGATACGCTGGGCTATCTGGTAGTGTTCCTTGCCCACGATACGCGGCGAAAGGATACGCGAGGTGGAGGCCAACGGATCCACAGCCGGGAAGATACCCAATTCCGAAATCTTGCGGCTCAATACCGTGGTGGCGTCCAAGTGCTCGAAAGTGGTGGAGGGCGCGGGGTCGGTCAAGTCGTCGGCCGGCACGTAAACCGCCTGAACCGAGGTGATCGCCCCGTTTTTGGTGGAGGTGATGCGTTCCTGCATCAAGCCCATTTCGGTGGCCAGGGTGGGTTGGTAACCTACCGCCGAAGGCATACGTCCCAAAAGCGCCGATACTTCCGAACCGGCCTGGGTAAAACGGAAAATGTTATCTACAAAGAACAGGATATTGCCTCCGCCTTGGCCTTCGCCGCCCTTGTCGCGGAAATATTCCGCCAAGGCAAGGCCGGAAAGCGCCACACGGGCACGTGCGCCGGGCGATTCGTTCATTTGACCGAACACCAGGGTGGCCTGCGATTTCTTCAAGGCTTCGCGGTCCACCTTGCTCAAGTCCCAGTGACCTTCTTCCATGCTCTTCTTGAACTCTTCGCCGTAGCGGATAACGCCCGACTGAATCATTTCACGCAGAAGGTCATTGCCCTCGCGGGTGCGTTCTCCCACGCCGGCAAACACGGTCTGACCCGAATACTGCTTGGCGATGTTGTTGATCATTTCCATAATCAACACCGTCTTGCCCACGCCCGCGCCGCCGAAAAGCCCCACTTTTCCGCCTTTCATATAAGGCTCGATCATGTCGATGGCCTTGATGCCGGTGTAAAGCACCTCTTCGTTGGTGGTAAGCTGGTCAAAACCGGGAGGGTCCTGGTGTATGGCGCGGCGTTCTCCGCCCGTAACAGGGCCGATGCCGTCGATAGGTTCGCCGATAACGTTAAAGAGTCGTCCGTTGATTTCTTCGCCGGTGGGTACCGAGATACCGTTGCCCGTGGCGGTTACTTCCAGACCGCGGTAAAGTCCGTCGGTGGAGTCCATCGAAATGGCGCGCACGGTGCGTTCCCCCATGTCCTGCTGGCATTCCAGCACCACCGTGTGCCCGTCGGGACGCACGGCTTCCATGGCTTCGTAAATAATGGGAATACGCTGCCCCTCATCGAAATAGACATCGACCACCGCGCCGATTACCTGCGAGATTCTGCCTTTGCTGGTTTCCATAGTCGAAACGGGTTTAGCGTCTTTTGTCCTTGTAATCACCGCCGATGGGCGTGTCTTTGCCGGGATGTACGGTGGCTTTCTTCTCTACTTTGGGAATGGTGCGGTTTTCCGCCGAATTGCAGAAGTCGGGCGTGCGGCTCACGGCCACTGTGCCTCTGTTGGAAGAGCAGGCACACAAAGCGCCGGCGGCGAAAAGGGCAACCAGCAATCCCGCGCATGTACGGGTCGTATTCTTGAAACTCAACATACGTAGTGTGTTTTAGAAGTGTTGTTTACACTCCGAAAGGGCATAAACGCCCCAAAGATAGTGATTTTTTTGACTGCATACGAAAATTATCGGCTGCGTACTGTTTTTAAGGACAACGGAACTGTCCGTGAAGGTACATGCCCCCTATATTGCTTCGTGGATTAGCCGTAATAATGTACCTTT
>CAYVJX010000035.1:0-5873 GCA_964451895.1 uncultured Bacteroidaceae bacterium | reverse complement strand
TGAAGGTACATGCCCCCTATATTGCTTCGTGGATTAGCCGTAATAATGTACCTTTAGCGGACAACGGAACTGTCCGTGAAGGTACATGCCCCCTATATTGCTTCGTGGATTAGCCGTAATAATGTACCTTTGCGGCATAAATATTTTTATCATGAGTGGAAATGATCAGTTTATGGGCTATGAGCCTAAAAGCAACGGATTAGGTATCGCCGGTTTCGTATTGGCCTTGCTCGCGCTCCTTTTGTGTTGGATTCCCGTACTTGATTGGATTTTATGGGTATTGGGGCTGGTATTCTCCTTTATCGGCGTGTTCAAGGCTCCCAGAGGCATGGCGATTGCCGGTCTGGTGATTTCGTTGATCGGAATTATTGTCTTGATTCTCGTATTAGGTGTTTTTGCCGCGGCCACGACAGCCGCTATGTGTCAATAAAGGAAAGGCTTGTTTGCTTTCCGATAAGGCAAAATATGTTATCTTTGTCCGCTTTTGGCGATTCTTTCCTTGGCTTGGGAGGAAAAGGATTTTTATTGTAAACCGATAACTTTCGTTGGCTATGGCATATAACGAATCGATGTTGATCCGGCGTGATTTGCTTACGCGCGTGTGCAAACTGATGCGGAGCGGCAACCTACGCTCGGAGATAGACAGAGTGCCTCTTGTCATGAGACCGCGTTACAGCAAGGATGTTTCCCGTTGTTGCGTATATAAGGACCGTGCGGTCATCAAATACCGTCTTATGGCGATTCTCGGCTACGATATCCGTGATGAAAAAGACGAATTGACGCCTTTGAGCGAGTATGCGCGCATGGCCGAAGAACGCACCGAACAGACCACGGCCATCCTTACCGTGGTCGATTTGGCCTGCAGCTCGTGCGTTCAGGTGAACTATGTGGTTACCAATATGTGCCACGGCTGTATCGGGCATCCCTGCACCTTTGCCTGCCGCAAGAACGCCATCAGCATCCATCATCAAGCATATATCGACCCCGACAAATGCGTCAGCTGCGGGCTCTGCATGAAGGCATGTCCTTTCAACGCCATCATCTACCAGGCCGTTCCCTGTGAACAGTCCTGTCCTGTGGATGCCATTTCGAAAGATGAACACGGGGTGGAACATATCGATGAGTCGAAATGTATCTACTGCGGCCGTTGCCGGGAAGCCTGCCCTTACGGGGCGATTATGGAGAAGACCTACCTTTCCGAGATATTCCGCGCCTTGAAATCCGACAAGAAGGTGGTGGCCTTGGTAGCCCCGTCCATCATGGGGCAGTTCCCCGTGCCTCCGGGCAAGGTGGTGAGCGCCATCAAGGCCTTGGGATTCGACGAAGTGGTGGAAGTGGCCGAAGGAGCCAACACCACGGCCATCAACGAAGCCGCCGAATTTGAGGAAAGGGTGGTGGAAGGCGGTCAGAAATTTATGACCACTTCTTGCTGTCATTCCTATACCGAATTGGTTCACAAACATCTGAAACATCTCGAACCCTACGTTTCGCATACGCATACCCCGGTGTATTACACCGCTCAGGCGGTAAAGGAAAAAGATCCGGACTGCGTTACGGTGTTCTTTGCCCCCTGTCTTTCCAAACGCCATGAAGCCATGGTGGAAAAGGATATCGACTGGGTTCTTTCTTACGAGGAACTGGGCGCGATGTTGACCGCCGACGGCATCGACATTCAGAAATGCGAAGAATCCAAATTGGTGGAAATCGACAATGTGGGGCGCGCGTTTCCTTATACCCAAGGGGTTACCGAAGCGGTGCTGCATTATTCCAAGAATCCTCAGGCCATCCGGCCTTTCTATATCGACGGGGTGGACAAAGCGGTCATCAAGAGCCTCAAGACCGTGGAACAGACTTGCGGTGGCCCTGACCAGCCCAACATGATTGAGTTTATGGTCTGTCAGGGAGGTTGTGTGAACGGCTGCGCTTCGATTGCCAATCCGCGCACCGCCGCCCGGCAGATACAGACTTTCATCAAGGAAGACAACACACGCAAGGCGGCAGCGGGCAAGGCTTCGGAATAAGAAAAGCCCATGTCGTCTTATCTGCGCGGATATGCCGCTTATCTGAAATTGGAACGCCGTCTCTCGCCGGCATCCGTGGAGGCATACCTGCACGATGTGAACCTTTTCCTGCAATACCGCAAGGGTGGGGATATAAGCACGGTGACCCCTGCCGATGTGGAGAACTTTACCGTCTTTATCCTCGAACTGGGCATGAACGCGCGTTCCCAGGCGCGTATTCTGTCTGGCATCAAGAGTTTCTTCCATTATCTGGTGCTGGAAAAGGTGATCGAGGTCTCTCCGGCCGAACTGGTGGAAAGCCCCCGCATCAAACGTCATCTGCCCGATGTGCTTTCGTATGGGGAGATCATCGCCATGTTCGATTCGATAGACCTCTCCACCATCGAGGGGCGCCGCAACCGCGCCATGCTCGAAACGCTCTATGCCTGCGGCCTCCGGGTTTCGGAACTGGTGAACCTTTCCATCTCCATGCTGTATTTCAACGACGGTTTCGTGCGCATCATCGGCAAGGGAAACAAAGAGCGGCTCGTGCCTATCGGACAGACCGCCATGCGGCAGATCAAGGGCTATATCGAAAACGACCGTTGCCATGTTCCGGTGCGGAAAGGTTTCGAGAACACCGTTTTCCTCAACCGGCGGGGCACGGGGCTGTCGCGGGTCATGGTATTCAAGATCATCAAGGAAACGGCGGCGGCCGCCGGTATCCGCAAGTCGGTGAGCCCGCACACGTTCCGGCACAGTTTCGCCACACACCTTATCGAAGGCGGCGCCGACCTGCGCGCGGTGCAGGATATGCTGGGGCATGAATCCATCACCACCACCGAAATCTACACCCATCTCGACCGCCGCTACCTGCAGGAAACCATTGAGAAATATCATCCGCAATCCAAGGCGGAACGTCAGTTTTAAAATTTTAGTCGATTTTGCGGTTCATGCGCCTTGAATGCTTGTAAAATAGGGGCGGTTTTATTACCTTTGCAGACTTATTCCGCAGGACATTTTTATACCCTGCAAATTTTTGATAATCAAATAATAAATACGAATATGAAAGAAGGATTGAAAACAGTTTATCTGTTTGGAAACAAGACGGCGGAAGGCAGGGCCGATATGCGGAACCTGTTGGGCGGAAAGGGCGCCAACCTTGCCGAGATGAGCCTGATCGGTCTGCCCGTGCCTCCGGGATTCACGATTACCACCGAAGTATGTACCGCTTACAACCGCCTCGGTGCGGACGCGGTTATCAGCGCCATCAAACCCGAAGTGGAAAAGGGCATGGCCGCCACGGAACAGATTATGGGCGCCAAATTCGGCGATTCGGTCAATCCTCTTTTGTTTTCGGTGCGTTCGGGAGCCCGCGCTTCCATGCCCGGCATGATGGACACCATTCTCAACCTCGGTATCAACGACACCGTGGTGGAAGCCCTCTGCAAGAAGACCGGCAACGAACGTTTCGCATGGGATTCCTACCGTCGTTTCGTGCAGATGTACGGCGATGTGGTATTGGGCATGAAACCCACCTCCAAGGAAGATATCGACCCCTTTGAAGAAATCATTGAGAAGATGAAGGAAGAAAAGGGCGTCAAACTCGATACCGAACTGGGCGTGGCCGAATTGAAGGAACTTGTGGTCCGCTTCAAGGCCGCCGTGAAGAAGAACACCGGCAAGGATTTCCCCACCGACCCCTGGCAACAGCTCTGGGGCGCGATTATCGCCGTGTTCGACAGCTGGATGAATGAACGCGCCATTCTTTACCGTCGTCTCAACAATATCCCCGCCGAATGGGGAACGGCCGTAAACGTACAGGCCATGGTGTTCGGCAATATGGGCAACACTTCCGCCACGGGCGTCTGCTTCAGCCGCAGCGCCTCCACGGGTGAGAACAAGTTCAATGGCGAATACCTGATTAACGCACAGGGCGAAGATGTGGTGGCCGGTATCCGTACACCGCAGGAAATCACCCTCTTGGGTTCGCAGCGTTGGGCGCAGTTGCAGGGCATTTCCGAAAAGGAACGCGCCGCCAAATATCCTTCGCTCGAAGAATCCATGCCCGAACTTTACAAAGAACTTTGGGATCTCCAGAACAAACTCGAACTGCACTACAAGGATATGCAGGATATGGAGTTCACGATTCAGGAAGGCCGTCTGTGGATGCTCCAGACCCGCAACGGAAAACGTACCGGCGCGGCGATGGTGCGTATCGCGATGGAAATGTGCAAGGAAGGCCTTATTACCGAAAAAGAGGCCTTGATGCGCATCGAACCCAACAAGTTGGATGAGCTTCTGCATCCCGTGTTCGACAAGAAAGCCCTTTCTTCGGCTCAGGTGATGGCCAAAGGCTTGCCCGCTTCGCCGGGTGCGGCTACGGGTAAGATTCTCTTCTTTGCCGAAGATGCCGAAAAAGCCATCGAAAAGGATCCCAAGGCCAAACTGATTCTGGTGCGTATCGAAACCTCGCCCGAAGACCTCAAGGGTATGTATATCGCCCAAGGTATCCTTACTGCCCGTGGCGGTATGACCTCCCACGCGGCGGTGGTGGCGCGCGGTATGGGCAAGTGCTGCGTTTCGGGTGCCGGCGATATTGAAATCGACTACAAGAAACGTACCCTCACCATGTCGGGCAAGACCTACCAGGAAGGGGATTATATCTCGTTGAACGGTTCCACCGGTCAGGTGTTCGACGGCGAAATCAAGACCAACGATGCCGAAATCAGCGGTGATTTCCAGGCTTTGATGGATCTGGCGGACAAATACACCCGTATGCGTGTGCGCACCAATGCCGATACGCCGCACGATGCCGAAGTGGCTCGTAATTTCGGTGCCAGCGGTATCGGTCTGTGCCGTACCGAACACATGTTCTTTGAAGGCGACAAGATTATCCCCATGCGGGAAATGATTCTTGCCAAGGATACCGAAGGCCGCCGCGCGGCTTTGGCCAAACTGCTTCCGGTTCAGCGTGCCGACTTTGAAGGCATCTTTACCGCCATGCGCGACCTGCCGGTTACGGTCCGTCTGTTGGATCCCCCCTTGCACGAATTCGTTCCCAAAGACCAGAAGGGTCAGGAAGAAATGGCCCGTGTAATGGGTATCAGCGTGGAAGAAGTGGCCGCCAAGGTAAAGGAACTCGAAGAAGTGAACCCCATGTTGGGTCACCGTGGATGCCGTTTGGGCAATACCTATCCCGAAATTTCCGAAATGCAGACCCGTGCCATCCTCGAAGCTGCCTTGAACCTCAAGGCCAAGGGAATCAACGCGCATCCTGAAATCATGGTGCCGCTGGCGGGAAGCAAGAAAGAACTGCAGATGCAGGTGGATATCATCCGTGGAACGGCGGAAAAGGTGTTTGCCGAAAGAAAAGACCGCATCGAATACTTTGTAGGTACGATGGTGGAAGTGCCCCGTGCCGCCCTTACCGCCGATGAAATTGCCGAAGTGGCGGAATTCTTCTCCTTCGGTACCAACGACCTTACCCAGATGACCTTTGGTTTCTCGCGCGACGATATCGGTAAGTTCCTGCCCACCTATCTGGACAAGAACCTTCTCAAGTACGACCCGTTCCAGGTGTTGGACCGCGAAGGGGTAGGCCAGCTGATGCGTATCGGCGTGGAAAAAGGCCGTGCCACCCGTCCCGACATCAAGATCGGTATCTGCGGTGAACATGGCGGTGAGCCCAGTTCCGTGGCTTTCTGCGATTCGCTCGGCATGCGCTATGTAAGCTGCTCGCCGTATAGGGTGCCTATTGCGAGGGTGGCGGCGGCGCAGGCCAATGTCTCCACTCAGGACAAATAAAAAAAAGCGTTTTGGACGGCGAGCTGCCGCGTTGCAACCCTCGGTCGGTTCGGTCACGTACTGAAG
>CAYVJX010000034.1:0-12962 GCA_964451895.1 uncultured Bacteroidaceae bacterium | reverse complement strand
TTATGTTTTTTTTAAACGTTTTTTCCTATAGCCCACAGACACCCGCATCCGTGTCCGCCTTATAATGCGGGCGCAAATATACGATTTTTTCCCGTTTTTAAGAGAAATTCCTTGCGCAGCGGTTCGGGGAAACGTTCTATGGCGTAGCGCAACATGGTGCGCGGCATGATTCGGTAACGCGCCGGTTCCGAGGCCTTGCGGCTTTGGGTCAGGTAGCGTATCTCCCCGTCTTGCGACACCCTCTTGCCCGCCTCGCGCAACATCCAGCCCGTGGCTTTCTGTATCAGGTCGTGCGGATGTTGAAGCAAGAGGTCGGCAATGGTATAGGCAGGCTTGGAATCACCGGCCTTGATGAACGCGAAGGTGGCGATAATGGCTATCCGCTGCGTCCACAGATGGGAACTCTTGGCGTATTCCTTGAGGATTTTCCAGTTCTTGCGGCGCAGGAGAAACGCGCCTACTATCTGCGGCGCGCTCAAATCCACCAGATCCCAATTGTTGATATAGGCCGCGTGTTCCATATAGAAACGGTAGATGGACTGCGCCTGTGCGTCATCGGCCTTTTCCATCCACTGCACCAAGCACAGTAAAGCCAGCAGGCGGCACTCATGGTAGGGATCGCGCATCAATCCCGCCAGCACCGCCCCGCCGTCCTGTTCCAGGGCTTTTCTGTATTGTTTGGCCAAGGCTCTTGTTTGCGGCACGGTAAGGCCGTAAAACAAATCGCCCTCGCCGTATTCGCCTTTGCCTGTCTTGAAAAAAGACTGCAAGACACGTTTTTTTTCTTCACCGTTCCGCTTGGCAAGACCCGCCAAATCATCACGTATCCGCCGCGCCAACAAAACCGAAGCATCCTTTGCTTTCATATTTTTTTCGTTTTCATCCACAAATATAGAAAGAACTTGCTTATGCCACCCCTTATCGCTTTTTGCCTGAACCAAGCCAAAATTGCATGGATTTCTGCCGTTCTGTCTGCGTTCTGTTTTATCTAAACGCTTGATTCTGACAAAATTTCATACAAAATCTTTCGGCAAAGTTTTTGTTCGGGAGGCTGTTGCCGTTGCTCCGGACGGAGACCCAACGGCATCACACAAAAAAAATTGAAACCATGACCTTAAACAACTTTACCATCAAAGCGCAGGAAGCCATTCAAAAAGCGGTCGAACTGGCCGCCGGCAACCGCAACCAGGCCGTGGATGACCTTCACCTGTTGAAAGGCCTCCTTTTGGCCGATGAACACGTTTTGCCTTTCCTGTTCAAGAAAGCCGGCGCCGATCCGGTGCTTATAAACCGCGATCTGGATGCCAAAATCGAAAGCCTGCCCAAAGTGAGCGGCAACGGCTCCCCTTACCTGACTCCCAACGCGGAGCAATGTCTGCTCAAAGCGCAGAACCTGCTTAAAGAATTCCAAGACGAATATGTCACCATCGAAGTGGTGCTGCTCGCCCTTTTGGAACAGAACTCGCAAGCGGCGCAGATTCTCAGGAACGCCGGGGTCAACACCGCCGAAATCAAAGCCGCCGTAAAGGAAATGCGCAAAGGTTCGGCCGCCAAGGATTCCAATGCCGAGAGCACTTACCAGGCCTTGGAAAAATACGCCCGCAATCTCAACGACATGGCGCGAAACGGCAAACTCGATCCCGTGATCGGGCGCGATGAAGAAATACGGCGCGTGTTGCAGATTCTGAGCCGCCGCACCAAGAACAATCCGCTTTTAATCGGAGAGCCCGGCGTGGGCAAGACCGCCATTGCCGAAGGTCTGGCGCAACGTATCGTGAGCGGCGACGTTTCGGAAGGCTTGAAGAGCAAGCAGATTTTCTCGCTCGACATGGGCGCGTTGATTGCCGGCGCCAAGTACAAGGGTGAGTTCGAGGAACGTTTGAAAAGCGTGGTCAAGGAAGTGATCCAGGCCGAGGGCGAAATCATCCTGTTCATTGACGAAATCCATACCCTGGTAGGGGCAGGTGGCGGGGAAGGCGCGATGGATGCCGCCAATATCCTCAAACCCGCCCTGGCACGGGGCGAATTGCGCGCCATCGGTGCCACCACCTTGGGCGAATACCAGAAGTATTTTGAAAAGGACAAGGCTTTGGAACGCCGTTTCCAGACCGTTTACGTGGGCGAACCCAATGTGGAAGACAGCATTTCGATTCTGCGCGGGCTCAAGGAACGCTACGAAACCCACCACCATGTGCGTATCAAGGACGAAGCCCTGATTGCCGCCGTGGAACTTTCGCACCGCTACATCGCCGACCGTTTCCTGCCCGACAAAGCCATCGACTTGGTGGATGAGGCCGCCGCCAAACTGCGTCTGGAAATCGATTCGGTTCCCGAAAAATTAGACGAGGCCGAACGCAAGATCCGCCAGTTGGAAATCGAGCGCGAGGCCATCAAGCGCGAGAACGACCCGGCCAAACTGCAGGCGCTCAAAGAAGAGATAGCCAACCTTTCGGTGGAACGCGACAGCATGAAAGCCAAGTGGAAAACCGAAAAAGAAACCGTGGACGGAATCCAGGCTCAATTGGATGCCATCGAGCGCTACAAGTTCGAGGCCCAACAGGCCGAACGCCTCGGCAACTACGAGAAAGTGGCGGAATTGCGCTACGGACGTATCAAGGAAGCCGAAAAGAAGGTGGAGGAACTCAAGGCCAAGTTGCAGGAGGAACAGAAAGAGGGCTCGATGATCAAGGAAGAAGTGGGCAGCGAAGAAATCGCCGACGTGGTTTCGCGCTGGACGGGCATCCCGCTGAGCCGCATGTTGCAGAGTGAACGCGAAAAGCTGCTGCATATCGAAGAAGAACTGCACCGCCGCGTGGTAGGGCAAGACGAGGCCATCCAAGCCATTTCAGACGCTATCCGCCGCAGCCGCGCGGGGCTTGGCGATGAAAACCGCCCTATCGGCTCGTTCATCTTTTTGGGCACTACGGGCGTGGGCAAGACCGAATTGGCCAAAGCCTTGGCCGATTACCTGTTCAACGATGAAAAGGCGATGGTGCGCATCGACATGTCGGAATATCAGGAAAAGCACACCGTTTCGCGTTTGGTGGGGGCTCCTCCGGGTTATGTGGGCTATGAAGAAAGCGGCCAGCTTACCGAAGCCGTGCGCCGCCGCCCCTACTCGGTGGTATTGCTCGACGAAATCGAAAAGGCGCATCCGGATGTGTTCAACATTCTCCTGCAGGTGCTCGACGACGGGCGGCTCACCGACAACAAAGGCCGTGTGGCGGATTTCAAGAACACCATCGTTATCATGACCTCCAACCTCGGGGCGGGCTACATACAGCAGGCTTTCGAGGATATGAAGCCGGGCGAGGAAGAACAGGCCTACCAAAAGAGCAAGGTTCAGGTAATGGATGAACTGCGCCGCAGCATGCGCCCCGAATTCCTCAACCGCGTGGATGAAACCATCGTGTTCAAGCCTCTGGACCGGAGCCAGATTCTCGACATCGTGAAACTGCAGATGAAGCAGGTAACGGCACTGATGAAGAAAAACGGCTACGAACTGGAAGTGAACGAGGAAGTCTATAACGACATTGCCCGCCAAGCCTACGATCCGCAGTATGGAGCGCGCCCCATCAAACGCTTCGTGCAGCAGAACATCGTGAACGAGCTGTCCAAGACCATCCTTGCCGGCAAGGTGCACAAGGAAACGCCGGTCTGTCTGGATGTGTTCGAGGGCAAATACGTTCTCTACAACAAAAAAGACAGATAATGTCACCTCTTCCCGACCGACGGGGCATCCGGAACAAAAACGGATGCCCCGTTTTTTTATGCTATATTTGGAGTGTCAATCGATAAAATCTCCATGCGCAGGAACTTTGCTCTTTACGTGCTTCTCGCCTTGTTTTTCGCCTCGCTTCCGGAGGTTTTGACCACGCCTGTCCGCGCGCAGAGCCCGGAGGTGATGCCCGTTTTCGTGCTCGACCCGGTGGAGATTCACGGCAGGCCGCTCTCGGACGAGGAAAAACGCGCCTTCCTGCGCATGGTCTATAACGTACGCCGCACCTACCCTTACGCGGTGTTGGCCAAAGAACGCATGGACCGTTACAACGCCATGAAAGCGGCGGTATCCAAAAAGAAAGAGCAACGCAAATATCTGCGCGAGGAAGAGGCCGCCATCAAGCGCGACTTTATGGAAGACCTCAAGAACATGACCCGCAGCCAAGGAGCCATCCTCATCAAGCTGCTGGCACGGCAAACCGATACCACCGCCTATTTCCTGCTCAAGGATTTCAGAGGGAATGCCCGCGCCATAGCCTACCAGAGCATGGCGCGGCTTTGGGGCTACAACCTGAAAGAAAACTACCGTCCCCAAGACCGCGACCGCGATATAGAGGCCATCGTGCAGATGATAGAACAGGGTCGGCTTTCGACCATCGAACCCAATAAAACACCGGCCTTGAACAAAAAGACCCGCCGTTAAAACCGACTCTCATGGCAAGAGAAACCTCGTTTATCGATTACGTATGCCGCCACATCAACCGTTTTGACCTGCGGCAGACCAACCTGCAGGTTGTTTTGCCTACCTTGCGTCTGGGGCGTGTGCTGAGCCGCCGGCTCACCGCCTTGGCCAAGGAGGAAGACCGGCTCCCCTGCTGGCTGCCCCGATTCGTTACCATAGACCGGCTCATTTCTTCCTTTTCGGGCTTGGGCAAGGCCGAACCCGTGGAATTGCTGGCCCTGCTGTATCTTTCCTATACCGAAACCTGCGCCGAAGAAAACACCGAAGCCCGGCCGCTCGACCGCTTTTGGGAATGGGGGCGGATGCTGATTTCCGACTTTAACCAAATCGACAACCAGCTGGCACCCGCCAAAGACATACTCCAATATATGGCGGAAGAAAAACGCATCGGCAGCTGGCATCTCGACTTAGGTTCTTCGCAAGGCAAACTGCAAAGCGCCTATCTGGATTTCTACAACCTGCTCTGGCCGCTCTATCAAAAATTCCATCAGAAACTGCAAGCGGAGAACCTTGCCTACACAGGCCTTGCCGGACGCACCGCCTGCGAGAACCTGCCAAAACTCCTGCAAGAAAACGCCCTGCCCGACGACACTTTCTACCTGTTTGCCGGTTTCAACGCGCTCACGAAAGCCGAAGAGAGAATCATCAAGACTTTGGTACGCGAAAAGAGAGCCGAAATCATCTGGAACGCCGACCGCTACTATTTAGACGACCCGATGCAGGAAGCCGGATGGTTCCTGCGCCGCTACCGCAAAGACCCTGACCTGAACCGTTTCCTACAGGAAGAAGACATTGCCGACAACATACGCCACACCCGTATCGGGCTAGTGGAATGCGCCCAACGGAGCGCACAGGCCCAATGGGCGGCGCAACGCTTCAAAAACGAAAAAGAGGTGGCAGGCTGCACCTTGGTCTTGAACGATGAAAGCCTTTTCGCCCCCATCATGAACGCCCTGCCCGAAAACATAGCCTGCAACGCCACCTTGGCGGCACCCCTCTCGGGCACTTTTGCCGGAAACCTCCTGGCGCAACTGGTGGAGATGCGCCGCTTCATGCGGCAGAACAAAAGCCACAGCATCACCGCCGCACAGCTGCTGCAACTGTTGCGCAATCCCTTGCTGGAACTGGTCGTAAGCAATCCCAAGGAACTGCGCGAAAAAGAAAAGCAACTGCTCAATTCGCACCGTTCCCACTATGCCTTGTCCGAACTTACGGAACTCTTGCCCCAGAACGACTCGCTGGGCAAGGAAATAGCCTGCTTTCTCCTGCCGCAGGAAGGGTTCACGCCCGTACAGGCGGTGCAATGCCTGCAAAGGATTGCGCGGTATTGGCTCGACTTCCAATCCACCCCGGGAACGCAATCCTCGCTTTTCTCGGCTCCTCTCAACGATTTTGAACAGGCCTACCTGTTGCAGGTAGAGCAAAACTGCCGGATCCATGCCCAGGTGCTGGCGCGCTATCCGCAACTGCCTTTGGGCGAAATATCGCTGCACAACCTGCTTTCCGAGCTGATTTCGGGCGCGCAGCTGAGTTATACCGGAGACCCGGAGAAAAACCTCAACATCATGGGGATGTTGGAAACGCGCGGCCTGCATTTCAGGCACGCCGTATTGCTTTCGATGAACGAAGGCATCCTGCCCTCCACGCCCAATCCCGAAAGTTTTCTGCTGAGCAGCCTGCGCCACCACTACGAACTGCCCTCGCAGACCGAAGAAGCCGCCATGCAGGCGTATCATTTCTACAGTCTCCTGCAGGAATGCGCCGAAGTTACGTTGGTGTATGTGAACGCCGCCACCGACAAGACGGCGGAAAAAAGCCGCTTCGTGCTCCAGTTGCAGCATGAACTTCCGCAACAGGTAAGCCTGCTGCCCTCGCCCGGTTTCGAACTGATGGATGCCGGATTTCAGACACCGCGCCTGGTTATCGAAAAAACGGAGCCGGTTCTGGCCTCCATCAAACGCCGCTTGGAAGGCAAAGGCATTTCGTATTCTTCGCTGAGCACCTATTTCCAATGCCCCATGCAGTTTTACCTGCGTTACGTATTGGGGTTGGGCGAGCCGCCACAGATACAGGAACAGATGGATGCCGCCGCCACGGGCAGCGTGTTCCACAAGGCGATGGAACTGTTTTTTGAAGGCGATTACGAAGGCGGACGCCCGCTTTTGAAAAAGAACCTGACCACACAGGACATAGACCTGTTGCGCCGCCATACGCCCCGTCTCATCGAACTGGCGATGCAGGCAGAGTTTGCCGGCGGAGAAACCGAACACGGGGCGAACCGCATGGCGCTTGAAGAAATCAGAATCTTTATGGAGCGTTGCGCCGACACGCTCGAAGAGGAAACAAGCCGATCCACCCTCAGCATACAGCACTGCGAATTGCCGCTGAAAGCCACCCTCCAAGAGCTGTTGCCGGGGCAGGATCTCGTGCTTACCGGTTTTGCCGACCGCATAGACCGGTATGAATCCGAGGGCCGGACCGTGGTGCGCATCATCGACTACAAGACCGGAAACGTGCAGGACCGTTTTCTCGACCCCGGGCTATGGAGCGACCTGACAGAAAAAGACTTCAAGCAAGCCTTGCAGCTTTCGCTCTATATCTTCCTCTACCGCCGCGCGTTCCCCCGGGAGAAACAGCCCCTGCAAGCCTGTATCTGCGCCCTCAAGAAACAGGGAAAGATGTTCCCCTTGGGCGAAAGCCTGATTCTCTCGCACAAACACGAACAAGAATATCTAACGCAAATGGAGCAATTCCTGCGCCAGTTCGCCACCAAACTCCTCAATCCCGAAATTCCCCTGCGATGCACGGGAGAGGCCGACACCTGCCAATACTGTTCCTTTGCCCAATTATGCCGCCATGCCCTCTGATTCGCTCAACATCTATAAAGCCTCCGCCGGAAGCGGCAAAACCTACACCCTCACCAGGGAATACCTGCGTTTGGTGCTGCGCCCCGGCGTTACGCCGCGCAATATCCTTGCCATTACCTTCACCAACGCCGCCACCGCCGACATGAAACGGAAAATCGTGGAGACACTCTCCGATTTGGCCAATGGAAACTATCCCGACTGGCAAAGCCTGTTGGAAGATTCCACCCACGGAAGCCGGTCTAAAGAAACCATGGCGGTGGAAGAAGAGAAACTGCGCCGGCGCGCGCTCCAAGTGCTCAAATCGCTGCTGCACACCTGGCAGGATTTTTCGGTAAAGACCATCGACAGTTTCGTGCAGAACCTCATCAAGCCTTTCGCCTTTGAACTGGGCTTGCCGCAGAACTACACGCCCAATATCGAAGAAGCCCGACTGAGCGAGGAGATAACCCAAAAGATCATCGATGATTTCGGCTTGCCGGGCATGGAAGACCAAACCGATTTCCTGCGCCGTTTTTTAGAACACCGGAACGAAAGCGGAAAGAGCCTCAACCTGAGCCAAAGTCTGCAACAGGTGGTGAACCTGCTTTTTTCGGAAGGCAGTTTCGAGGCCTTGGAACGCATGAAAAATTTCGATGCCCGCCAGTTCAAGGCCATTATCGGCAATATCCGAACAAAATGCGAGGCCTTGGAAAACACGGCGATGGAACTGCTGCGGCAGGGCAAAGGCATCATGGAAGAAAACAAGTTCGAGGCTTCCGATTTTTACGGAGGAAGCAAAGGCCTCTATACCTGGTTCAGCAAATTCGCCGCCGAAGAAAAGCCCGGATCGGACATACTGCAAGCCTTGCAGCATCCCAACGCAAGCGTTCTGAAATGCGTGGAAAAAGGCATTCTGAAAGAAGAACACGCCGCAGCCGATGCATTTATGTGGATTTACAGGCAAATCGGCGCGTTGGATATATCTTCTTACTTTCTGCTCACCGAGATCCAAAACTCCATCTACGCGCTGGCACTGGTGAACCGTGCCGAAGACATCCTGGACGAAATCAAGGAAACCACCGCGGTCATTCCCATCTCGGAGTTCAACAAACGCATCGACAAAGCGCTCTCCTCCGAAAACAACAACTTTATCTTTGAACGGAGCGGGGCACGCTACCGGCACGTGTTCATCGACGAGTTCCAAGACACCTCGCACCTGCAGTGGAAAAACCTCAGGCCGCTTCTGGAAGAGAACCTCTCGCAAGGCAACGAATGCCTTATCGTAGGCGACCCCAAGCAGTCGATCTACCGCTTCCGGAACGCCGATATGGAACAGTTCGTAGCACTCTGCCAAGGCAAAGGGAACCTACCCGTAAACCTGCACACCCTGCAAAGCAACTGGCGTTCCGAGCCGGGCATCATCGCGTTCAACAACGTGTTCTACCAAGGCATCATGCAGAACGCAGATCCCTTGATGCAGACCGTATTCGAAGCGCACGAGCAGTTTTTCAGGAACCATACCCAGGAACTGCCGTCCGCCGACCCGCAGGCGGTGCGCCTCTATATAGCCAAAGACATGGCCGGCGAAGCCTTGCACGACTGGTATCTGCAAGAAACCCTGCAGATAGTAAAACAGTTTGAACCCGGCGACATTACCGTGCTTTGCCGCAAGAAAGAACAATGCACCGAGGTGGCCAACTTCCTCGTGGCCAACGGCATCACGGTCTCCACGCCCGATTCGCTGGTGCTTTCCGCCCATCCGGGGCTGAATCTGGCCATCAGCTCGCTCCGTTATATCGACAGTCCGCAGAAGTTCCACAAAGGCATCTGCTTTGCCTTGGCCCGGCAATTGGGATTATGGCAGGACACCACGGGAACAAGCGGTTTTATCGAAGAATGGGAAAGTTCTCTGGCCCAAAAGCGCTTTGAATCCCTGTCCGCACTGAACCGCGAGCAGGCCGATGTTTACGACACAGTGGAAGCCGTATTGCGTTTCTGGAACATGGACCGCATGACCGACCAATACCTGCTCACCTTTCTCGATACCGTGCAGAACGGGCGTTTCAGAAGCCTCGCCGAACTGCTCGACTGGTGGGACGGACACGCCGACACCACGCCGGTGAACCCCATGCAGAACCGCAACTGCGTCAACGTGATGACCATCCACAAGTCGAAAGGGCTTGAATTCAAGGTAGTGGTGATGCCTTTCATCAGCGATACCTACGGGAATGTCCAAGACCTTTTCTGGACCTCGCCCGGCAGCATTCCCGAAGAAATCGGGCTGCCCGCCGCCCTGATCCGTCATGTGAACGCCGTCTGTTCGGGGCAGACCGGCCAAGACATGGCGCACGAAAACCAGTTGACCGACATTGACAATGTAAACGTGCTCTACGTGGCCACCACCCGCGCCCAAAAAAAGCTGTTCATGCTCTGCGCCAAACCGGCCAAAAAGCCTTCCCGTTTCAGTTCCGCCCAGGCCATCTGCCAGTTTGCCGAGGAACACCCCGAATACGTGGAGAAAATCGAAGACGGTTCGGTGCTTCAATCCCAAGAAGAATTTGGAAAAGATATTTCCGTATCAGAAACGCCCGTTGCCGCCTCAACCGTGCCCTCAGCCACACCGCAAGCCTTTTCCTCCTGGAGAGAACGCCTGCAGTCCGCCCGTTTCACCACCGAAGAAAGAACCCCCGAAATGGAATGGGGCAACTTTATCCACAGCGTGCTCTCCAAGATACGCACCGCCGATGAGCCGAGCCTGCGGCGCGCCCTGCATTCCGGACTGCATGAATACCCTCTCTTCAAAGCGCGCCGCCCGCAAGCCCTTGAATTTATCCAAAACGTGCTCGGCCACGAACTGCTGATCCCCTATTTCAGCGCGGAGTACCATATCAAAAGCGAAACGGGCATCGCCGCCGGCGACGGCACCATCCATATTCCCGACCGTGTGGCCATCAAGGGCAACACCGCCATCGTGCTCGATTACAAAACCGGCGCGCCGCATAAAAGCCACGCCGAACAAGTGCGCCGTTACATGAAACTGTTGCAGGAAACCGGCCTGGAATGCACCCAAGGGTTCTTGGTCTATTTAGGCGAGGGAATCAAAGTGGAAGCCGTGGCGTAAGCCTACGCCCACAGATAGAAATCCTTGACCAGACGGCGATAGGCTTCTTCGTAGCCGCCTTGGGCATCCTGAATAAAAAGACTCTCTTCGCGCACAGCGGAATCGGGGCTGGATTCAGCTGTTTTCTGCCATGCGCACAACAGGCGTTCACAGGCTTTTCCCGGTTTGGAAAAGACACGGGTGAGCCGCACCAAAGCCATACACGGGGCGGATGCTTGCTGCAACAGCCGCATCTTCTCAAAGGCGCGGGGCGGCAGCACCAAAGACAACAGGCCTCCTGTATGCAGCAGCCTTTCGCTTTTCTCCAACAACGCGGCAAAAGGCAAGGTATCGTTGTGGCGCGCCAGATTCCGCGCCGTATCGGGTGATTTCAACGACTCATCGAAAAAAGGCGGATTGGAAACGATAAGCGAAAACCTTTCGTCCTCCGGCATCCGCAGAAAATCAACGTTCTCTACCGCCAGGCTTCCGCTCCAAGGCGATTTGGCCGCATTCTGAGCCGCTTCCCGGCAAGAGGGTTCATGAATATCGACGGCGGTTATCCCGAACTTTCCCTGCCAGCCGCCCGCTTGCAGACGTTGCGCCAGCATCAACGAAACGATGCCGCAGCCGCAGCCCACCTCCAATACTTTCATGGCCTCCGCTCCCGCATGATAAGACGGCAGAGGTGTCCAGGCGCCGAGCAGTACGCCGTCCGTGCCCACTTTCATCGTGGCGCGCTCATGCGAAACCGAAAAACGTTTAAATGAAAAATCCCCCATCGAAAACGCTACAAGTCGAGATAGAAATCCACCAGTCCGTCGGGGGCTTGCACGTTCAATATCTTGTTTTCCCTGTCCACGTTCAACAGGAATTGATCCACCAAGGGAATCAGCACTTCTTTTCCCGAAGGATGGTCTATGCAGAGTACCGCCTGGGCGGCATTGTCAAGCACTTCCCGGAGTCTGCCCAGCGATCCCAGTTCCTTATCCACCACCTCAAAGCCTCGTACTTCGTGGTAGTAGAATTTATTGCCGGTAAGGGGCGGCAGCGTGTCGAGCGGCAGGTAAAGCGCATTGCCGACCAAGGATTGCGCGGCTTCCAGGTCGGTGTCCTCGAAATGGAGCACCACGCCGTTATGCCGTATCTGCACGCTCTGTATAAAGTAGGGAACCAACTTCCCCTTGATTTCCACAAAAACCGAATCCAGATCCTGGTAATCCGAAAGCTTATCCACGTCTAAAAACGCGAACACATCCCCTTTCAAACCGGAAACGCGCACGATTTTTCCCAAAAAGTAACAGGCATCCTTATCAACAACCATCATCAGTGTTTTTCAGTGTTTTCATCTTCGGACCTCGCTTCCTCAAAACGGCGGCGCCAGGCATCGGGCATCGGGAAAGACTGTTGCAGCACCGCGTCATAGGTGGAGAGAACCCCGTAGGAATCGGCATGAACCGTGCCGTCTTTCTCGTTGATGATGCGTTGCCGCATCCCGATGCTGCGCTCCCCTACCTTTTCCACGCAGGTTTCCACAAAAACCTTGTCTTCAAAAACTATCTGCCTGCGGAAATTGGTTTCCAGATGAACCAGCACCATCGATTTGCCGTTGGGATCGAAATCGGAAATCAATTCGGTCAGATACAGGTAGCGCGAGGTGTCGAAAAGCTCCGGATAACGGGCATTGTTGATATGTCCGAAAATATCGATGTCGGTAAAGCGTATCTGGATGGGCATTCTTTTCATGGCGTGTTTTTTCTATATGAAAAAGGCGCGAACCCGTCGGATTCACGCCTTTTTTCAAACAACAGGCAACTTATGCTTCGGCAGGTGCTTCAGCGGCGGCTTCCGGTTCGGCGGCAGGCGCTTCTTCCGCAGGAGCGGCGGCTTCTTCAGCCTGGGCGGCCTGTTGCGCGGCCAGGGCGGCAGCCTTCTTTTCGGCTACTTTGGCGGCGATGGCTTCACGAACCTTCTTTTCTTCTTCGAGGCGGCTGTTCCGACCGGCTTCGAGTTTGCTCAACCTTTCCTGGTTGGCCTTGTTGATTTTAGCTTCTTTTTCGGCAACCCAAGCCTGGAAACGCTTTTCGGCTTCTTCCACGGAGAAAGCGCCTTTATCCACGCCTCTGAGCAGGTGGTGTTTCAGCATCGCGCCTTTTACCGACATCAAGTTACGGGCGGTGTCGGTGGGTTGCGCGCCGTTTCTGAGCCACTTAACGGCTTTGTCCACATCCAATTCAATCTTGGCGGGCTCGGTCATAGGGTTGTACGTGCCTAACTTCTCGATGAATTTCCCATCACGAGGTGCACGACCATCCGCTACTACAATGTGGTAGAAAGGAGCGCCCTTCTTACCGAATCTTTGCAGTCTGATTCTTACTGACATCTTAATTAGGTTTTAATTGTTTACCTCAACCGGTGAACCTCAGCGGCTCCTCCGTTCAAGGGGTGCAAAGGTAGCGTTTTTATACGACTTTCGCAAACCTGCCATATTTTACAGCCTTACCGTCATTTTGAGGAAAAACGTGCGGGGGCGAATCCGATAGCGTGTGTAGAA
>CAYVJX010000033.1:0-12972 GCA_964451895.1 uncultured Bacteroidaceae bacterium | reverse complement strand
AACCTTCCAACCAGCAGGAAGCCTACGATATGATCCGCTATGCGTTCGATCTGTCTGAAAAACTGCATACACCCGTTCTTTTCCGCGTAACCACCCGTATGGCGCACAGCCGCAGCGGTGTGGAATTGCGTGAACGCCGTGGGCAGAACCCGATTAAACTGGATCCGAACCCCAAACGCTTTATCCTGCTTCCCGCCAACGCCCGCAAGCTCTACAAAGAACTTCTGGAAAAACAGAAAGACTTTGAAAACTGCGCGCTCAACGACGGGTTCAACGCCTATCAGGACGGTGCGGACAAGAAATTAGGTATCATCGCCTGCGGTATCGGATACAACTACCTGCAGGAAAACTTCGGAGGCAAATGCCCCCACCCCGTGCTCAAAATCAGCCAATACCCCATTCCCCGCGCTTCGGTCAAGAAGCTTATGAGCGAATGCGAAAAGGTAATGGTGGTGGAAGAAGGCTATCCCATTTACGAAGAACTTATCCGCGGCTATCTGGACGAAAGCGGCAAGATTCTGGGCCGTCTGGACGGCACTCTGCCCCGTGACGGGGAACTCAACCCCAACATTCTGGCCAAGGCGCTCGGACTGCCCAAGACCTGCGGCGAAGCGGTTCCCAGCGTGGTGGTGGCCCGTCCGCCCTCGCTCTGCGTAGGTTGCCCGCACGCCGATTCGTACAACGCCTTGAACGAAGCGATGAAAGATTTCGACAGAGGCCACGTGTTTGCCGATATCGGTTGCTACACGCTCGGCGCGCTGCCTCCCTACAACGCCATTTATTCCACGGTGGATATGGGTGCCTCCATCACGATGGCCAAAGGTGCCGCCGATGCCGGTTTCACGCCCGTGGTAGCCGTTATCGGGGATTCCACCTTTACCCATTCGGGCATGACGGGTCTGTTGGATGCCGTGAACGACAAGGCCAACATCACCGTGATGATTCTCGACAACTCCACCACCGGTATGACGGGCGGTCAGGATTCGGCGGCTTTCGGCAAGATTGAATCCATCTGCCTGGGGCTGGGTGTGGAAAGGGAACACATCCGCGTTATCAAGCCCTTGAAAAACCACCACGAAGAAAACGTGCAGGTAATCAAGGAAGAAATCGCCTATCAAGGGGTTTCGGTGATTGTTCCGCGCCGCGAATGCATCCAAACGGCGGCCCGCAGGGTAAAAGCCGCCGCCAAGGCAAAAAACGAAAGCAAGTAGTTACCTTTTAAATCGATTGAAATGAAAAAAGACATCATATTAGCCGGTGTGGGAGGACAAGGTATCCTCTCTATCGCCACCGTTATCGGTCGTGCCGCCGTGGCCAACAATATGTACCTTAAGCAAGCCGAAGTGCACGGCATGAGCCAGCGTGGAGGCGATGTGCAATCGCACCTGCGTATCTCCACCGAACCTATCTGCTCGGATTTGATTCCCGAAGGCAAGGCAGACCTGATTATTTCGGTGGAACCTATGGAGGCGTTGCGCTACCTGCCCATGCTGCACGAAGGCGGCTGGGTGGTAACCAATACCGAAGCGTTCAAGAACGTGCCAGACTATCCTGCCGACAACGATCTGGAAGCGGCATTGAAAAAGGTAAAGAACATCGTGGCGTTCAACGCCGATGCGCTGGCCAAGGAAATCAACGCCCCGCGTTCGGCCAACATGGTTATCTTGGGAGCCGCCGCCGACAAACTGGGTCTTCCCTACGAAGAGTTCGAAAAAGCCATCCGCGCCATTTTCGGCAGCAAGGGCGAAGAAATCGTGGAAACCAACCTCAAGGCGCTGGCCTTGGGTCGCGACCAGGCGAAGTAAACATCGGGGTCGCACCGATATAAAAAGAGGGAAAGTGCGTTGCACTTTCCCTCTTTTGTTTTTGGGAAATTCTTTTACTTTTCAACGATAAGTTTTCGGGTAACCATACCTTCGGACGAAACAGCGCGCAATACGTAAACGCCGCTTCCAAAAGCGGAAAGGTCTATGGTAACCTCCTGGGAAGAAAGCCTGCCCGAAAGAAGCAATCTGCCATCCACGGCAAATACCTCATAAACCGTATTTTCTCTCGCGCACGAGAATATGAACCGACCGTCAGCCGAGGGATTGGGATAAACCGAAATAGCGGCATCCTGAACATTTTGATTGCCGACAGCCACCACCGAAACGGTTAGCGTTCCGTTTTCCGAAACAGTTATCTGATCGGGAGAGAACTTGCAGGGATATGTGCCCTTTGCCGAAATCTGATAGGTATTACGCCTGATTGATTCATAAACCAATTGCGAAGAAGCCGGCAAAGCCTGTTCATACACGTCCATGCCGTCTAAACCGGTAAGAACAATAACCGTTCCTTCGGGCAAGATACCGGCCGGATCATCGATATTCAACGTAAGCGCAAACGACATATCCTTTTCCAAAACCGGCGTAATCTTTTCCTGGCTCAGATTGTCATCGAACCAATCGGCGCGGATCGCGTAACGATAATCCCCGAAAGGCAAGTCGCCAAAGGCCTGATCCGTATAGGAACGTGTGTCGGCATCTGTTGCAGCCACAGACTCCCAATGGCAAGGACCCGCTTCCTGTCTGGCACGATAGACCCTATAACCTGCCGGAGCATCCGCCGTTTGAACAGCACCGAAGAACGCGCTCAGAATCCAATTGGATCCATCCGCCCCATGCATGAAATCAGACATATGACGCCATTCTCCACCTTGGTTCACCAAAGAACCATCATTCAACTGCGGACCGGCATCATTGGCCAATGGGCATCCTTTGTAACCTCTGGCCACACGAACAGCCACCAGCAAATCGCGGGTCGTATCCACCTTAAAAGCCGAATCCAGAAAAATACGATGATGTGCGGAAGGCATATACCCTACTTCCTGTTCATAATCGGGCGTCTGCCAATCCGTTGAGAAAAGACGGACGGTATAATGCGCCGTGGTGTCGGTAGATTGGAAAGCCACGCTGTTCACCATCAAATCAGGCTGGGCATCCACCCATTTCCGCAAGGAATCCTTGCTGAACCGGATGCCGGCGGAAATTTCCGCACTGGAGCAGATGGAA
The DNA here is from genome assembly GCA_964451895.1 of uncultured Bacteroidaceae bacterium. Taxonomy (GTDB): domain Bacteria; phylum Bacteroidota; class Bacteroidia; order Bacteroidales; family P3; genus Pullibacteroides. The sequence goes on along the minus strand of CAYVJX010000033.1, from coordinate 9,922 downwards.
CTTTTGCGCGGTCCATGGTACTTCCGTTCAACGGTAGAAACACTCTGCAAGGGTCTTTCCCATTCCACCACCACCTTGCCATCCTCGGATTCCTTTGCCCGCACCTCTCCCACGGGGAACGGATAATACACCAGACGAACCGTATCCATACGGCTTTCAGCATCTTCACCCAACCTGATCTGGGTCCGGTAATCCTGATAAAGGTCGTGCGAAACCTTTACCGTATAACGGGTCGAACCGAAAATATCTTCCATCGCGAAATTTCCATTCGCATCCGTAAACGCCACCGCATCTTTCATCTCTTCCAAAGCGACACGGGCGTTGGGAACACCATTCTTCAAGCGGTCAATAACGGTACCGGCCAATTTCACTTTTTGAGCACCGATAAGTTCCACCTGCAATTCTTCCGTCTGGCCACCCATCAATTCAATTTCCTGCTCGAAGTCTTGCATTCCGACATACGAAACACGGATCCGGTAGGTGTTATCCGGAAAATAGGAAAAAGCGAAATCACCGTTGTTATCGCTACGAAGCGTTTGAGAAAACGCCATACCTGGAGATGTTTCCGTTTTGGTTATTTCTATCAAGGCACCGGCAAGCGCTTCACCTCCGGCCGTTACACGTCCTTTGATTGTATTGAGGTTTTGCCTGCAATTCACCAAGAATACAGGTTCCAGCGCGATTCCTTTCTGCATGACGGGTTTTCCCGTAAGGTCGTAATAATCGGACATCGTTTCCAGATGATAGTCGTGAATCTGCGGATAATATTCATAAACGGGATTACTGATGAAACGCACATCCAGACGGGCCGTTTGCTGTCCTTTGATCACACTTACCAACAGATTCCGTTTCCCATCATAATAGAAAGGTTCCACCGGTATTTTCAGTATGCCCGCACCTTTTTCAAAACGAAGCGAGCCGGCAAACACCTCGGTAAGTGAATCTATAGCCACCCAATCGCCATAGTCGGAAAACAGATCCTTGCGGTAGGTTCCCAAATGAATCCTTATCTTCTGATTGAAGCCTATACTAACCGGACTTATCATAAAATAAAGCGTGTCGATAATGCAGGGTTCCTTGAATAAATCACGGTTCACAATAAACTGGTTCACCGTCGATTGATTGGAAAATTCGGTGCAGACATTGAACGGATGCGTACTGTAACCGGCATTACTGGAAATATCGGTAACTACCGTCTGTCCCCCCTGCAAACCGCCGACCAAACGAATGGCGTTGCTGTCGCCGTCATATTTGCCGTTGCGGATGGCATTCACGCTGAACGTATAATAGTTCATCGGCAAGGTTTCGGTTTCAAAAACGGTATCGGGCGTTATACTTTCCTTGTAGCTTTCTCCATTGCCGGTCATACAGATAACACGATAACCGGTAATCGTTCCGTCCAGATCACCGCCATGTATGCCCTTGTCAGGCATTTTATTCCATTTCAGCCTGATTTTTCCATCGGGCAGGTTCTGGGCCATGAGTCCTATCGGGTAACTCATTACCGTATCACGTCCGATCCATGCCGCAGAAATGGAGGTATCCATTGGAGAAACGCCGTTTTCGTTGAAAGCGACAAAACGGAAATACCAATAGCCATCGCGCTTCATCGTATAGGCTTTGTGCATTTCCCCTCCTATCTGTGTTGTTTTCACGGTATCGGAAAGCACCACATCTTCGGCGGCGAACCTACGGTTGGTGGCCACTTGAACGATAACACCCCGTAAGTCTTGCAGGTTTTCATCCCCTGCCGTTTTCTGAGGATTCTTCCAATATACATCCACGTCAAGGCTGGTTCCCGCGTTGCTTACATACGGTTCCGAAACCCTGCTGGGAACCGTGTTCGGCGTAAGGGTTTCGATGCGTACATTATCAAGATAATATTCATCGAAAATGCTGGTGGAAAACGCCAGAACGCAACTTTTGGTAACTTCGGTATATACGTCAACCGTGGCGTTCACCCAATCGAGGCTTCTCGTCACTTCCGGATAATATACCTTTTCATTATCGTTTAAACGTACATTAAGGGTAGAAAAAGGTTTTACGGTAAAGGGTTTGTTAAGGGTGCCATACCCGACAAGACCCAATTCATAACCGCGGGCCGTAAAAGTGAGCCGATAGGTTGTGCCTTTTTCAAAGGGCAAACCGGCGATACGCAGACGGCTAAAAGTAGGAATGTAAGCCGAAACCGCCCCGGCATAGACCAATTGCGGATCGGTAACGAATTTAACCGTCGTGTCCGGATTGAGCGGTGTATTGTTGTCCGTTTCTTCAAAACCGGTGGCATAAGGCAGGGTGAAGTTGTAAAGCCCTATACTTGTGGTACGGATACCCGAAACTATACCTTTCGTATTGACAACCTGGAAGCCATAGCTATAATATCCCTCTTGCTGTTCGGTGCAGGTGTATGAACCTTTTTGACCGGCCGGAACGGAAAGGATACTGTCGATCTTCGTAAAACCGCCCATACCGACAGCCCTATAGACATAGATTCTGTCAAAACAATCCACTTCTTCGCCCAATCCGTTGACGGTCGGATTCGTCCATGAGAAAGAAACCTGCAAGCCATCGGATTTCGCTTCAAGATCTTCTACCGGACCGGGGTAAACATCGCACATATCTTCATAATACTGATGAAAAAGCCCCGTGGTCTGCAAACCGAATTCCGAATAAAAATCGGCTTGCCCTGTAAGGGTATCCACCTTAAACAAGTCAATGGATTCGCTTCCGACACGCGCCCAATAAAGCTCGCCCGAAAGACGGTCGAATGTTGCCGATTGATATGCCAGCTGAACCGTTTCGCCCCCCACGGCACCTACCAGCGTGGCTACGGCATCCGTCTTGTTTATCTTGTATAAAAAGCCGTTGCTGAAGATAGCGAAAAGCGATCCCGAAGGAGAAGCCGACAAAGTCATCGGATAACCCACCTTCTGTCCTTGCCAGCGAATAGTATCGATGGCCGTGGACGTGCTGTCGGTCATCGAAACGTTATATAGAACCCCATTCAATGCCACACCGTAAAGTTTACGTCCCACCGGGTCAAAGGTCATGGCATTCAGATTTCCGGTGGCAGCGGAAGCATAACCGGTTTTTCCCAACAGTTCCAACTCTCCGGTAAGCGGATCCAATATGCCTCTGTACCCGATCAAATAACGTTCATAATCGGGCATATAGATTTCGCTCACAAAATGGATTCGGGAACCGTCCCATGCAGCCGCACAGATCTTATGATTGTTGTTCCATAAAACATCGGCGGTAAACAGGTCATAAGGCCTTGTAGGGTCGGTAATATCGAAACCGAAAATATCGTCAAAATCGTCATACACATCATAACGTGCCCAACCGCCATACATATTGTCAATATCGCTCCGTTCTCCCTTGGCACGGTTGAAAGGTCGCACATTCTTACTGTCTTTCAATACCGCCGTCTGCAATATCTGCGGCTTGAAATCCTCTTTAATCTTTTTTCTGACAGGTTTGCCCGCCAAGGTCAAGGAGAAAAAAACCAAGGCCGTTCCTACCAAAAACAGTTTTTTCAGCAAATCATTCATTTTTTCGCCTGTTTTTATAAAAGGATGGCGGTCCGCAATGCGAACCGCCATCCTTAAATTGACTATTCGTTCACTATCAATTTATAGTTGTATGTACCGCTCGGAGTAACAACCTGCATCACATAAATGCCGGCATTCAAGTCTTCGACAGACAAAGTAAGCATGCCGCTATGGCTGCCTGCCGACTTTCTAACCATTTTGCCATTCGGAGCATAAATCACAACACGTTTAATCGATTCAGAGGCCTTTACATAAACCGTTTCACGTGCCGGATTCGGATAAACGGAAGGAGCTTGAGCCATATCCGCGCCTTCGATGGCAACGAACTTCACTTCGATTTTGTTGCTCGCTTCAGATTCTCCGCAATCGTTGGTTGCCGTAGCGTGATAAACGCCTTCTTGTTCGGCAAGATATACTATGCTATCGGCATTTTCGATTTCTTTATCATCGCGATACCACTGAACAGCCGGTTCTTTGGTAGAGGCGGACAATATCCATTGTTTTTTACCCTCAACGGCCTCACCGCTGATAACAGGAGCGGCGGCTTTCGGATTAACCGTGAGTTTTATGCTATAGACACTGTCGCAACCTTTTACCGTTTTGTATTCCGTCTTGAATTCTCCGCTTTCGGTATAAACACGTCCGCCGAATTCAACGCTCTGACCTTGGCAAACGGTTGTATCAAGAGAGAATGCATAAACGGGATTTACCGACAAAACAAGCGTAAAGATGGTATCCGTCGCCTCTTCATGCCGAACGGTATCCGTATAAGTGCCGGCTTCTGTCAAATCCCTTCCGCCGAAAGGATAAGCACCGCCTTGGCAGATTTCTTCAGCAAGATCAACATACGTCAGCGTATTTTTGACATTCAACGCAAACACATTGATACCCCCTTGATCTTTTTCGCTCTTGGCGGTAAAACGCAGCATGTAAATGCCCGCTTCTTCCACCGCCAGTTCCTGTACCAAAGAAGTATCGGTTTGGGTAATGGCATCCAGGGAAGCCACCTCCATTCCGCCCACCGTATCGAAACCGCTTACCAATGCCAATTGCATCGCTTCGGTTTTGCCTTCCGTCGCCGTTCCGTAAACCAGTTTGATTTCATAAACACCGACAGGCATTTCCACGCCGGGGGTAAAGAAAATATCGTTGGCATCAAGGTCGGCATTGGGCGCCAGATACATGCCCGAATCAACAGCACGTACCCAAGCGAGACTGTCTCCATTCAGGTTCATCGTATAGATATACTTTTCCTGTTCGATAGAATCACAGAAGAAAGTGTTATAGGGCAACACAACCGGAGCATAGTGCAAAACCTCGATAACTGCCGCATTGTCGAATTCGGGATCACCTTGGGCTTCTACCCAGACGCTGAGTTTGTGGGTTCCTATCTGCGAGAAATCAGCCTTGGCGTTAAAGGTATATTCAAACTCATCCGTTTCGGGCACAAGCGGAGTTTCGGCAAAAGAAACGATTTCCTTTACCGTATCCGTACCGTCCACACTGAAACAGAGATTTGCATTGCCGCTGAAGTCATCCAAACCCGTATTGTTCAACGTTACACGCACGGTTTCCTTGTCTAAGTCGGCACGCGGAACAATAGGCGCGACATTTACGATGCCCAGGTTGGTTTCATACAAGGCATCCACCTTGAAATCATCCACGTAAATTGAATTTCCATAATAGGAAATCCCGCATAAGAGAATATAGCGGTAGCCCTCTACATCGGTTAATTCTATCGAATAATGATACCAATCATCCTCTGCCTTGGTTTCTATCGGTTCCTTTTCTATATCCCGATAAATAACCTTGACCAAGTGGGCATCGACCGTATCGAACGGAGATTGACTCACGAAAATTCTCAATTGGTCATCTTTCTTAGAAGAATAGGCTGGTCTGTAAACCCAAAAATCAAGCGTATATACGGCATCATACGAAAAATCGAGCAAAGGTGTTGAAACAAGGGCCATATTACCGGCTGGAATCGATGTTGAATTGTAAGCCAACGCTTTTGCGCCTTCTTTCACTTTGTCGGTCTTGATTATCCATTGCATATTAGGGCTGGAACCCGCCAATTTACTATACCTCCACCATGCCGGCAGACTGTCTTTCGTATGCTCGAAATTTTCAGAATAAGGCAATGGAACTATACCATGGGGCATCTGCAGAACTATGCTGTCCCAAAGGCTGGCATCATCCGAACCGCAGACGGCACGAACCTTTATCGTGTAAATGGCGGCAGGAAGAAGATTCTGCAAAGTATAATTCTTAGTCGATATATTTTCCATTACAGTCCAAACGCTATCGGATTCCGTCTTGTAGCGGATTTCAAATGCCTCATGTTTCGAACTCCAAGACAATTCGGCGCTCGTAGGCAATAAGGTCCCTATCTTCAACGTATCGACTTTCAAGCAGGAATACGGCGTTTCCCAAGCGATTTTTACCGCTTCGCTGGATTCGGTCTGACAAACGGTGCTTACACGGGCCTCATATTGCGTATGCTGAACCAAATCGGCAAGCGTAATCATCGTATCGGAAGCAACTACCGTCTTATTTTCGGCCGATTCGATATCTCCATAAGCCACCGAATAGTTCTTTATCGCACCGTCATGGGAAGAATCGGGTTGGGTCCAGACCAAAGTGGCTGCATTATACATTATCTCCTCTTCAATACGGAGATTGGTGGGCGGGAAGCAAATCGGCGCCTGACGGATCTTGAAATCATAAACCTGAATGGAAAATCCGCTGCTGCCCTTTCCTATCGCTTCCAAACGCATCCTGATGGTGGAAGCATCCGTTACATAATCACCCAACTTGATAGTCAATACCTCTCGGGCATTATTCTTGTCAAGTTCCTTGATGGTATCCCAGGTAACCCCTTTATCGGTACTGTAAGAAATCCATAAGCGTTCTCCTTTGGTATCGTAATTGGAGAAGTTATACGTCATCGCCATTTCGAGACGATCCATATCTATCTCTCCGGTCAAATCCACATCGGGTGTGGAAATCTTGCCCCAGGAGCTATTTCCACCATCAAATTTAAGGTAGTTGCCATCGAATCTCTTATCAATCTTCCATGCTCCATTATAGCCCTGCGATTGGGTGGAATCCCAGCAAAGAGGTATCGTGGGCGCGGAAAAATCTTCTATCAAAGGAAATTCCACGGGGAAACAAGGCGTGGAGAATGTAAGGGCTCCCGAGAACAGACTTTCGTCATCGGAGGAACACAACGCCTTTACCTTTACTTGATAGGTATAGCCCGGATCCAAATTGGAAATCTGTACGGGCTTGGCCGAAGCATTCACTTCCGTCCATACGGATTCGGAGGCCTTTTTGTAGGCCACCACAAAATTGGCGGCCGGAGAAACAAAATCCACTTTGGCGGCTGTTTCCGTTATTTCAGCCATAGCCACATTCGCAGGAGCACCGCAGGATACCACCATAAAGTCATCAACGCTCACATTCCACATATTCTTGACTGAAGAAACCTTGATGGCGATATATACCGTTTCTCCTGTATAAGCAGATAAATCGATATCCACCGTTTCGTAAACGGAGGTCGATATTTCGGTTTCCGGCTTCAATGTGTCAGTAAAGTCCTCTACACTCTTGCCGGTTTTCGACAATAACACACTGTATTTTTCCTTGCCGCTACCCGTCTTTATCTTAAAACTCAAGGCAGTATTCCTGTCCAGATTTATCTGCGGACTTACCAGATAATCATCGGCGTTGTTCGAGGAATTATACCCATATCTGGCACAACCACCGCCGTCCACTCCATTGGACGTATTCTTTTCCCACACCGTTCCGTCGTTATTGGCATCGATAATCGTCCAACAGAGCAAAGCCTTGTCGGTAATCCAATGGTCGGACTCAAACGTTTCCAGATAAGGAATGGTGGCCATGCCGCATTCGGTGGTAAAAGTGTATTCCGAAGAATAAAGGCTTGTGTCCGCAGCACCGCATACAGAACGTAATTTTACCGCATACAAAGCCCCGGCCTGCAAATCGGTAAAGAGATACGTCTGCCCCGTCGCTTCCACGCTTGTAAAATCCGTCTCGTCCGATTTCTTATAATAGATTACCGTTTCCCCGGCAAAATTTTTCCAACTCAGTTCATAACCGTTATCTTTCTTTTCAACCGCCATATCCGAAGGGGCTTCACACCGATAACCCGTGGTAAAGGTAAACGCATCGGAATACAGGCTCGTATCGCCGGCTCCGCAGACAGCCCGCAGCCTAACCGTATATTGGGTATTGTCTTCCCAAATGGAAAGCGTGTATTTATTCTCCGTCAGAAAGACGGTTGAGAACTCGCTGTCCGAAGTTTTCTTATAAGAAAATTCACTTTGAGCAGCCGAGGTGTTCCAGGCTATTTCATAATCGGCAGCCGATACACGCTCAGCCGTGATTCCGGCAGGAGCACCGCAAGATACCACCATGAAATCATCAACATACAGATAATATTGGTTCTTGGCAGAAGAAGCCTTGATGGCGATATAGACCTGTTGGCCTACATAGTCGGACAAATCGATACTGATGGTTTGAAATGTGGTTTGTTTTATTTCCTGTTCAGCCTGCAACACGATGCTGAAATCTCCCACACTCTTTCCGGTTGTCGATAACAGAACGCTGTATTTTTCCGGATAATTACCGGTTTTTATCTTAAAGCTGAGCGCGGCTTGTTGACTGAGGTTTATCTGCGGACTTATCAGATAATCTTCATTTGAACCATGATATGTGTATTTTGCACAACCGCTCTTCTCAACCCCATTGGTAGCATCCTTTGCCCATGTTTTGGAGTCGCCATTGTTGTCGATAATCGTCCAGCACTGCAATGTATTATTGTCAGTCCAGGAATCATTATCAAAAGACTCGAAATAGGGAATGGTTTTTATTCCACAATCGGAAGCATCCGATTCATCCCCTTCGGAACCTTCTTCGGCAAAAACAGCAGTTTCCACCATGTTGAATGTGTCTTCATTGCCCGCCTGCGCTGTTCCTCCCAAACAAGAGAAAACTGCCGCTGACAGAAGCGATAGAAATGTTTTTTTCATGACTCTTTATATTTGACTTTCATGTATTTTTCCAGTCTTTTTATCGGAAATTTCTTGTAAAGATAATAAAAGAAAAGTAATGGACAACCAAATAATATGTATCACATCTCTATCAGTCACAATCGATTCATACAAAATCAAGTATAAATCGTAGTCCAAGAAATTTCATAGAGGTGAAAAAAAAAGCGCCGCCCGGCATGCCGGGCGGCGCTTCCATATAGACCGACGGAGCGGTCTGTCTTCAAAATTCGATTATCCCTTGTAGAAAGGCATCTTCACCACCTGCGCCTTGAGCTTGCGGCCGCGCACGTCGATATAGATTTCCGAACCCACCTTGCTGAAACCGGCCTGTACGTAGCCCGTTCCGATGGCTTTGCCCAAGGAAGGCGACTGCGAACCGGAGCAAACGTGACCGATGGTGTTGCCCTGTTCATCGCAGATGGGATATTCGGCACGCGCGATACCGCGGTCCACCATCTCAAAGCCCACTAATTTGCGTTTCACGCCTTCGGCCTTGAGTTTTTCCATCTTGTCGCGGTCAATGAAGTCGTTGCCCGGAACCATTTTGGTAATCCAGCCCAAACCGGCTTCAATCGGGGAGGTCTCGTCGTTGATTTCATGTCCGTAGAGGCAGAAGCCCATTTCGAGGCGCAAGGTGTCGCGGCATCCTAAACCGCAAGGCATGATGCCGAATTCCTTGCCGGCTTCAAACACGGCATCCCAAATCTTCTTGCCGTCTTTGTTGGCGAAATAGATTTCGCAACCGCCCGCCCCCGTGTAACCGGTGGTGCTGAGGATAACGTCTTCCACACCCGCCAGTTTCACTTTCTTGAAAGTGTAATAAACCATGTCTTCGATAGGCGTGTCGGTAAGTTTCTGCATGGCTTTCAAGGCCAAAGGTCCTTGAACGGCCAGCTGCGAGATCTCATCGGAAGCGTTGTAGAGTTCCTTGCCCACTTCCATGCCCATTTCCTTGGCGTGTTCGGCGAACCAGGCCCAATCCTTGTCGATATTGGCGGCGTTGGGAACAACCATGTAGGTCTGGGCATCCACACGATACACCAGCATATCGTCCACGATACCGCCCTTGCCGTTGGGAACGGTGGTGTATTGCACCTTGCCGTCTTCCAGCGCGGCCACGTCGTTGGTGGTGAGATGTTGCAGCAAAGCGAAGGCCTTGGGGCCTTTGATCCAGAATTCACCCATGTGCGAAACATCGAAAACGCCTACTTTCTGGCGCACGTTGTTATGTTCGATGATAATACCCTGATACTGCACGGGCATGTTGTAACCGGCAAAGGGTTCCATTTTGGC
>CAYVJX010000032.1:0-13011 GCA_964451895.1 uncultured Bacteroidaceae bacterium | reverse complement strand
ATACAGGGCCTATCAAGGCCGATACGAGCAACAGCAAGGTGCTTTGCGGCTGGTGAAAGTTGGTGATGATGCCCTTGCAGAAGGCGAACTCGTAGCCGGGGGCTATCATCAGCGCCGTGTGCCCGTGAATCTGCCGCGACTTATGTTGCTCCATGTACGCCAAAAGCGCTTCCAGAGCGGCCACCGGGCTTATTTCTTTGCGTGCCTGCGCCCAATCCTCGTAGGCTTCCCACTGGTGAACCTCAAAAACGGGTTTTTCGGAGCTGTCTGTGGTCGGAAAGCCTTGCTTGAAGAGTTTCAAGCCTATCCAATAGAGGCTTTCGAGGCTGCGCATGGAGGTGGTTCCCACGGGAATGACCGGCCTGCCGTTCTTGATAGCCTCCAAAAGATGGCGTATCAGGCCGTCGGTGGCGAGTATATGCTCGTAGTGCATGGCGTGTCCGCCAATCTGCTCCGCCTTGACGGGGCGGAAAGTTCCTGCCCCCACGTGCAGGGTGATGAAGTCCTGCCCGATGCCCGAATCCTTTATTTCCTGCAATACCTGCGGCGTAAAATGCAGCCCTGCCGTGGGTGCGGCCACCGAACCGTCGAAACGGGCGAACACCGTTTGATAACGCGCCTTGTCGGAATCTTCGGCCTGACGGCGGATATAGGGAGGAAGCGGAACCTTGCCCGCCTGTTCCAGCACCTGGGCAAAACTCAAGTGTTCCGGTTGCCAGGAAAACTCCACTTCGAAACAATCGTCGAAAGCCGCGGTCTTACGCGCCTGCAAGATTCCTTTCTCGCCTTGAACCGTGGGGTTTTCGAGAGGAAACTCCATCTGCAACGCGCCCTCTTTCCAACGCTTGTTGTTCCCCACCAGGCATTTGAAGCGGCAATGGCCGGCAGCAGCGAAAGCCGTGGCGATTTCGGCGGGGAATGTGGGTTCCAGGCAGAAAATCTCGATACGCGCGCCCTGTTCCTGATGTAAACCTGCCCGATGTTCGGCGCCATGATGCTTGGAAAAAATCAAACGCGCGTGCACTACCCGTGTGTCGTTGAACACCAGGAGCGCGGAGGGCGGCAAAAACTTTCCGATCTGCCGGAAAACCGATATCTCGGGTTCTCCGCCCCGATATACCAGAAGTTTGGAGGCATCGCGCTCGGCCAAGGGGTAGAGCGCGATGCGTTCTTCGGGCAGCGGATAACTGTAATCTTCTATCCGCAGGCCACGCAATGGGGAAACAGCCGCCATTAAAGGTTTTTCTGATAGTAGTCGTAAATCTTTTCAAAAAGGTGGTCGCGTTCCCTGCCGCGCACGTTGTGTTCGTGTTCGGGATAGAGGAAGAAATCTACCGGAATCTTCTTTTGGATGCACTTCTGCACGAAATTCACGGCGTTTTTGGGCAGCACCACGGGATCGACACCGCCCTGCATGATCATTACCTTGCCGCGGATGGAATCCACGCGGTTGAGCAGGTTGGCGGTTTCGTAGCCTTCGGGATTGTCTTGGGGCGTGCCCATATAGCGTTCACCGTACATCACCTCATACCAGGCCCAATTGATGACCGGGCCGCCGGCGGTGGCCACCTTGAACACGTCCGGGTAGCGGGTCTTGAGCGTAAGGGTCATGAAACCGCCGTAGCTCCAGCCATCTACCCCGATACGGTCGGCATCCACATAGGGCAAGGTTCTGAGAAATTCGATGCCGCGCATCTGGTCGGCGCTTTCGACATCGCCCACATGGCGGTGGATGGCGCTCTCAAAAGCGAAACCCCGGTTGGCCGAACCCCGGCTGTCAACCGTCCATACGATATAGCCCTGCTGTGCCAAAAAGCGCAGGAAAGTGCCGCAACCGTAGTTGTAGCTTTGCGTAATGAGCTGCACATGCGGACCGCCGTAAACATAAACGATTACCGGATATTTCTTTTCGGGATTGAAATCGGGCGGCAGAATCATGCGGCCGTACAGGTCGGTAACGCCATCGGCGGCTTTGAGGCTGTAGATGCGGAACTGCGGGGAAACATAGCCCGCCAGGGGGTCTTTGGTCTGTTGCATTACCCGGATCACCTTGCCTTTGGCGTCGATAATCTGCGTGCAACGTCCCATGGTGGGGCTTGTCCAGGTATCGATGAAATAGCGCGCCGAAACGTGCATCTTTATCTGGTGCACGCCGTCTTCTTTGGTAATGCGCACGATCTTGCCCGACTGGATGTCCACGCTATAGAGGTTTTCCTGCAGGGGGCTGTCTTTGGTTCCCATAAAGTAGGCCTGCTTTCCGTCGGACGAGAAGCCTACGAAAGAGGTAACCATCCACGCCTCGTTGTCGGGCGTTACGGCCTTGATGCATTCGCCGTTGGTGCGGTAAAGGTAGATATGGTTGTAGCCGTTGCGCTCGCTCATCCAAACGAACTGGTCAGGATTTTTGGGGCGGAAAAAGATACCGGCTTCGGGTTCCACATACACATCGTTGCTCTCGCTGAACACCACCCGTTTTACGTTGCCCGTGGCCACATCGTAGCAAAGCAGCATGAAATCCTTTTGGTTGCGGTTGAGCATCCCTACATAAAGTTCCTTGTCGTCGGGGCTCCAGGTTACGCTCGTGAGGTAATTATCGCCCGGGTCGGCATAGGGTTCAAGATACAGGTTGGTGTGCGCCACGGCATCGAAAATCTTTATCTGCACCTGGTGCATGAGGTTGCCTGCCTCGGGATAGCGCGTATAGTCGATGTAGGTGGAATCCGGACCATAGACGGTAAGGGGGTATTTGGAAACCATCGTTTCATCCATCACATAATAGGCCAGCTTGTTGCCTGCATTAGACCAGAAAGTGCCTTTGGTGATGCCGAATTCGTTGCGGTGAACCACCTGCCCGTTCACGATGCCCGGGTTTTCGTCGTGGGTAACGGCAAAGCGCATACGGTTTCGGGTAACGTAAAGGTTGTTGTCGCGCGTGTAGGCCACCTGCCGGGTTTCGGGCTGCACATCGAAATTGGTGGCGTTGGTACGTTGCGAGGCTTCGAAAAGCAAGGTCTTGGTACGATAATCGAAAACCATGCAGTTGTCGTGGCATTTGAGGAACACGTTCTTGTTGAAGCCGATCCTGAGGATGGGCGGAAAATGTTCCATCTGCTTGTATTTACGCATGGCAAGGTCTTTGTTCAATTCTTCCAGCGTAAGGGCGGTTTCTACAACTCCCGTGGCCAAAGAGAAACGTTTGAGCGTGTCGCCCTCCACATAAACGCAGGCCGGGTCGTCCGGCAGGGAGTTCCACTGCAGTTGCGAAATGGAATGGGCATACTGCGGAGCGCTCATCAGATGGCCTATCTGCAGGCGTTTTCCTTCGGTAACCGCTTCTTGCGTGGCCACCAGTTGCGCCTGCTGGGCAAAGAGGCTTCCGCACAACAAGAGAAGAACGGACAAAAACAAAGTTTTGGGCGTTTTCATGTTTCTATGTTTTAATCGTTTGAAAATTCTTTTACTTTGTTGCGGTAGTGGGAGAAAACGTTTGCGCGGGACACGAATCCCACATACGTCTTGCCGTCCAGAACCGGAATATTGTAATCGGAGCTGCTGTTGAACTTGCGCGCTACCTGCGCCATGTTTTCCTGTCGGTTGATGATGGTTTGCGGCTTGTACATCAGCTCTTTGACCGTAATCTGCCCGTAAAGCTCCGGTTTGAAGATAAGCGTTTTTATGTCATCGAGGAAAACGATGCCTAAAAACTCGCCGTCGGCACCGGTAACCGGAAAGATGTTGCGCGAGGAACGGCTTATGTCCTGCACCAGCGTTCCCAAGGTGTCATCGGGAGAAACCGTAACGAAATTGCGCTCGATAAGCCTTTCCACACTCATGAGCGAAAGCACGATGGAATCTTTGTTGTGGGTGAGCAGCTCGCCTTTGAGCGCCAGCGATTTGGTGTAGATGGAATGGGGGTTGAAATGGCGGCTCACCAGATAGGAGGCGGCGCTTACCAACATGAGCGGAATAAAGAAATTGTAGCCGCCCGTTACTTCAGTTACCAGGAAAATGGCGGTAAGCGGAGCATGCATGACCCCTGCCATCAGCGCCGCCATGCCCGCCATGGCGAAATTGGCCAGCGGCAGCTGCATGCCGAACAGCGTGTTGAAGGCTTCCGCCACGAAAAGCCCCAGAAAAACGCCCACGAACATGGAGGGAGCGAACACGCCGCCCACACCGCCGGCTCCGTTGGTGAGACAGGTGGCCACAACCTTGAGCAGGATGAGCAGTATCAGGAAGCCGAAGAAAACGATATGGCTGTCTTGCCAATTGTATAAAAACGTGTTGTTGAAGATACGGGTGGTATCACCGTTGAACACATCGGAAATAAACGTAAAGCCTTCGCCGTAGAAGGGAGGAAAAAGGAAAATGAGCAGACTGAGAGAGATACCGCCTATAAGGATTCTCCAAAGCGGTTTTTCGATACGCCCGAACCATTTTCCCATGCGGTCGGTGATAAACAGGAAATAGCAGGAAACGAAGCCTCCGGCAATGCCCAAAACCAAGAAGAACGGAAGGTGCTGCAGCATGAAATCGGCGGTTACGTCAAAGTGGAAGGTAGCCGCACGCCCTAAGAAAAACACCGAGGTTACCGCACCGGTGGTGGAAGCGATCAGGATGGGAATGAGCGATTCCATGGTGAGGTCTATCATAAGCACTTCCAAAGTGAAAACCAGCCCTGCCAGCGGCGCGCCGAAGATGCCGGCAATCGCGCCCGCCGAGCCGCAGGCGATGAGCAGCACCAGATTGCGGAAACCCATATTGAAGAAACGCCCCACGTTGGAGCCTATCGCCGCGCCGGTAAGCACCACCGGGGCTTCGGGCCCCACCGAACCGCCAAAACCGATGGTAACGGTACACGCCACCAACGACGAATACATCTTGCTGCGCCGGATACGCCCCCGGGTGCGGCTGAACGAATGCAGCACCCGTGTAACGCCGTGACTGATGTCGTCTTTTACGATATAGCGCACGAACAGATACGAAAGCGTAACCCCCACCAAGGGCAGGAACAGGAACAGGTAGTTTTCCTTTTCGGCGGAATGGAGGTTGATGATGAACTCGCTGAAATAAAAAATCATGTCTTTGAGCAGCACGGCGGCCAGACCGCTGAGGAGCCCCACCACGATGCTCAGGCCTATCATCAGCTTACGGTCGGAAAGGTAACGGGTGCACCACACCTCCAAACGGCGGCGGTACAGGCGGAAAAAGTGCAAACGTTGCTGTCCGTAAAACTTGTGCATGAAGCCTAATTGTGTCAAGACTACAAATGTAACAATTTTAAATTTTGTTTTTATCCCGACTTGCACTAAATTTGCACCTCCTTAACCGGGATGTAGCGCAGTTGGTAGCGTGCAACGTTCGGGACGTTGAGGTCGCAAGTTCGAATCTTGTCATCCCGACCACAAGCCTCGTTAGCTCAGCGGTAGAGCAGCTCACTCGTAATGAGCAGGTCGAGAGTTCAAATCTCTTGCGAGGCTCTCACTTTTAGAAATGATGCCGAATAAGCATGAAAAACGTCGGATTCTTTCCGGCGTTTTTTGTATCTGTGCGTTCCTTGCCTTTTTGCTATCGGGTATCCTGCCCGGCAAGGCGCAGGAACAGCCGCCCCAAGTTACCGTAAACGGGAAAAACCTGCCTTTGGCATGGGCCGGAGGACTCAACGCCTGCCATTTTGCCGCCATAGACCTCAACGGAGACGGCCAAAACGACTATATAGCCTTTGACCGTATCGGTTCGCGCGTGCTTTGCTTCTCGCACGACTGGCAACTGCTGCCGGATATGGCGCACCTTCTGCCGCCGCTGCAATACTGGGTGCAGGCGCACGACTACAACCAAGACGGGCGGCAAGACCTGTTCACGTTCAACGGTATTTCCGGCATCAGCCTCTACAAAAACATCTCCGAACAGACATCCGAGGGCTACCGCCTGCAATTCGAACTTGTTTCCGACGGGCTTCCGGCACAGATGTTCGGGCGTTCCTCGCCTCTTTACTGCACCTGGGCGGACTATCCCGTAATTGCCGATATAGACGGCGACGGCGATTTGGACGTGCTCAACTTCTGGGTTCCCTCCACGGGCGATTTTTTGCTCTATTACCGCAACTTTGCCGTGGAAGAAGGGTACCACGCCGACACTTTCCTGCTCAAGACCGAAGACTGGAGCTGGGGTTGCTTTGTGGAAAACGAGGAATCGAACGCCATTATCCTCGACAGCTGCAGCTGGCGCGAACAATCAACCGCCGCTAAGAACGCCGCCAAACACGCCGGTTCCACGATATTCGCCGTAAAGAACCCCAACAGCGGACTGTTCGATTTGGTGTTGGGCGATGTGGGTTATCCAGGCCTATTCTTTCTGCATAACGGGGGAACGCCGCAACAGGCGCGCATCACAAGCTACGACACGGTTTTTCCGCTTTCCACGCCGAGCCGTCTGTATAACTTTCCCATCCTTTCGACGGTGGTTTGGAAAGACAGCCTCTGCTATGTGGTTTCGCCTTTCGAGACCGACCCGTTCAACGCCCAAGGCGCGCAAAGCCTGTGGCTTTATGCCGATACCGGAGGCGGAGCGGCTTACGGTGTCTTGCGGCAGAAAGACTTTCTGCAAGACCGTATGCTGGATTTCGGAACGGGGGCGGTGCCGGTGGCCTACGACTACAACCACGACGGCAAGACCGACCTTGTGGTGGGCAATTACGGCAGGCATACCGATGCCTTTTATCAGGGCGGCAGCTGGCGCACCCGACATACCGCCTCGCTCTGCCTTTTGGAAAACACGGGCACAGATGAACAGCCCGCTTTTGAACTCAAGACCGACGATTACTTAGGGCTTTCGCGCTACGGGCTGCGCGCCCTGCACCCATCCTTTGCCGATTTGGATCAAGACGGCAGGGACGAAATGGTGCTGGGCATGGAAGACGGCAGGCTATGGCTGTTCCGCCTGCATGAAAACGGCATGGATGCCGATTTGTGCGACAGCCTGTTTCTGAATATCGAACTGAGCGGATTCTCTGCGCCCGTGCTGTTCGACCTTGACCAAGACGGGCTGCCGGATCTGATTACCGGCGAGAAGCAACACGTATGGCAGGCTGCCCCGCGCCGCATCGCCAAAGGGAGCCTGAGTTTCTTCAAAAATACGGGCATTCAGAAAAACGGCGGAAACGGGCTTTTCCCGGCCTTTGAAAAAATAACCGATAGTTTGGGCGGTGTGGATGTGATAGACCGCGATTTCTCGAATTTCGGCTATTCCCGGCCGAGTTTTTACAAGAACCGCCAAGGCGAAATCCTGTTGGCCTGCGGCAGCGAGAACGGAGAGGTATTTCTCTACGACCATATTTCGGGCAATCTGCAAGGCAGTTTCCGTTTGCTTGGGAAAGCCTCGGAAAACGGGCGGAAAATCAAGGTGGGCATACACGCCGCACCTCTGCTGCACGACTGGAACGGCGACGGGCTGCCCGAACTGACGGCAGGCAACCAATGCGGCGGACTGCAATACTTTAACGGCAAGGCCTGGGGGGCGGCGCAAGAAGAAGTAAAGAACGAAGAAAAGCCGCTGCAACAGCCAACCACCATCCTATTTCCCAACCCTGCCCAAAACGGCTTTTACGCGCGTATTCCGCAAAAAGGCATCTACCGGCTTTTAGACGGCCAAGGCCGTGTATTGAAACGTTTTTCGTGGCAGGAGGGGCTGCATTATGTTGATATAAGCCGTCTGCCCTCCGGCATGTATTTCCTGCAATCCGAAAGCCGCCAAGCGGTTCAAAAAATCATCAAACCCTAAGCCATGCTACGCCTCTGCACCGCCTATTTTCCTCCGCTGGATTACTTTGCCGCCATAGCCCAGGCAGGCGTGTTCACCATTGACACACAGGAACACTACCTCAAGCAGACTTTCCGCAACCGCTGCCTGATTGTTACTTCCCAAGGCGTGCAAAGCCTCTCCGTGCCTTGCATCAAGACCTGGGGCAACCATACCCCGGCGGCAAAAATAGCCACCGACACCGCCAAACACTGGCAACGCGACCATTGGCGCAGTATCTGCACCGCCTACAACAAATCGCCGTTTTTCCTGTACTACAAAGACGATATAGCTCCTTTTTTCGAAAAGGAATACCGCAACCTATGCGACCTCAACGCGCAGATTACGGATGTGCTGCTGAAAAAACTCAAACTGCCTGCGGAAAGGATTCCATGGGAAAAAGCCCAAGGCGAAACCGATACCCCCTACACGCCGCCGCTTGATTTCAGCCCCAAGAAAGAAGCCAAATTCGAGTTCCAACCCTACCTGCAGACCTTTCCATGCAGCCAGGCGACAGGGCATCTGAGCATTCTTGACCTGCTGTTCAACGCAGGGCCTGAATCGGCCTATATCCTGCAATCCGCCCGAAGCCTTACGAAAGGCGGCTTTTAAAATCTTCGTAACCGAAATCGCGGCGATAGACCACTTGGTTTTTCCGAACCATGCACAGCGAGGGATGATGCACGCCGTTGAAGGTGGTGGTCTTTACAAAAGTATAGTGTATCATATCGTTAAAGAGCAGCAAATGGCCAGGGCGAAGCGGTTTTTCAAACAGCCAGTCGCCCATGAAATCGCCGGCAAGACAGCTGTTGCCGCCCAAACGGTAACGATATTCCCTACCCTCCTTCTTTTCTTCCGGCTCGGCGTGAACCGCCCCATAGACCACGGGATAGTAAGGCTGTTCTAGACAGTCGGGCATGTGGGCGGTAAAAGACACGTTCATGATGGCCACCGCCGTGCCTCCGTTCTGCACCACGTCTTCCACCCGCGCCAGCAGATAGCCGGTCTGCCATACAAAAGCCGCGCCCGGTTCAAGAATCACCTGCAACTGCGGCCATTTTTGCCTAAAAGCCTTTAAGCGCGCGATAAGCTTTTCCGTGTCGTAGCCTTGGCGGGTCATCAGGTGTCCGCCGCCGAAATTGACCCATTTGAGCTGCGGCAGGTAAGCGGCGAACCTTTCTTCAAAACGGTCTATGAGGTTGCAAGACGCCTCGGCATCCGACTCGCAGAGCGCATGGCAGTGAAAACCCTCCAGTAGCGCCGGAAGTTCCTCCGGGCTCGGCAAATCGCAAAGCCGCACGCCCAGACGCGAGCCCGGCACGCAGGGATTGTACAGGTCAACTCCCACGGAGCTGATTTCCGGGTTCACGCGCAAACCCATCGAAAGACGAGCGTTGACAGTCTTGGCGATGCCCGAAAAACGCTCGAACTGCCCCAGCGAGTTAAAGGTAAGGTGACTGCTGAGCGAGGCTATCTCCTCGATTTCTTCGGGCGCATAGGTTACCGCGTAGGTATAGGCGGGATGCCCCATTTCTTCGAGCGCGAGGCGCGCTTCCCATAGGGAACTGGCCGTGGCGTTGCAGAAACCGTAATCGCGCAGGCGGCCAAAAGCCCCCCACATGGAAAAACCTTTCAAGGCAAGGATAATCTCCACACCTGTGCGGTCGGCCACCTGCCGTATCTTTTCGAGGTTGCGGTCCAACAGTTCCAAATCGAGCACATAGGCCGGATTGGGTAACTGGCGCACCAGTTCTTGAGAAAGCGGCAGTTCCGCCATGTTATCCGAAGCGTTCATCTTCAAAAAATTTATCGGAGAAATTAAGCAAATATGTCTTTCGGGTGGTTCGGGTCAATGCCGTGTAGAGCCAGCGGAGATACTCGGTATCGAGCATGTCTTCCGTAAAATAGCCCTGTTCCACGAACACGCACGGCCACTGCCCCCCCTGGGTCTTGTGGCAGGTGAGCGCGTAGGCGTACTTTACCTGCAAGGCATTGAAAAACGGGTCTTCCTTGACCGCCTGCAAACGCTTGCTTTTGAGTGGTATATGCGCATAATCCTGCATCACCGCCTCGTATAGGCTCCGCATCCGGGCATGCGGCAGGCTCGCCTCGGGAGAATCCAAAGCATCCAGCAGTACCTTTACCTCTACCGGCGGCTGTTCGGGATAGTCCACCAAACGCGCCTCGATATCGGCAAAACGGAAGCCGTAGCGTTCCTCGCGCCGCTTTACCTTGAGCACTTCCATCGTGTCTCCGTTTGCCAGAAAACCTATGTCGCTCTCCTTGGGAATCCAAAAATAGTTGTTTTTGAGAATCATGAGCAAATCGCCTGCCGACAGTTCGCCCTCGCAACCGAAAATCCGCGCCCGGATTTCGTTGTTGAACATGTTGGCGCGTTTGTTGGAGCGGGTAATGAATACTATATCCTCGCGCTCGCGTTTGGCGTATTCGTTCTGCAGGCATTCTTCGAGCTCCTCGCCGCCGATGCGTTCCAAATCGGGAATGGTTTGGGGATAGTGCAGGTTGAACAGCGGCAGGGAAACCTCTTCTTGAGCCGTTTTCTGGCGCAATGCCGTGGCGTTTTCCAACACCAGAGAGCCTTTGCCCTGCCGTATCACCTCTTGCAGGCAAAAGCCCCGGAAATCGAGAGGAAAACAGGAACGCAGGTAATCGATATCCAAAGCCGGGCTGTAATCCGAACCCACGGGCGGCAACTGCGCTGTATCGCCTAACAGCAGCACGCGGCAACGGTAGCCGGCCTGCACGTAACTGAAGAAATCGAAAAGCAGGCTGTTCTCTTCGCCTATCATCGAGGCTTCGTCCACAATGTAAAGCGTGTTGCGGGAGCGGTTGGAACGCAGGGAGGTCTGCATACGCCCCTCCTGATCCTGTCCGGTGTAATAAATCTGCTTGTGAATCGTGTAGGCCGGCTGACCCGAATAGGCAGAAAGCACTTTGGCGGCGCGGCCCGTGGGGGCAAGCAGCACGGTGTTGATGTTCAGCTGCGGCAAGGCCTTGACCAACGCGCCCACTACCGAAGTCTTTCCCGTTCCGGCATAGCCCTGCAATACAAAACCCACTTCCGAGCGGAAATCGAGAATAAAGGCCGTCAGGCACTTTATCAGTTCCGTTTGCTCGAAAGTGGGTGTAAAGGCGAGGCAGGAGGCTATAAGATCCTCTATTTGGCGCGCTCCAAGTTTTGCTGCCATTTCCACGCGCTTAAAGTCATCTGGTCGATGCCGGTATGAGCCTTCCATCCCAAAAGGCGCTCAGCCTTGCCGGTGTCCGCCCAGATCTGTTCGATATCCCCGGCGCGGCGACCCGTAATCTTATAGTTGAGTTTTTGCCCCGTGGAGCGTTCAAAACTTTCGATCACTTCCAGCACCGAATAGCCGCGGCCCGCGCCGAGGTTAAAGAAATCGATGCCCGCCGCACCGTCTTTATCGAGGTATTCCATAGCCGCCACATGCGCCTGCGCCAAATCGCAGACGTAGATGTAGTCGCGCACGGGCGTGCCGTCGGGCGTGTCGTAGTCGTTGCCGAAAACCTGAAGGCAGGGGCGTATGCCGGCCGCCGTCTGGGTGATGAAAGGCATCAGGTTGCCCGGCACGCCATTGGGAAGCTCGCCGATCAAACCCGAAGGATGCGCGCCGATAGGATTGAAATAACGCAAGGCCAAAACACGGAAAGGCTTGCCGTCGGGAGGCAACTCGCCTTTGGTGAGGTCGGTGAGTATATCTTCGCTGATGTGTTTAGTGTTGCCGTAAGGACTTTCGGCCTCCAGACGGGGTGTCTGTTCGGTAACCGGCAGCTGTTTGGGCTGGCCGTAAACCGTACACGAGCTGGAATACACCAGCTTGCGGCAGGAACCCTGCTGCATTCCCTCAATCGTATAGAGCAGGGAATCCAGATTGTTGCGGTAGTAAAGCAAGGGTTTCTGAACCGATTCGCCCACAGCCTTGGAAGCAGCGAAATGAATCACGGCATCCGCATCGGCATGGGTCTTGAAAAAAGCAAGGCAGGCCTTACGGTCGGCCAAATCGACCACCTCCATCTGAGGCTTCTGACCCGTTATCTTGGTGATACGGTCTAAAGTATCCAACGAAGAATTGGAAAGATTGTCGGCTATCACCACATGATAGCCTTTCTGTTGCAGTTCAACCACCGTATGCGACCCGATAAAGCCCAAGCCGCCCGTAACGATTACCTTGCGTGCCATATCCGTAGAATGCTGAAAGTGCTGAAACTACCGGGGCATGGTTTTGTTTACCGGAATATCGGGCAAGCCCAGTTTCTTCTTTACCAGAGAGGTAACGTCGATGGCTTCCGAACCCAAGAAAAGATTGGTGCTTCCGGCATCGAGAATATAGGCGAACTTGCCTTCCTTGGCCACCGCTTCGATGGCGTCTTTTACCTTATTGTTGAGCGGCAGAAGCAACTCCTGGGTCTTCTGCTGGTAATCTTCCTCAGCCTGGGCGGAAAATTCCTGCAGACGGACCTGCATATCCTGAATTTCCTTGGCCTTGGTCTGCTTGATCAGTTCCGACCACTGGCTCTGGTTGTTCTGATATTCGGCGTACTTGTTCTGCACTTCGGTCTGCATGGTGGCGATATTGTCTTGCAAATCCTTGGCGTAAGCCTGTAAGGCGGCCTGCACCGAGTCGGCTTCCGGCATAAGCTGAATCATTTCCATCGCGTTCACATGGCCTATCTTTCCTTGGGCGCAGACACGGCCTGCTCCCGACATCAAGGCAGCCACGAAAGCTGCCGTCAAAAGAATCTTTTTCATTATCTGTCTTTAAAATTTTCTTACTTCAAAAGGTTTCCTCTCTGGCTATTCCGCCTTATTATCGGCTGCCTTGCCCGGTTCGTAGCCCATATCCTTGAGCACGTCGTTGCTGATATCGTTGCGCGGATCGGCATACATGATGCCGCTGCTGTCGCTACGGTCGAACACAAACACGTACTGCCGCTGTTTGGCGCGTTTTTCGATAGCCGTATAAATCTTGTCCTGAATGGGTTGTACCAATTCCTGACGACGTTTGAAAAGGTCGCCGTCCACACCGAAACGTTTTTTCTGCAAGTCTTTGGCGGCGCGTTCCTTAACCACGATTTCGTTTTCGCGGCGGTTGCGCATATCCTGCGTCAGAAGCGGGGCATCGTTCTGGAATTTCTTGTACATGGCGTCGATTTCGGCAAACTTGGCTTCGATTT